>JAXHUR010000003.1:0-68989 GCA_034189505.1 Thermodesulfobacteriota bacterium | reverse complement strand
CGCAAGGAGCAAAGATCAGCTTGAGATACCATGATTATTCTTCAGATGATGAAATACTGGAGTGCCCCAAATCTTTATGATCCGCCGTTCTTTTCAGGTCGAGATGCAGCCTCAAAAACTTCGAAAACGGCTATGTTCCCGGACCCGGCGGTACCCAAGAAGGGCACATGGAACCGGGTGACTGGCCGCACGGCCCTGGCCACGGAGGTGGAATGCGCTAATAGCAACCGCAGATGAAAAAGAAACGGCTCCGGAGATTTTCGGGGCCGTTTCTTCAGGTGGTAACAATGCTCGCGGGGAGATCGATCATGAGCAATTTGAACAGATGAAGGCAGAGTTGGAGTAAGATCAAAAGGGAGGGGTATGCCGGAAGTTTTTTCAGGGGTGGTGCGGGGTCGGACCTGCCCAAGTGCCTGAATCTATGTCGAAAAAACTTGATTTTATTGGTGCGCAATGCAGGATTCGAACCTGCGACCTTCGGCTCCGGAGGCCGACGCTCTATCCAACTGAGCTAATTGCGCATGGACTGCCTTGTATATCTTATCCATGATTCAAATGCAACATGAAAAAAGGCATTTGATACAGCCGGGGCTTGTATTCCCCGCCTGAATCCTGGTAAAGTAAAAACTGCCTAATTTTAAAGGTCGGATTCTGACTTATGCGTGCATTCTTTGCTCTTCTTGTGGCATTCCTGGTGACGGTTCCAGCTGCTTTCGCGGCCCCTTCGAGCTATCGACTTGAAAAGCTCGATGAGGGCATTTATGCAGCATTGGCCGTACCTGGGAGACAAACTTCATCCAACGCGCTGGTCATGGAGTGCGAAGAGGATGTGGTAGTGGCGGGCGCGCATTTTACCGGCAGAGCAATCCGCGACCTGACCGCCCAGGTTGCTCAGGTCACCAAGAAGCCGGTGAGCAGCTTTATATTAACCCACCACCATGGCGGTTACGGCTATATCGATCTTGATTTCCCGCCGGGCAAAGACGTACTCATGTCCTGGCAGACCTGGAAGGAGTTGGAGCAGGAAGTTCGTGAAATCGAATTCCCACTGATATTTTTCAACGAGGGGCTGACCATGAAACGCGGTGGCCGCACTATCATACTGACCAACATGGAGGCCGGTCACAGCAGTGGCGATACGGTCGTCTACCTTCCGGACGAGAGCATTCTGTTCACCAGCGATCTCTTCTACAACGGTTCGGCCGGGTATCTTGGTGATGGACACATGCAGGAATGGATTCTGGCTCTGGAATTTCTGGAGCGCCTCAAGGTCGGGAAAATCGTGCCCGGCTACGGCGAGATCGGCGCCACCGAAGACCTGACCGCATTTAAAAAATTTCTTAAGGCGTTCTTTTCGGAAGTCCTGCAGATGATCGAGGAAGGAAAGACACTGGATCAGGTCAAGAGGGAATTCAGCCTCCCTCAATACGAAACGCTTCCGGGATTCCAGCAGTTTCTGCCTGTAAACCTTGAAAGGGCGTACCAGGATCTGCGTTCGCACCTGGGAAAGGGGGAATTTTAACCCTTTTTTGCCTCCTTCCCAACGCCCACATCTTCTGCAACAGCAGGAAAATGGTCAACAAACCACAGCAGCTGCTCCCCGGCCAGCTCATAAGTTTTGGCCCGCGCTGCCGCCAGCCGTTGATGCAGGGCCGACTGAGTAATACCGACCTTTTCAGCGGCCGACGCCTCGGTTCCATACTTGCGGTAGGCAAGATAGGCCTCAAGCTGTTTGCGAGTCCAAGTCTCGAAAATAGTCTGCAGCAGAATGCAGATGGTATTGGCACCTGTATCCAGAGGGGCGATTCCGGTGGCGAGGAAAGCCCCGCCGCGATGACGCCTGGCAAGCTCGATCCCCTGACGGGCCCGCATTACCGCCGTCCCCCCGACCATATTGCGGTCATCGCGGTAGCCGTCGGACACCTCTCCGGCCCCGATACCGGTCGCGATTTTTATGGGGAAAAGACGCTGCCGCAAGAAAAAATCGATCTGGAAAGCGGTCGAAAGAGAGCGAACAAGACCGCGCCATTCATTCCCTGCGTGTAAAGCAAGCGGCAAATCTACCTGCGCACTAAAGCATTTGTTGACTTCAGCCAACGCCTCTCCCAGGCGTGAGGTGGAATCTTCCTGATGCCTTCTGCCTGCAACCGGGACCAGGTCACCATTGATACAGACCGAACGGGGGGTGTAGTTCATGAAGCCCTCGCGAAATTAAGATAATAAAAGGATATAACCCGATATTGGGCGTAATTTAAGGTTTAACCGATAATTATGGCCTGTCAACTACTCAGGACCAATGCCTCTTGCAAAGCTTTTCGCTGCCAGGGCGAGAAATTTTTCAAAGTTCTGCTATCCTTGTCAGTAAAATTATTTTACGGAAAAAAGGAGAGAAGAATGGCGGAAAAAATTAATTTGCAGGAAGCGGTCAAACGCTCGGTCCAGACAGAAAAGAATGCGATGGATTTTTATGCTCTGGGTGCCAAGAACATGAAAAACGCAGAAGCCAGGAAAGTATTCGAACTACTGGCCCGCGAGGAACGCGATCACGCCAGGCAGTTTTTCGATGTCTATGAAGGCTCCGATCTATCGGATTTTGAAACATTCATCAATGCCGCCCCAGCCAAGGACGGGGAATGGCTCAGCGACATGGAGAAAGCCCTGATCTCCGATTTCAACGAGCGCAAGGCCATGGAACTGGCGATGCAGAAGGAGCAGAATCTGGAAAAGAGTCTGCGTGAGATGGCAGCTAAAATTGAAGATCCTCAGGTCAAAGCGGTTTATGAGGCCAACGCCAAATCGACACACCAGCATTATGAGCTGATCGAGTCGGAATATGCCCGCCTCATGGGCATGGTTCATGAAACCGACATCGACACCTACGTTCGCGAATAATCACGGACATTACCGCATAAAAAACAGAAAAGCCGGAACCGCACCGAAGTCGGGGTTCCGGCTTTTCTGCTGTTTACTGCTGCGGATCAGGGAGAAACAGTACCAAAGATCGGCAAGCGGATTTCCGTGATCGATGGGTGGTTGGTGGGGATAATGACATATCCGCTCAACCTCCCCTGCTCCTGTTCCGGGATCACGGTCAAAGTCAAAATCACACTCGTTTCCGGCTCAACAACATCGCTTTGCAGTTCTGCCTCGACGGCAGGATTGCTTACCGTCACATCGCCAAGCTCAATGGCCTCACTGCCATTGTTGGCGAGGCGCACCTGCGTCTGCCTCTGCTCACCGGATTTCAACACGCCAAAATCGACACGGGGCGGTTCGGCGGCAATGACCCTGTTAACTTTCCCACGCAGGGATAACTGCACCACATCGTGCAGCGGGTCATTGGTATAGAGGTAGATGGTTTTTACGACCTGTCCGTTGAATCTGCGGCTGTCAAAAACCGCCTCAACCTCGCCGACATCTCCCGGCGCCAGGACTTCAGCCGACAATCGCGGCACCGTGCATCCACAGGAGGAGCGGACCCGTTCAATATTGAGAGGAGCATCGCCGGTATTGGAAAAACGAAAGACATGCGTGACCTTTTCCCCCTCCTCAATGGAACCGAAATTATATTCGGACGAATCCACCTCGATTCGTGGTTGAGCAGTAAAAGCAGTTGAAGCGGCGGTGAAGAAAAGTAAAAAAGTCAACAAAAGTGATCGCTGCAACATGGGTGTTTTCCTTTCGTAAGCGAATATTCTATCAGCAAGCCATACTACCATATTTCCCTCCCCGCGCCATCCTTTAAAGTCCTTTCCGGCGCAGGTATTGATTGACACGACAGGTCGATTCTTGCTATACAAAACTTTATTAAATCTAATTTTTCGGATCAATCGACTATGAGCGACGCACGCTTGGAAATACTCTACCCCCGAGACCGCATAGCACAGGAAGTCAATCGACTCGCACAACAGATCGGCCGCGATTACAGTGAGCGCGAAGTGCTGCTGGTCGTGGTGCTGAAAGGGTCGCTGATCTTCGCGGCGGATCTGCTGCGGGCACTCCCCATAAAAGCGTCGGTGGATTTTGTTCGCCTGGCCAGCTACGGCTCCGGAACTCAGAGTTCCGGAATTGTTGAATTTCGCTCCCATCTCGAAACTCCCATCCGTGGCCGGGATGTCATTATTGTTGAGGACATCGTCGACAGCGGCTATACTCTGACATCACTCTATAACAAGTTACTCAACCAGAATCCGCGCACGTTGCGAATCTGTACCCTGATCGACAAACGAGCTCGGCGCGAAGTCGAGTTCGAAGCCGATTATGTCGGCATCACCATGGAGGATGGTTTTATTGTCGGCTACGGGATGGATCACGACGAAAGATACCGTCAACTGCCGGATATTTACCTGGTGAAATCCTGATCCCGAGATCAAGGGAGAACCACCTCGATGATCATTCAATGTGAAAAGTGCGGCACCCGCTTCCGCCTGTCTGAAGAGAAAATGCGCCCGGAGGGGATTAAGGCGCGATGTGCGCGTTGCAAGCAGATTTTTTTCGCCACTCCTCCCCCGCCCCAAGAACCCGATGATCTCGGGTTCATCCCTCAGACCCGGGAAAAAGAAGAGGGATTTACACCCGATCAATTCGAGGTCAGCGATCCCCAAAGGAAGAGGACACCGCCCCCCACCGCCAGTGAATCCGGGACTCCGAACGAAACTTTGGGACTGAAAGAAACAGAGCCGGGGACCGAGCAGGAATCGGGCAAGCTCACCGCCACTTCCATGGATGAAGAAGAGCCGGCATTTAAACAATCTCTCGACCGGGAGCAATCCTGGGATCTGCCGGTAGAAGAGAAGCCCGAAGATCTGTCTCTGCAGCACGCACAAAAAGAAGATAGCGAGAGTTCTTTCGAGGACGGCAGCTTCGGTGAATTCAGTTTTGGACTTTCCCCTGACCAGGAGGAAGAGGAATTCGGCGAAACGGATCAGCCGGACAGAAAACGGGAGGAAGAAGACTTCACGTTTGAGCCGGCCGAAGAAAAGCCGGAAGTAGAGCGGCTTCAGGAGAATGCGCTGGAACTGCCGGAAGAAGAGGAAACTGCGGCCGATGCGCCCATGTTCAGCTTCGAAGAGCCTCGGACTGCCGGAACTGACGACGACCTGCTCGATGAAGTTGCCTCGGTCGAGGACAATCCTGAACCGGAGACGGCAGACGCGGCAGAGGAAACAGGCAGAGAGCAATTCGAGGCCGCAGTACCGCAACGCAGGAACCCGGTGGCCTCACTGATGATCTTTTTCCTGATTGTCCTGATTATTCTGACGGCTGTAACCGGGTATCTTTTCTGGAAACAGGGGCCCCAGGCTTTTGAACGTATGCTGCTGGAGTTGACCAGCAGCAAATCCGAACCGGTTGCCTCGGTCGGCCGCATAGAACTCAACGACTACACCGCCTCTTTTGTGCAGAACGAACAGGCGGGAGAATTGTTCGTCATCCACGGTCGCGCCCGCAATCTCTATGAAGAGCCACGCTCGACCATTCAGATCAAAGGGGTCATTTTCAATGAGGCGGGAAAACCGGTCATGCAGCAGACGGTCTTCGGCGGCAATGCCCTGACCGAAGAACAGCTGAGCACCCTGCCGTACAGCAAAATCGAAGAAGCCATGACCAACCAGTTCGGCGACCACCTCTCCAACCTCAATGTGGCTCCGAGCGACTCGATCCCCTTTACCATCGTGTTCCGCAATCTGCCGGAAGGCGTGGCCGAATTCACGGTCGAAGTGGTCGATTCCAGACCGGCCACTCCAGCGGATTCCCAACAGTAAACCCCGCTAAAAAATGCAAGCAAAAAAGCCGCTGCCTTCAGAGAGGACGCGGCTTTTTTATTCACTGTTTTTTAAACTCTCAGGTGCTGCTGAAGGCAAGACTAGTCTTTTTTGTCGCCGGTTGCGTCTTCACTCTTTTTTTTATCCCCGTCCGCATCTTCACCTTCTTTTGGCGTGATATCAATCTCATCGTCATGCTCGACTGACTTCTTGAAATTGCGTATCCCCTTGCCCAGGGCATTTCCAATATCCGGCAGTTTTCCCGCCCCGAAAATGACCATGACAAGCACCAGGATAATAATAAGTTCTGTTGTACCCAATCCAAACATACTTATATGCCTCCACTCTCACCCGAGGAGTATCTCAGTTTAAGCCTCAACGACACCGAACGCTCCAAAAGCAAAGGGGCGGCCAAAGCCGCCCCTTTCCAACTGTGCGAAAACCCAATCAGGCAGGGTGAATCGCGTCGACCGGGCAGCTGTCAACACATGCGCCGCAATCGGTGCAGGTGTCGGCGTCGATAACGCGCTTGTCGCCCTGCTCGCTGATGGCCTCGACCGGGCAGGTCGGGTCGCAAGCACCACAATTAATGCATTCGTCGTTGATTGTGTAAGCCATGGTATCTCCTCCTCAGATGATTTTCGATGGAGTTTACAATAAACGCCCGATGAATGTCCACCCCAAACACCTTTTTCCCGAGCACCAGGAAAATTCTTGCAATAAAGCACCCCATATTATATCTTTTATAACGTTTTTTCGCTTTTAATATTTCAGGATAAATGCGCCTGCCCTTCGACGGGCCAGCGGCAATGGGGAAGCGACAAGAAAAATGTAAACGTCGTTTTGCCGGGCTCGCAGGCGGTAGGCTTTCAGACGAGGAGGATCACTTATTTATGGATATTCTGGCTCTCAATTGCGGCAGCTCGTCCGTCAAGTACCAGCTTTTTGACTGGAATCGCGGGGAGGTCATTGCCAAAGGGATGGTTGAGCGTGTAACTGTGGGAGATTCTTTCATCGTCCACGAAGTCCCTGGTCGAGAAACCTATCGCGAAGAATACGAATGCCCCTCGCATGAAACGGCCATTCACCTGATTATCAAAATTCTGGCCGACGCCGAACATGGTGTGGTTAAAGAGATTGACGAAATTTCTGCCGTTGGGCATCGCGTGGTGCATGGCGGCGAAAAGTTCACCCGCTCCGTGATGATCGATGATGAAGTTCTTGCCGGCATCAGAGAGGTCCAGCATCTGGCACCTTTGCACAATCCGCCGAATATTGCCGGCATTGAGGCTGCACTCTCGGTTCTGCCTGACGTCCCTCATGTGGCAATTTTCGACACCGCATTTCACCAGACTATGCCGGAGCATGCCTATACCTACCCGCTGCCCCATGAGTGGTATACCAAATACGGCGTACGCCGCTACGGCTTCCACGGCACCAGCCATCTTTATGTCTCAAAGCGCGCGGCGGTGCTGCTGGGCAAAGATCCCAGGGACTGCAATATCATCACCATGCATATCGGCAATGGCGTCAGCCATTCCGCCATCAAAGGCGGCATTTCGGTGGATACCTCCATGGGGCTGACGCCGCTGGAAGGTGCCATGATGGGCACCCGCTGCGGAGATATTGATCCTGCCATCCCCATGTTCATTCAGCAGCAGGAGAATCTCGGGCCGAAAGAAATCGACTCCATTTTGAATAAAAAATCAGGGGTTCTTGGGGTCACCGGTCAATACACTGACCGGCGCGACGTGCTTGAGGGGATTGAGGAAGGCGATGAACGCTGCCGCCTTGCCCTCGAGATCGAAGCCTACCGTTTGAAGAAATATATCGGCGCCTACGCCGCCGCAGTCGGTGGGATTGATGCTGTTGTCTTTACCGCCGGGGTCGGTGAGATGGCCTGGCAGATCCGCGAAAAAGCCCTCGAAGGACTGGAGTTCATGGGGATCATTCTCGACCGGGAAAAGAACCGCAACACCCAGACCCGCAAGACGGAAAATATCATTACCACCCCTGATTCAAAGGTCAAGGTGTTTGTCATCCCCACCGACGAAGAGTTGGTCTTTACCGAGGATGTCGTGGCAATTCTGGAAGGCACCTATACCGATCACATGAAGTTCGACTACAGCTTCTGCCACAAGGAGTTCCAGCGCAAATAACCGCGCTTCAAAACAACGATCATAAACAGCAAAGGCCGGAGAATCTTCCCTCCGGCCTTTGCTGTTTTATCTGTGCCTACGGCAAAAGGCTTCTGTTCCTTATGGGTTATCCCTGTGCCTGAACCGCGGTAATGGCAGCCACGGAAACGATATCATCGACGGAGCAGCCCCGCGAGAGATCATTGACCGGCTTGGCCAGCCCCTGAATGATGGGCCCGACGGCCTCGGCGCCGGCCAGGCGCTCCACCAGTTTGTAACCGATATTGCCGGCATCGAGATCGGGGAAGATCAGCGTGTTGGCTTTACCGGCCACTGGTGAGCCGGGCGCTTTTTTCTCACCGACCTTGGGCAGCAGTGCTGCATCGGCCTGAAGTTCGCCATCGATCTGCAGTGACGGGTCAGCCGCTTTGGCAATCTCCAGAGCCTTGAGCACTTTATCCACATCGTCGTGCTGAGCGCTGCCCTTGGTTGAGAACGACAGCATGCCTACCCGCGCATCGACACCAAGGAAACTCTTGCAGCTACTGGCGGTCGCCAGGGCGATCTCCGCCAGGGCCTGGGCGTCGGGGTTGGGGTTGACCGCACAGTCGGCAAAAAGGATAGTGCCGTTTTCACCGAACTCAGGGGTTTTGGTGACCATCAGGAACACCGAGGAGACCGTTTTCATTCCCGGCGCGGTGCCAATCACCTGGAACGCGGCACGCAGAACGTCGCCAGTCGTATTATAGGCCCCGGCAACAGCGCCCCCGGCGTCGCCCTTGTGAACCATCATCGCGCCGAAATAGAGGTTGTCGTCGCCGGTAAGAATCTTGCGGGCCTCTTCATCGGTCAAGCCTTTTTTCTTGCGCAATTCGACCAGTTCCGCCACATAACCATCGAGCTTATCCGAGGTCTTGGGGTTCTCCAGGGTAACGCCATCGAGAGAGCAACCCAACTCAGAGGCCTTACCCTGCAGTGCATCCGGGTCGCCGAGCAGCACGACCCTGGCCAGTCCGTCCTTGACAATGCGGCCCGCAGCCTGCACCATGCGATCGTCATATCCTTCGGGCAGGACGACCGTCTGCAGACTCTGTCGCGCTTTTTCCTTGATCTGATCCACCAGGTGCATAGAATTTCCTCCTCCAAAACAAAGTTTTAAATCGGTGCCTGAAGTTATACCCGATGCCTTGAAGGCGGTCAACCCTATGGCCGCTCTTCATCGGACAAATTCATCCCGGTGAAATTTTACACCACGGGCTGGTGAGAATCTGCCGGTTTCGGGTATAATCGAATGCTGCTTGTCATTTTATCAACCACGAACCGGTTTTCATGAATTTTCGCAGTCGAAAAATATCTTTTCTCTGGTGGTCCATTCCACTGTCCATCGCGCTGCATCTGCTGCTTCTGCTGCTGATTCCGGAGAAAACCCTGCTGCCGACGCCGGACCGGGACGAGCCGGTCATGGTGGAAGTGCGTCCACCTCAGGAAGAAACCCGGCCCCGGGAACTCGACATCCCGCCGCAACCGGAGCCGCCTGAGCCGCGGAAAGAGCCGGCAAAACGGCTGGGACCGCAGGACATGCAGGTTGAAAAGGAAACCGCACCCAAAGGTGAGGATACGGACGATATGGCGCCGACAGCCCCTCCGGCGCCCTCGCCCCCCCGGCCGACTCCAAAACCTGAGCCACAGGAGACCGAGCCGAAACCAAAGAAGGCAGAACCCGCAGAAACGGCCAAACCGATTGAACGCCCCGCTGAAAAACATGAGGCGGAACTGGCACCGTCGGCCGTCGACAGGCCCTCGTCCCAAAAAGCCGCTCCGGCAGCTCCAGACCAGCCGCTGCCCAAAATCGACGACCTGCTCGACCTGCCGCAGAGCACCGCCAGTCGCATTACGGGAGAAGAGCGCCGCAAGAGGCGGCCTGACGTTGCCGAGGGCGATGCCATCTGGCTGGACACCGAGAAGGATCTGCTGATCTCCTTTTTCCAGCGGTTCAAAGCCAACATTTACGGCGTGTGGAATTATCCCATCAAGGCGGCGGAGCGCGGCGAGCAGGGCACCACCCTGCTGCGCATCACGGTGCGTCGCGACGGCAGCGTTGAAAGCGTCAAGCTGGAGGAGTCGTCCGGCTCGAACACCCTTGATCGTGAAGCGATTCGTGCCGTCTGGACGGGGGCCTCCTATGGTCCCCTGCCCCGCGCCTACGAGGAAGAAACGCTGACCATTTTCGCCTTTTTTCAGTACACCCTGGGTGGCCGGCCCTTTGTGCATGGCGGCAGATAGAGTATGGAGTTAGGGTTGCCACCGCAAGCGGGGGCGGCGAGCGGCTCTCGTTTCATCGAGTCGGCCAAGACGCGTCAACCGGGGCGCATCTTTAAGCAAATCCGGATGTTCGCTTGCCTCACGCGCTATCGCTTCCATCGCCGCGCAGAACTCATCAAGGGTTTCCTGGCTTTCACTCTCCGTCGGCTCGATCATGATGGCGCCGCTGACCACCAGCGGGAAATAGATGGTCGGCGGATGGAAGCCGTAGTCGATCAGGCGTTTGGCCAGATCAAGGGTTTTGCATCCACCACCGAGATTCCTGTCGGAAAAGACGACTTCATGCAGGCTGCGACCCGGATAAGGCAGGTGGTAGCTGTCCTGCAGCCGGGCACGCACATAGTTGGCGTTGAGCACCGCCATCTCGGCCGCGCGACGCAGCCCCTCCGGACCCATGGAACGAATGTAGGTCCAGGCCCGCACCAGCACGCCGAAATGGCCGTAAAATCCCTTCATCCGCCCGATGGAGTGCGGGCGATCCCAATCGAGAAAATACCCCTTCTCGTCGCGGTCCACCACCGGCACGGGCAGAAAAGGTTCGAGTTCGGCACTGACCCCGACAGGGCCCGCCCCGGGGCCTCCTCCGCCATGAGGCGTTGAAAAGGTCTTATGCAGGTTGAAGTGCATCACATCGATGCCCATATCGCCGGGCCGGGCGATTCCCAGCAGGGCATTGAGGTTGGCACCGTCGCAGTAGACCAGCCCGCCGCGTTCATGCACCACACGGCAGACATCGGCGATGTGGGTTTCAAACAACCCCAGAGTATTGGGGTTGGTGATCATCAGCGCCGCCACTCCGTCATCCATCCGCCCTTCGATGGCTTCCACCGTCACCACACCGTTTTCGGAAGGCACCGGCACCACTTCATAACCACACAGAGCTGCTGTTGCCGGATTGGTGCCGTGGGCTGTGTCGGGGATCAGCACCTTGGTTCGCCGAGCCCCCCGCGCCTGCTGCCAGGCGCGGACCATAAGCATGCCGGCCAACTCGCCATGCGCCCCGGCACCGGGTTGCAGAGTGATGCCGTCAAACCCCGAAATTTCCTTGAGATCCTCCTGCAGTTCATACATCAGCGCCAGCGCGCCCTGCGCCATTTTCTGCGGAGTATGGGGATGCAGCTCCGCAAAACCGGGCAGGCGGCAGGCCACCTCATTGACTTTGGGATTGTACTTCATGGTGCAGCTGCCGAGCGGATAGAAGCCGGAATCCACCCCGTAGTTCCAGGATGACAGACGCGTGAAGTGGCGTACCACATCGATCTCCGACAATTCCGGGAAACCGGGGATGTCATCGCGCACCAAGGCTGCAGGCGGTTCGGCCGACGGAACATCGAGGGGGGGAAGATCATGGCCGCGGCGCCCGGGGCGCGAATGTTCAAACACCAGTTTTTCATTCAGCGACAATCCGCTGGTTCCCACCCGGTTCATACCTCACCTCCAGCCAGAGCCTCTACCAGGGCATCAATATCCTCGCGACTGTTGCGCTCGGTGACGCAAACCAGGAAGCGGTTCGACATTTCGGAGAACCACCGCGACAGGGCGACGCCACCCAGGATGTCACGCTCCTGCAGTTTCTGCAGAATCCCCTCGGCGGCCCTGGGCCCTTCGACAACAAACTCATTGAACACCGAAGCGCTGAAAGGGAGCGTGTAGCCGTCAATGGCGGCAATTCTATCCCGCGCGTAGCAGGCCTTGGAATAATTGTGCCGGGCCAGTTCGGGCAGGCCCTGGCGCCCCAGCAGGGCGAGGTAGATGGTCGCGGCCAGGGCGCACAATCCCTGGTTGGAGCAGATGTTGGATGTGGCTTTTTCCCGGCGGATGTGCTGCTCCCGGGTCGCGAGGGTCAGCACGAATCCGCGCCGTCCTTCCGTATCGACGGTTTCGCCGACCAGCCGTCCGGGCAGATTGCGCACATCGGCCTCACGCGCTGCGAAAAAACCAAGGTAGGGGCCGCCATAGGAAAGGGGCATTCCGAAACTCTGCCCTTCACCCACAACAATATCGGCGCCTAGTTCACCCGGAGATTTGAACAGTCCCAGGGACAAAGGCTCCTGTACCGCGACGACAAGGCGGGCACCATGTTCGTGCGCCGATTGGGAAACCGCCGCCAGGTCTTCCATCACACCGAAAAAATTGGGGTAGCCGACAACCACCGCCGCACACTCTTCATCCAGCAGTCGCGACAGCGCGTCGGGATCGAAAGCGCCATCTTCGCCGAAGGGCAGATCGACCCACTCCATGTCGAGATAGCGCCCGTAGGTGCGGATCGTTTCCAGGTAATCGGGGTGCAGGGCACGGGATAGAATTACCTTGCGCCTTCGCGTAACGCGGCGCGCCATCAGCACCGCTTCCGCACAGCTCGAGGCGCCGTCATACATGGAGGCGTTAGCCACCTCCATGCCGGTCAACTGGCAGATCAGAGTCTGGAATTCGAAAATCGCCTGCAGAGTTCCCTGGCTGATTTCGGGCTGGTAGGGGGTATAGGCGGTATAAAACTCACTGCGGCTCAGCAGGTGGTCCACCACTGCGGGAATGAAATGGTCATAGGCGCCGGCGCCAAGAAAGGTTCGGCGGGTGCCACCCGCTCCGTTGCAGCGCGCCATTCTGGCAAGTTCGGCAAGCAGGTCGGGCTCCGCCCTGGCTGCCGGCAGATTAAGGGGAGCGTTATGGCGCAGTGACGACGGAACCTCTTCAAAAAGACTCTCCAGCGTATCAACGCCGATGGCATCGAGCATCCGCTGCACATCTTCTTCGTTATGGGGGATATAGCGCATGAACGAACCCTCCCTGAGGTTGAAAAGCACTTACAGGAACCGCTACACCGATGTGATTCTTTCAGGCTGAAAGCGCTATTCTTCTTCGGTCAGCTCACGGTAGGCGTCGGCGTCCAGCAGCTCATCAAGCTCCTCGGGCTCGCTGTAGCGGATCTTGACCATCCAGCCATCTTCGTAGGGAGAGGTATTGAGGACTTCCGGTTCGTCAGGCAATTCCTCGTTGACTTCGACCACCTCCCCTGTCACCGGGGAATAAATGTCGGAAACGGCTTTGACGGATTCCACCACCCCGAAAGCCTTGCCCGCCTCGACCCGCGCACCGACCTCCGGAAGTTCAACAAAAACGATATCGCCCAGAGAGTCCTGGGCAAAGTCCGTGATACCGACGGAGACGACGTCATCCTCGACCAGCACCCATTCATGTTCTTCGGTGTACTTGAGTTCCTCTGGAAAATCCATGTCCCTGCCTCCTGAAAATTAATATTTTGCAACAGCCGTCCCCGGTCAGGAACGGAAAAACGGGGGTTTAACAACTTTCGCAGCAACCCGACGGCCGCGGATCTCGACATGCACCTCCGTACCAGGCAGCAGCGGAGCATGTTCAACGAGCGCCAGGGCAATCCCCTCGCGCAGAGAGGGAGAAAGAGTGCCGCTGGTCACGTGACCGATGCGACGGTCACGGTGAAAAATCGCATAACCGGCGCGAGGGACTCCGGCCTCGGTCATCTGCAGGCCGATCAATCTCCGGGGCGGCCCCTGATTCTTGATGCGAGCCAGAGCGGCGCGCCCGATAAAATCTCCCTTGTCCAATTTGACAATCCACCCCAGCCGTGCTTCGAGAGGGCTGATTTCCGGACTCAGCTCATGGCCGTAGAGAGCAAGCCCCGCCTCGAGGCGCAGCGTATCGCGCGCTCCGAGACCAGCCGGCAGCAGTCCATCGGGTTTCCCCGCCTCCAGGAGTGCCTGCCAGACGGGCTCGGCCTGATCGGGGGCCAGATAAAGCTCGAAGCCGTCCTCCCCCGTATAGCCGGTGCGCGAGATGATCATCGGCACATCGGCCACCAGGCCCTCGTGAAAATGGTAGTAGGCGATTTTATCCAGTTGAGTCTGGGTAAGGCGGGATAATATGCCCTCCGAGGCAGGTCCCTGCAGGGCGAGCTGTGCAAATTCGTAGCTGCGGTTATGGCAGAGAACCTCTGTATAGCCGCTGTCCGTGCGGGCCTGCTCGATCCAGGCAAAGTCTTTGTCGATGTTGGCGGCGTTGACGCACAAAAGGAAATGGTCGTGGTCGAAGCGGTAGAGGGTAAGATCGTCCACGGTACCGCCGTGAGGGTAGCACATGGCGGTATACTGCACCTGGCCGTTTTGCAGCAGACTCACATCGTTGACGGTCAGATCCTGCAGAAAGTCCAGAGCGTCGGCCCCTTTGACTTCAATTTCGCCCATGTGGGAGACATCGAACAGGCCGGCAGCATTGCGAACGGCCAGATGCTCGTCGATCACTCCGGAATAGCGCACGGGCATCAGCCATCCGCCGAATTCGACCATGCGCGCGCCAAGCGATTGATGAATTTCATGGAGAGGAGAATGTTTCAACATGGCACCTCCCTGCCCTTCAAAATGACGCGTTCAAACAAGCCTAACAAAGAATCTCTGAAATCCTATCCTCGCACCCCAGCGTCATCAGATGCACACCCTGACAATGCCGGCGGGCCAGACTCACCGTTTCACGGGCAATGCGCACCCCTTCTTCCAGCGGATCGGCCGCGGCGTCCAGGCGGTCAATCAAAGGCTCCGGCACCCGCACCCCGGGGACGTGTTCATGGACAAAG
The DNA here is from genome assembly GCA_034189505.1 of Thermodesulfobacteriota bacterium. Lineage (GTDB taxonomy): Bacteria > Desulfobacterota > Desulfuromonadia > Desulfuromonadales > Geoalkalibacteraceae > Geoalkalibacter_A. The sequence goes on along the minus strand of JAXHUR010000003.1, from coordinate 54,161 downwards.
CGGGCCATGCGGGCATTTTTCAACAACAGAACCCCGAGCAGCACGGGAACACGCAGAGGGGCGGCCTGCTCCATAAAGCGTGCCAGGGGCTTCTCGCAGAAAACGGCCTGGGTCTGGAAGAACCGCGCCCCGGCCTCGACTTTCTTGCGGAACTTCTGAAACATCAGTTCGAAAGGCTCGGCCTGCGGGCTGACAGCCGCCCCGCTGAAAAAGACCGGTGAGCCGCCCAGGGGCCTGCCGGCCAGGTCCTGCCCGGAGGCCAGCCTGTCTGCGGCCTGGAGCAATTGCACCGAGTCCAGGTCGAACACCCCGCGCGCATGAGGATGGTCGCCGAAGCGGGGATGATCCCCGGAGAGCAGCAGCAGATTTTTGATGCCGAGGGCGGCCGCTCCGAGCAGGTCGGACTGCAGCGCCATGCGGTTGCGGTCCCGGCAGGTCATCTGCAGGACGGGCTCAACGCCGCCCTGATGGAGCAGCGTCGCCACCACCAGAGGCGCCATGCGCATATTGGCCCCCTGATTATCCGTCACATTGACGGCAACCACTTCAGGCGGGAAACTGGCCGCGGTTGCAAGCACCCCATCGAGATCCACCCCTTTGGGGGGTGCGACTTCAGCCGTTACCACGAACTCCCCGGCGATAAGTTTTTCTGCCAGTTTCGACATGACTATCGAATCTTGTGTCTTCCGGGCTGATGGCGGTGGCCCCAGTCCTTGGCAGGCACCACCCGTGCAAACACACCTTTGCGCCCCTGGCGCGAGAGCCGCTCATAAATCAGCATCCAGGCACAATCCAGGTTGCGGTCTGACTCACATCTGCCTTCTTCCATACCGCCGCAGGGGCCATTGAGAAGTCCCTTGGCGCAATTGGTGACGGGGCAGATGCCGGCGGTTTCATTGAGAATGCAATCACCGCACAGCGAGCACTTCTCTTCGTACTGGCCGAGGCGGCGGACATTGCCGAGAAACAACGAATCCAGAGCGCCGATGACCCGCTTTTCGGTGTGACTCGAGATCGACTGGATTCCCGCGCCGCAGGTCATGACCATCAGGGCATCAGCCTCTTCAACGGCACTTTTGTTGTGACGCAGATCGCGGCCGGCCCGCATGATATGGCAGGCCTCCTCGATCACGACACTGCCGGTGACCTCCCGCCCGGTGGAAACCAGCCATTCCTGCATCTGGAAAACCTCTTCCTCTCCGCCGGACTTGCACACGGTAGCGCAGGCGCCGCACCCCACCAGAAACAGCTTATGCTTGCCTTCCAGGTGACGCAGCAGATTCTCTTTCTCTTTTTGCCTGCTGATGATCATGACTTGTTCCTCACAGGACCGGCAAAGAAAAAAGCGCCCGCCGATTCCCAAGGGATCGTGGACGCTCTTTTGTTTTCCAGCTACTTGCTGCAACCGCACCCGGAGGCGCGCCGTTTGGCGCTTTCCAGGGTATTCTGCAGCAGCATGGCAATGGTCATGGGCCCGACCCCGCCGGGCACCGGCGTAATGGCGGCGGCCTTTTCGGATGCCGCGGCGAACTCCACATCGCCCACCAGTTTTTTCTCGCCCACGCGGTTGATGCCGACGTCGATCACCGTGGCGCCGGACTTGATCCATTCTCCCTTGATCATCTCAGCGCGTCCCACTGCGGCAATGACCACATCCGCCGCTTTGACCCGCTGGGCCAGGTCGCGGGTGCGGGAATGGCAGATGGTCACGGTCGCGTGCTGGGCCAGGCACATCAGAGCCACCGGTTTGCCCACGATATTGGAGCGACCGACCACGACAACGTCCGCGCCAGTCAGATCCACGCCGGTGTGCTCGAGCATCTTCATCACGCCATAGGGCGTGCAGGGCTTAAACAGGGGGTTGCCGGTCGCCAGACGGCCGACATTGTAGGGATGAAACCCGTCAACGTCCTTTTTAGGGGAAATCGCCTCCAGCACCTTGCTCTCATCGATGTGATCAGGGAGGGGCAGCTGCACCAGGATGCCGTCGATGCGCTCATCGGCGTTGAGCTGGGCCACAAGTTCCAGCAGCTGCTCTTCGCTGGTTTCCGCCGGCAGTTTGTGCTCATCGGAAAAAATTCCCGCTTCGGCACAGGCCTTTTCCTTCATGGTGACGTAAACCCGGCTGGCCGGATCATCCCCCACCAGTACCACCGCCAGGCCGGGGGTCACATCACACTTTTTCAGCTCTGCCGTTTCGTCCTTGATCCGGGTCCGGATTTCCTTTGCAATCGCCTTACCGTCAATAATGTGAGCCACGCCTGTCATACCTCCTGAAATCGGATTGGAATTTATCGAATAAGGATACCAAACTATACGCAACGGAAGCGGGAAAGTAAAGACGGGCGCACGGTCCACAAAAGGCCGAAAACACAAAAGACCCCGGATCCGGGGTCTTTTGTGTTGCATCGTTGATCGTTATGGATTTACTCGTTTGCGGCTTTCGGACAGGACGCGCAACCGCCGCTGTCGCCGCTCGCCGCCGCGCAGGCCGCCGGAGCTTTTTCCTGGCTCGTGCCGTAACCCTGCTGGTACCAGCCGCCTCCCTTGAGGGTGAACGCACTCTGGGAGATCAGCTTGGTCACCGGACCGGCGCCACAGAGTCTGCAGTCGCTCAGAGGAGCATCGGAAAATTTCTGCCGGGCCTCGAAAACCCGGCCGCAGGCATCACACTGATATTCGTACATCGGCATTTTGAAACACCTCCATTGGGTCGGAAATCGCGCTTAATTTAATCCCGGAGATCCGCTATGTCAAGGCACAGCGGGCAAAAAAATGACCGGCTCCTATTTCAGCCGTTCAAAAACAGCGGCAGCATCGACACCCCGGATCAAAAGTCGCTTATGTCTGGATTTGTCTCCGGAAACCAATGTCACATCCGACTTGGGAACCCTTAAAAGTTTGGCAAGAAACTCGCGGCAGCGCTGGTTGGCCGCCCCTTCCACCGGCGGCGCAGTCAGCCGCACGCGAAGGGCGTCGCCATGCATGCCGACCACCTCGTCGCGACTGGCGCGCGGCTGCACATAGACAGCCACAATGACACCTTCCTGAGTTTCAGTCAGTGCCGAATTCATCACTTTCTTCGTCTTCCTTCTTCGGGTTGCTCCGGGGAGGGCCCTCCCCCCCGACCAGCTCCTCCAGGGAGGCTGTCGACTGCAATGCATCGTGCGCATCCTCCCTGCGACTCAACGGCAGCGCGTCGAGATCGAGCAGCCGCAGATGGCTTTCCACCAGAGCACGCAGGCCGGATTCAAAGGAGACCTTCTGGCGCTTAAGTTCCTGCACCTCGTTGATCAGCCCGATACGCCGGTTTTCTGCCTCCCGCACAATCTGCTCGGCCCGCACCTGGGCGTCTGCGATAATTACTTCAGCTTCTTTGCGCGCGTTGTCGCGCAGCTCGTCGGTAACTTTCTGCGCCGTAATCAAGGTCTGTTTGAGAGTCGACTCGCGTTCACGCATCCGGGCCAGATCCTCCTGGGTGCGGGCCAATTCCTCGCGCGTCTGCTGCTGCTGCAGGTGGAGTCGTTCAAGGTCGTCGGCCACCAGTTCGAGGAAACGGTCGACAGCAGCCTTGTCATACCCCAGAAGTTGAGATTTGAATTGATGCTGCTGGATGTCTATAGGCGTAATGGCCATGAAAACTCCGCTAAAATCCCCGCGTCATGCCGATGGCTAAAGAGTTCAGCAGGGCGGAAACCAGATAAAGACCGAAAATCAGAACAATGGGAGAGAGGTCAAAACCTCCCATCTGCACCGGGAGCGCGCGGCGAATCCGATCAAGCAGCGGATCTGTCGCATTGCGCAGAAAACGCACAATCGGGTTGTAGGGATCGGGATTGACCCAGGAGATCAGGGCGCTGGCAATCACGATATAAATATAGAGGGTGATCCCCAGGTTAATGATTCTTACAACCGCGGCAAACAGGCTCCCCATAATATCCATGTCTCAAAAGTCCTTTCATCTCAACACGCCGAAGCGTGAAATCAGCTTGAAGAAACAACGAAACTCTTTTTAATTTGAATGCCTTTTATACCGAAATCCTTAAATTCATGTCAAACGATTTACCTATTTCAACCAAAACTTTGCTATAGTCGAAAACCTGCTCCATACCAGTACTTAGCAGCATCGCAGGTTTGACAACAGGCTATGGAGTCACGTAAATTATCGTGCATTGCAATCGACCATTCCCACGCCTTGGAATATTAACCGTCAATATATCCGGATCGGACTGCGCTTTATGATTCGCACCAACAATCTCAAAGTCAAAACATTCACTCCCATTGTTTCTCCTTCGGACCTCAAGCAGGTTTTTCCCCTGTCGGAGAAAGCCGCCCAGTTCGTGGCGGCCTCCCGTCAACAGGTGCTTGACATCATTCACCAGCGCGATCGCCGCCTGATGGTGGTGGTGGGTCCCTGCTCCATTCACGACCCACGCGCCGCCATCGATTATGCGGCGCGGCTGGCAAAACTGCACCGGGAACTATCCGACGATCTGCTGCTGGTCATGCGGGTTTATTTCGAGAAGCCGCGCACCACCATCGGCTGGAAAGGGCTGATCAACGACCCGGACCTCAACGGGACACACCAGATTTCCAAAGGCCTCGGCGTCGCCCGGCGGCTGCTGAGCTCAATCACCGATCTCGAGTTGCCGGTGGCCGGCGAGATGCTCGACCCCATCACCCCTCATTACCTGGCCGATCTGGTGAGCTGGGGAGCGATCGGGGCACGCACCACCGAATCCCAGACCCATCGTGAAATGTCGAGCGGTCTGTCCTTTCCCATCGGGTTTAAAAACGGAACCGACGGGAACCTGCAGATCGCCCTCGATGCCATGGCGGCGGCGCGCCACTCCCACAGCTTTCTCGGCATCAACAACGAGGGGCGCAGTTCCATCGTGCACACCATCGGCAACCCCGACACCCACATCGTGCTGCGCGGCGGCAATGACAAACCAAATTATTCGGCAGAGGACATTGCACGGGTGGAAGAACTGCTGACCCGCAACGATCTGAATCAGGCGATCATGGTCGACTGCAGCCACGCCAATTCCCGCAAGAATCATGATCTCCAGGAGCAGGTCATGCTCGACGTGATCGACCAGATCAAAAACGGCAATCGTTCGATCTGCGCCCTGATGATCGAGAGCAACATCCACGCCGGCAACCAGCCCATGAAACAGACCCTCAGTGAACTGCAGTACGGCGTCTCCATCACCGATAAATGCGTGGACTGGGAAACGACCGAACGCATGCTGCGGCACGCGGCGCAGCAACTGCGCGAACACGGCGGCCGACGCATCAGCTGATTTGTAATCATTCCGTCCAATTTCAGATGCTTTCGCAGAAAAGCATCAATGTCGATGGCTAAGCAAAAAGCGCCAAATGCAAGGCGCGCGATTGTCGAGCAATGAGGCGTACTTACGTACGTCGAAGCAGCGAGAGCAATTGCAGCAACGCAGCAGTTGGTGAGTTTTTGCGACGCCATCAATTTCAGAATTGCAAATTAAAAAGACCCCGCTCTGCGTGCTTTTCGCATCGGGGTTCTTTTCCAACCCCCTCCCCGATACCGGCTGCAACACTCCTGCTTTAATCAACAACTCACTTTCCGCCTTGATTCTATAGTCCTCCCATTTGTCAGGCATTCTTAGTCCAGGCCAATATTGGGCGTGGAAATTGCAGAACTGTTCAGTACAACCCGGCACAAAAAGAAGTCAAAAGAAGACGATTTCTCTTTACAATACCCTCTGAGCAGGACTATCATTTAAGGAAACTAATCAGTAAAGATGAAGATCACACGCGATGGATAATTCCATTCTCATTGTCGACGACTCCAAGGTCGGACGACAGCATATTCTCGAAATCCTCCAGCAGAACTCCCTGTTCAATCGCTATTTTGAGGCTGGTGACGGCCTGGAGGGTTTTAAAAAGGTTGTTGCACAACCGGTGGATGTTGTGCTGTGCGACGTGGATATGCCCGGCATCGACGGCTTCAAATTCCTCGCTATGGTGAAAACCCGCGAGGAGCTGCGCGACATCCCGGTGATCATGCTCACCGGCAAGGAAAACCGGGAAGATAAAATCCGCGGTCTTGAGCTGGGAGCCAGCGATTATGTCACCAAACCTTTCGACCCAGGCGAACTGATCGCCCGCGTCAAGGTGCAGCTCAAGGTCAAATCCCTGCAGGACAGCCTCAAGGAAAGCAATCAACTGCTGCTGGAACTTTCCAACACCGACCCCCTGACGCGGTTGGCCAACCGGCGCCACCTGATGGAGACTCTGACCCGGGAATTCAAGCGCAGCAGCCGCGGCGAGGCACCTTTTTCACTGATCATGGTTGACATCGACCACTTCAAAAAATTCAACGACACCTTCGGCCATCAGGCCGGAGATGAAGTCCTGACTGAAATGGCCAGCCTGCTACGCAGGCATCTGCGTGAATATGACCTGGCCGCGCGTTACGGCGGCGAGGAATTCGCCCTGGTCCTGCCGGACTCCGACCTGGAGATGGCCGTACAGGTGGCGGAGCGACTGCGTACAGCCACCGGTGAACTGAGTTTCGGCGGCAATATGGTGAACGAGAAAATCAGCGTCAGCCTGGGCGTAGCCTGCTATCCTTGCGAAAACATTCATTCTGTGGACGATCTGATCCGCATCGCCGATGACGCGCTCTATCTGGCTAAAAAAGAGGGACGCGACTGCGTTCGCACCATGCATGATCTTGACTGCAGTTGAAAATGCACAAGAACAAGCCCCGTGCTGCATGGCAATGTGCTGCACGGGGCTTGTTCTTTTCATGGTGATCCGCGTTACTTGAACTTCTTCCTGGCCTCTTCCCAGGCACCTTTCAGATCGTCCATCGCATGATCAATCCCTTCGCTGATGGAGTGCCACGCGTCACCGCTTGATTTTTTAAGTTCATCAAGTCGGCCGCGCAGATCCTCGCGGCGTTTTTTCAAAGATTGAATCTGTTCATCAAGCTTGATGCGCATATCGGCATCGGCCTGCTTGGCTTTGGCTTTGAGCTGGTCGATGCGTGCCCCCCATTCATCAAGCTGGGCTTCTATTTTGGCCCGGTAAATCTCTTTTTTTTCGTGGGTATCCATCTTTTTCCTCCAACAAAATCTCCAACAGTTTCGCTTCCCGGCAGCAATCCAGACGACTTGCACCGTGATGAGCAACATGTACGTCGCCTCTTCTTCGTCATGTGAATCTTTTATGAGGACTTTACCTTAGGGAGGAAGAATTGCAAGCGATCAGGGTCAACTCCAGGGATCTCTCTCGCGGCGCGTTTCCCCTTCATTTGTGATCCGGATCGCCGAGGCCCCTTCGACCGGACAGCGGGTCTCGCAGATGCCGCAGCCGATGCAGCGATCCGCCACCACACGGGGAATTTTCAATGTGCGCACACCTTCAGCGGTTTGTACCTTTTTCTCTTCAAAGACAATCGCTTTCTGCGGAGTGGGGCAATGCTCTTCGCACACCAGGCATTCTTCACGGCGTGCAAAAGGCAGGCAGCGGTCCTGGTCGAACACGGCAATGCCCAGCACGAATTTTCTTTTCTCCTCGAGCGGCAGCAGCTTCAACGCACCGGTAGGACAGACCTGACCGCAGAGGGTGCAGTTGTATTCGCAATACCCGATGCGCGGGACCAGGCGCGGCGTCCATAACCCGACGGCCCCCGCTTCAAGCAGGGCCGGATGCAGCGCGCCGCCGATGCAGACTTTCATACACTCTCCGCAACGGATACAGCGCCGCAGAAACTCATCTTCCGCCAGGGCTCCGGGAGGGCGCAGCAGATAAGAGCGGCGGTCCGCCGGGGCCGGAGCGGCACGCGCCACCGGCGCCACCAGAACACCAGTGGCCACGGCCACCATCAGGTCGCGGCGCGGCAGATCGACTCCGGCCGAAGGCCGGGGTGTCCCCCACTGGAAACGGACCTTCTCCTGCGGACAGAAGCCGCCGCAATCGAGACAGACCAGGCACTCATCCGGATGGCGGCGTCCGTCGTTGTCGACCCCGCTGCGGCAATTCTGCAGGCAGGAAGCGCACCCGGAACAAGTGGCGGAAGGTTCGCGCTGCAACAGCGCATAGCGAGAGCAAAGCCCCAGCAGCGCCCCCAGGGGACAGAGATTTTTGCACCAGAAGCGTCGCTCGACCTTCTCCAGGACGATCAGAAGGATAAAAACCGCCAGGGTCAACAGTCCCAGAGTGAAAACAGGTGGATGAAAAGCCAGAACGTACTGGCGGAAAAAGTCATAGGAGCCGTTGACCAGTGATGAAAGCAGCGGCACGTCATGCTGGTAGAAAAAATCGAACACCGCATTCATCATCAGGTCGAATGCGGGATAGAGACTCAGAGTCAGGGTACGCAGAAAGATGCTGAGGGGATCGAACAGCCCGAACAGCTGCAGGCCGAAAAGGCCTGCGGCCGTAAGCGCAGCCAGAAGCAGATATTTCAGGCGGCGCCAGGACGGCTTGACATTCCTGCCGCGTCCGCGCCCGACCAGACGCCCCATACCATCGAGGGTGGTCCCCAGCGGGCAGATCCAGCCGCAGAAAAACCGTCCGAGTATGAAAGTCAACGCAATAACCACCAGCGCCGGCCACAGCAGCCCCAGGCTGAACGCCCCCGGTGCCAGGGCAGCGGCCAGTGCGGCCAGCGGATCGATGCGAAAAAGGAGGCTGACCGGGTATTGAAGAGAGTCCTGCCCGCGATACTCCGTGAGCAGAAAGAGAACAAGAAATCCGAGCAGGCAGAAGATCTGGACAAAAATCCGCAGAGAGGAAAGGCGCACGGATCAGACCTGTTCGATACGGGCGGGATCCATCACGCCGAGTCCGCGCCGTGCCGCCACCGTAATCATGGGCAGGTCATGAGGGTCCAGGTCGAACAGGCGGGTGGCCTCACTGTCGGCGGCAACGATATCGGGTGAAGCGATCAGGGTGCGGGTCTCCCGCACATCCTCCAGTCGTCCGCCCTGCGGACCGTTGGCCACCAGAATGCGGGTGGCATCGATCACCGTCAGGTCCGAATGGACCACGGTATTGATGTCCGCCAGAGCCTCGGGCAGACTGCGATGCAGCACTCCGCGATTGCCGCCGATAACGCCCATGGTGTTTTTCAATCCGAGAGTGAGGGTGGAGAGGCCATGGTGTTTCGCCACGGGAACATTGATATAGCGATCGGCCTCCAGTGCCGGCTGATAGAAGGGCCAGCGCTGCAGTTCAACGCCGGAGCGGATGGCAATTTCGCGGTAGGCGCGGCGATCCATGTGGGAGATACGCACCTGGTCCGACTTCAAACCCTTGACCATCTCCTCGATGCCGCTGCTGACGTAGCAGCGACGCGGATCGTTGCAGCTGCGGTCGAAAATGTCTATGGATTTGGCCCCCGCTTCGAGACAATGCTCAACCAGCGCCCGAACCACCAGCGGGTGAGTATTGGCGCCGGTTTCCGGTGTCCGGTCCCAGCCGATGTTGGGCTTGATTACCACCGTTTCGCCGGGACGCACGAAAGACTCCATCCCGCCGAGGGCGGAAAGAGTCTGCGAAACAAGTTCAGCGATATCGGAGGATTGACGGCGCGCCAGCCTGACCTTTGCTTGTGCAGGCGAGGCAAGCGCCGTGAGATCAAGCAGCGGGAGAGCACCAAAGGCCGCACCGGCGAAGGCACAGCGCAGCGCGTTGCGGATGAAGGCACGACGATCGATGGAAGCCATAGAATCCTTTCGCCGGAAAATTGAGATCAGCTCAGATCAACCGGTTGTCGCGCAGAAAATCACGCGCCACATCCCGCATGGCACGCTCCTGAGCCTGCCGATCCAGAGCGTCGAGATTTTCGTTGTCGATCGCACCGCCGAGCTTATTGATCAAGCGCGCCAGGGCGGGAAACTTTTTCAGCGTATCCTTGCGAACCACCGGCGCGACCTGATCGGCCCGCTCAGCCGAAACTGAAGACGGATGTTCAAAACCAAAGGGCTGCAGCCAGATCAGATTCAACTCTTTGTTGTAGCGCTCCTTGACCTGATCGAAGACGGCCTGAGCATCATCCGCCGGAGCTTGCTGCAGCACGCGCACCCAGCCTTCCCCTGTGTAGCCGATGGTGATATCGACCTCAGCGCGCATCTGCGCCTGGTGAGTCGCGTCGGCCCCCTCAAAACGCTCGATCTTGACGGTCGTGCCGGTGCGCTCGGAGATCAGAAGAGAGACGATCTCGGCCAGCAGCTGCTGCTGCGCGCTCGGCGTGGTCCCGATTACAAGAGTTTTGCCCACGCAGGCGGTGGCTTGCCCGGCACCGGAGGACACAACGCAAACCGTTGCAAAAACAATCAGAAGCCAGGTTGCAATCCGGTTCATCGAAAAAACCTCCCGATAAAGATTGATCTTCTCCTGAATTTGCGCAAATGCGGTTCAGAAGAAGCAGAATTCATAAATTTACCGGCGCGGCTCCGCATCACTTACAGGCGCCGTTCGCCGGAGACCGTACAGCACAAGGTCGACGGGACCACCCGCACCGGCCATGTCTTCGCCACAGTCTACTGCGGGATAGTCGTCGCGGTCAAAAAAGATCGTCGGATGTTCGGAAGATTCCGGTGAGCGAAGCGTTTTCGTGGCAGATCCCCACCAAGTTGTCGCGCGCGTCAACGTAATCCTGATCCGCCGGCGGCCCGTTTTATTTAATTTGACTCGCGCACGGCCTTGAGCGCCAGGGTACAACCTCGAAACAATGCCTGATTCACCGCCGCCTCGGCTCCCCCGAAGCAAGAGCGCGGTTTCGGCAAAGGAAAAGGCGGGTGGCGCCTGCCCCCACGACCAGAGCTGCCGGCAGATGAATGCGGATGATTTCTTGGGACAGCGCCATCAGAAAACCTCGCTTGAAACTCCCATGGCAACGGAGGGAGTTATCCGGAAAAGATGCACGGCACCATCGCGTGCACCCAGCGCCAGGGATTCCCCCCGGACGGCGGGCCCGCCCTGGATGGCAGCGGGCAAAGCCTGTTTGACAAGAAGGGCTCCGCTGTCGGCGTTGAACACCTGCAGCGTCCCTTCGTTATCCCCAACATAGACCCGTCCGCCATGAACCACCGGGGTGGCGTAAGCGGGTCCGGACAGGCGAGTCCGCCACAGAACGGCGCCATTGTCGGTGTCGATTTTCCACAAACTCCCGCCGGCGGTGGCCACGAACATTGCGTCGCCGGAGAGCACCGGTGCAGCGTAAAAACAGACTTCGTCCAACTCTGTCCGCCAGCGGGAAACACCGTCCTGATCCAGAGCGTTCAAAATTCCGTCGCGCGTCAGAAAAACCGGCCCCTCGCTGCTTATGCCGGCAGGAGTCAAAACCGCGCCCCCCAGGTTGGAGCGACAAAGAATCTCGCCTGCCGGACCGACCTTAAAGACCTCGCCGTGGGTGTTGCCAATCCACAGCGATTCCCGGTCCAGAGCGGGCGCTGCCCTCAGAGCGGCCCCCAGCTCGAGGGACCACTTGGGTTCGCCGTTGTCCTGCGACAACGCGTAAAGCGTGCCATTCCACGCGGGCACCAGCAGCAGATCGCCGCGCGTCATCAACGCACCCTGCCGATGATCGTCGGTCCCGGATGGAGGATAGGACCACTGCCACAGAATCTCTCCATGGCCACGGCCCAGAGCATAAACGCGCCGCCCCCAGGTCTGCACGAACAGTCGATCATCCTGCACCGCAGGAGCTGCGTCGATGACATCCCCCAGCGGCCGGGTCCAGAGGACACTCCCGTTCAGGTCAAGCGCTCGCAGGGTGCCGTCCCAGGAACCGACATAAAGGGTGTCGTCAACGCCTGCGGAGAGCATATCCACAAAACCTCCCGTCTCCTGCTGCCACAGGGGAGTCAGCGACAGATCATCGCGTGGACCGCTGCCTGCTATCCATCGATCGACCGGCGCAATATTGACCGTGCCGATTTGTGGATCCTCCCCCCGGTCGTGAATGCGGGAGGCGGCTTCCTGCGCCGCAGCTCCCTGCCACCAGTTTTGGGAAAGCGTCAGGTGACCGGTGAAAAAATCCCCGAGGCGCAGATGCAGATCATTGTCGTAAAAATTGTTCTCCTGAATCAGAGAGTCCCGATCTTTTTCGAAAAGAAAGATCCCCACCCGGTTATAGCGCAGGATGTTGCGTCGGATCTCAAGCCGTGAGTCACGGAAATTGATCCCCTTGCCGATGTTGCGTTCAATCAGATTGTTGCGCAGAGCGAAACGCGACCGCCCGAGCCGGGTGCCGTCAATATTTTCAGCCAGAACGCAGTCCTCGACCACTCCCTTGGTGAAATGAGCATGGAGGCCGTGGGCGGAATGGCGAATCTCGCAATAGCGCAGTTCGATGCGCGGTGAAAAATCGACATGGATTTCGAGCCAGTCGCCCGGGCGGGGAGCGGCTTCAGCGCTGTGAAAGCGGATGGGCGCCGCAGGCGTTCCCACGGCCACAAGTTCACCGTCGATCATCAGTCCGGCGTCGCCAAGACCATCCTGATCAGCGTCCCGGCGCACGAAGGCAATATCAGCCCCCGGGGCGATGGTCAAGGTTTTTCCCTTGATTAAATGCACCGTGCCATCGATAACGATGGAGCCATTCCAGAAGGTGTCCTCGGTCAGACGGACATCCCCTGACAAACGCACCGGCTCGTGTGGAACCGCTTCGGGCAGACGCTGCAGGGCAGAGGAGTCCGGCTGCGGCAGGCATCCGGCAGAAAAAACAAGAGAAAAAACAGGCAGTACGATCAGCACAACCGTCCTTACCACAATGCCTCCACCTTGATATCGATCCCCTGCAGGTGGTCACCCGTCTCGACCTTGAGGTCCTCACCGTCCGCACCCATGTAATCCCCCATCAGTTCGCCCGAAACAGGTTCGCCCCCGATGTTGCTGCGGGCACGCAGATAATAACGGCCAGGCTTGGGGAACGAGAGCACGTAGGCGCCGTCGGCATCGGTGGGCTGGGATACGAACAATGGACGATCGAGCATGCGCGGGTTGTCATAGAGCAGCACCCGCAACCCCGCAACAGGCTGCCCTTCCGGGTCGACAACCCGACCGGAGATGCTGATGTCGCCGAAGAGATGATCTGCCTGCTCGACCACCTTGTCCGGGACCTCCTGCAGCGAAATCGCCGCTCTCTGAACTTGCCCGGTTTCGACCCGCAGGGGATTGCCATGCCAATAGCCGATAAAATCACCGGCACGCAGCGGCCCCACCATGGAGCCGTCCCGGCGCAGTCGCGCCACCAGATAATAGGTTCCGACCGGCAGCTGGGCCTCGAACATCCCCTCGTCATCCGTTGGACCAAGCACGGCAAAGCCCATCCCCTTGAACCCGCTGGAGGGATCGAGGTAGACATGGATCATCGTCCCCGCCACAGGCTCGCCGCGATGGGCGACCCGGCCGAGAATTCCCTGGGAAATCTCCGCCAGCGAATCGAAGTCGGGAGGCCAAATCCCTTTCACTCCGAGAGTGACTCCGGCAAGACCTGAGGAGGGCACACGCACCGGGTTGCGCCCATAGTAACCGAAGTGTCCCTCCCCACGCGCAAGCAGGTAATAGTCTCCGCCCTGCGGCAGGGTGAGCGTGAAGTGCCCCTGTTCATCCGTGGGTGCGCTGCGGTGGGGAGCTTCGCCGGCCAAGGCAAGAGAGCCAGCGGGCCAGGCCTCGACGTGCATCCCGGAAACCGGCAGCCGCTTATCATCAGCCACCTTGCCCGAGAGTTCCACCGCGGCAGCCGCGCCGGATTGCGGTACGCAAAACGGAAAAGCAAAAAATATCAGGGCGAGAAAAACGCAGATTGAAGGCATCAGGCAAATACTCCCGGGATATTGGCAGAAAATCGTCAACTCGATCGTTGCAGGCGACAGCTCCCGGTCCGACAACCAACAAGGCCGGAGCAGCAATCAGAGGGTCAACTGATAAATCCAGCCTACTCCGATTGACGCGCACAGGCCGACCGCCAGAAAGACTCCGACCACACGGCGATGAAACATCCCCCACAGGGCAATGATCGCAGGCAGGCTGGTGACCGGGCCGGCAAGCAGCAGGGTCAGTGCCGCCCCCGGATCGATGCCGCGCTCGATGAGTCCGGCCAGGATCGGTATGATGGGGATCTGATTGCTCGGCAGCGGCAGGCCGATCAGGGATGCGGCCACCAGGGACTGAATGCCGGGCTGTCCCACCAGTACGGTGATCCAGGAGATCGGCACGAAGGTCACCAGCAGCGCCTCCAGCACAATCGCCAGCAGCAGAAACTTCCCGGTGAACAAGGCCGCATCGACGGTGCGATCAAAAATAAACCGGGCTCGGTTTGCACGAGGCTCAACCGTCATGGTTTTAAGCTTGATCCCATAGGCCTTGCCCACTTCATGGGCGCTGGCCAGCGTGCCATCCTCTCGGTAGACGGGCTTGAGCCGCACCAGGTCGCTGTTGAGCCAGCCGCGACGCTCCAGCATCAGCGTAACGGCTCCGGCGCACAGGCCGAGCACGCCGGAACCGATGATTTTCCAGATCGCCAGATCGCTGCCCAGCCCGCGCCAGGTCAGCAGCAGAGCATCAGGTCCCATGGTCGGAGAGGTTGCCAGCAAAGCCATCAGCGGCGGCAGCGGTGTCCCCATCAGCGCCAGAGAAATTACCACGGGCAGGATGCCGCAGGCGCACAGCGGAGAGACCATGCCGACCGCAATGGCGATCAGAATTCCCCAGAATCCGCTGCGGTTGACCGCATGTCGGATTTTGAGATCGAGCTTATACCCCTTGATGATGCCGACCAGCAGGCAGGCCACCAGAAAAAACCACCACATGCGGCGGATTTCTTCGACGATTACCGACAGGAACTGGGTCAGGGCCGAATCAGGCACGGTCGATCTCGCATCCGGAGGCAGAGGTTCGGGTATAATCAGAATTCATAATGATGGGGACAGTCCATGGTGCGGATCCGGTGATACTTCTCCGTCATATCGGGGGTCAGAAAAGGGCGGATCTCTTCCAGGGCTTTCGTGAAATGAGCCATGGTCACAATGCGGGAATCTTCCTTGATGGCATTGACTGTCGCACGCTTGCAAAGGCTTTCGATATCCCATCCGACATAGCCTTCAGCCGCCTCGGCCAGGGCGCGCCGGTCGACGTCATCCGCCAGATTGGGCATGCGCTTGAGGTAGATTTCAAGCATCCCCTCGCGATCCTTCGCAGTCGGCGGCGGCACAAACACCTTGCGGTTAAAGCGCTTCTTCTCCTTGATCAACGCCTGATCGACCGTATCGATGCGATAGCAGGAGCCCATCAGCGCCACATCAGCCACACTGTTAATGCGGTCGACCTGTTCGATAAAGAGTCGCGACAGGTCTTTGTCGGCAAAGGTGGGCGGAATCGCCCGAAAGTTTCCCGGCCCCCACTCGTAATCGCAACCCGCGCGGGGGGCAAGCCACTCGCAATCCGAGACAAACAGCACGCAGGGCGCTTCATGCACGGCGCAGTCGAAAGCTTCCACCAGCTCGCCGCCCTTGCCCAGCATCTCCTGCCCGGAGACATAGACGAAGGAGACTCCGGCCTCGCGCGCGCAAGCCTCGGCCAGCATAGTGATGCCGGTTCCCAAAGGGCCCCACATCATCACTCCGGCGGGCAGGCCGAGATTGTGCAGAGAGATCAATTCCGGCTTCATCAGCGGCAGGCAGACCATTTCGCGTAGAGTCTGCTTGACTTCCGAATAGCCGCCGATATCGTCCCACTCCAGAACGGGGTCACGAACTTCATAAAAGATATTGCTCAATTTGCGATGCATGGCGTTTGCAACCAATCCTTTCGCTTGGGATGGCTTGGGTAAAAACAGTAAAAGGGAATCGACGCCTCCAACGAATCGCCGCCCATAGATACGCCGGGTGGACCGTCGGCAACAAAACAGATAGCAAACAGGCAGCAACTTACATGCCATCAAAGGTCATTCAATAACCGATAAATCTGCTGCTCAAGCTCCCATACTTCAGCCGCCCTGTCGGATTCTCCTCCTTCGTCAAGCAGCCGCCGCGCACGATCAAGCACGGAATGGCTTTTAAGCAGTACGGGGGTGAGCTTCTCCTCCAGGCGGATGCGGGGGATCTCTCCCACGGCCTCGTCAAAAGGCGCCAGTTCACCCAGAGCTTTTTCAAACAACTGCTGCGGCACGCGCTCTGCTTCCGCGCAGCATTCGCCCTGAAAGCCCTGCGAAAAGACCAGAATATCCTGATACAACTTGCGATATCGCTCGGAAATTGTCATCGTCTTTATCCTTCCGTGCTTGTGATTTCGACAACTAACAACTAAGTGTTCAAGACAGAACAAAAGGATTTGGCGTAATTTCTAATGATAGAGCACAACCCGCTCAGGTGACAATGAAAAACGCCGATTGAAGTATTGTTTGACGATCATGCGTCGTCGAAAAAATATTGACGGACGCTGGAACCAAGTGATAGCGTAGAAACTCACAACACAGTACAGAACGAACGCCCTAGGGGAGTGGAAACTGAGAGTTCCGCCGGCACGATGGTGTCGCGGAAGACCCTTGGAACCTGATCCGGCTTGCACCGGCGGAGGGAAGCGGCGTCGGCCACAGACTCTATTAGATCTGCATTCCGACCAGGCCGCATTCGCGGCCTTTTTCCGTTCACCCCTCCCCCCATTATGCATGCCATTCAAAGACAGGCCATCATTGCATGGACATTCTGATCAACGAAA
The DNA here is from genome assembly GCA_034189505.1 of Thermodesulfobacteriota bacterium. Taxonomy (GTDB): domain Bacteria; phylum Desulfobacterota; class Desulfuromonadia; order Desulfuromonadales; family Geoalkalibacteraceae; genus Geoalkalibacter_A. The sequence goes on along the minus strand of JAXHUR010000003.1, from coordinate 37,445 downwards.
AAAAACAAACCGTTGCGGATGAAGCGTCTCTTCACCAGATCCGCGACCGGTTCAAGCCGCGGGCCGATGTCCTGATCGTCAACGGATTCCCGGCCGCGGACGACCTGCCGCTGGCTTCTGGCGACCAGGTCATCCTGATCCGGCGCGGCGAAATTCCCGCCGCGGATGAACTCGATGCGCTGATGCGGGCGCGCCACACACCGGGCGTGCATGAAAAGCTGCGCGCGGCCTGCGTCGGCATCGCCGGTGTGGGCGGGCTCGGCTCACATGCGGCCATGGCCCTGGCCCGCATCGGGGTTGGGCACCTGATCCTGGTCGACTTCGACGTGGTCGAACCCTCGAACCTCAACCGCCAGCAGTACTTTGTCGACCAGATCGGTCAGCCGAAAGTCGAAGCGCTGGCCGAAACACTCGCCCGCGTCAACCCGTGCGTCACAGCGACTCCCGTTCACCTGCGCCTGACGCCTGGCAATGTCGCCGAAGTTTTCTCACAGGCGCAGATCCTGGTCGAAGCGTTTGACCTCGCGCAGCAGAAAGCGATGCTGGTGGAAACCTTCCGGCGTCATTTCCCAGAACGCCCCGTCGTCGCCGCATCCGGACTGGCGGGCTGCCATCCCTCCAATACGGTGGTCACACGGCGCGCCGGACGCAACCTGGTCCTCGTCGGCGACGGTGAAAACGCCGCCCGCCCCGGCGAAGGGCTGATGGCGCCACGGGTTGGAATTGCGGCCCATCATCAGGCCAACGCCGTGGTGCGTCTGCTGCTGGGCGAGGAACCCTGCTGACCAAAAGGAGCTCGGACATCATGAAGATTACCGTCAATGGCCGCGAGCGCGAAGTCGCAGACGGACTGACCCTGGCACAGCTGCTCAGCGAGATGAAAATGGACGCCCGCAGCCTCGCGGTTGAACGCAATCAGATCATCGCCGAACGCGAGGACTTTGAGGCGACCGTCCTTGAAGACGGAGACCGGCTTGAAATCGTTCAATTCGTCGGCGGCGGCTGAGCCGAACAGAATTTAAACAATACCTCAAGGAAAGGTGACCCATACCATGACGAACGACTCACTGGTGATCGGCGGGCGCACATTCACCTCACGCCTGCTGGTCGGGACCGGAAAATTTTCCTCCAACAAAGCGATGGTTGAAGCCATGCAAGGTTCGGGCTGCGAAATCGTCACCGTCGCCCTGCGGCGGGTTGATATCGAGAACCCCGGGGACAGCATGCTCTCCCATATCGACCGCGACCGCTACCTGCTGCTGCCCAACACCAGCGGCGCGCGCGACGCCGAGGAAGCGGTGCGGCTGGCCCGGTTGGCGCGCGCGGCCGGGTGCGAGCCCTGGGTCAAGCTGGAGGTCACCCCCGACCCCTATTACCTGCTGCCCGATCCCATTGAAACCCTGAAAGCCGCCCGAATTCTGGTCAAGGAAGGGTTCACCGTGCTGCCCTATATCAACGCCGACCCGGTGCTGGCCAAGCACCTGCAGGAAGCCGGCACCGCCACCGTGATGCCGCTCGGCGCCCCCATCGGGACCAACCGGGGGCTGCGCACCCGCGACCAGATCCGCATCATTATCGAGCAGGCCGTCGTTCCGGTGGTGATCGATGCCGGGCTCGGAGCTCCCTCCCATGCAGCCGCAGCCATGGAGATGGGCGCCGACGCGGTGCTGGTCAACACCGCCCTGGCCGTCTCTCTTAACCCCGGCGCCATGGGCGCCGCCTTCAAAAAAGGCGTTCAGGCGGGGAGAGAGGCCTTCCTTGCAGGGCTGGGAGAGCAGAGACAGAAGGCACGGGCCTCGAGCCCCCTGACCGGTTTTCTCCACGATTGATACCTGATTAGATGCAGGCTGTAACGGGCCTGAGGGACACCACATGACTTTCCTCGACTTCCTGAAACAATACGATATCGATCGCCTCGAAGAAACGATCCGCACTCAAAAAGCGCAGGACGTACAGCGCGCCCTGGCGGTTGAGCGGCCGGGGCCGGATGAATTGATGGCGCTGCTGTCGCCCGCCGCCGAAGAGTTCGTTGAATCCATGGCGCAGAAAGCTCACGCCATCACGGTGCAGCGCTTCGGGCACAATATCCTGCTTTACGCGCCTCTCTACATCTCCAACGAGTGCCTCAACGGTTGCCTTTACTGCGGTTTCAGCGCCCGCAACCGCGTGCCGCGTCACACCCTGAGCCTCAAGGCCGTGGAAAAAGAAGCGCGCTATCTCCATGCGCAGGGTTTTCGTCACATCCTGCTGGTGACCGGCGAGTCGCCCAAAGCGGTGGATAACGATTACCTGGCCGCAGCGGCACGGCGCCTGCGCCCGCTGTTCAGCTCCATCAGCATCGAAGTCTACCCAATGGAAACCGAGGGCTACCGCCAGATGGTGGACTCGGGGGTCGACGGATTGACCATCTACCAGGAGACCTACGACCGGGATCTTTATGCGCGCATGCACCCCTTCGGCAAAAAGAGCGATTTCGATTTTCGCCTGGCGACACCCGAGCGCGGCGGCCAGGCGGGCCTGCGCCGCATCGGCATCGGCTCGCTGCTCGGGCTCGGCCGCTTTCGCAGTGAAGGTTTCCTGACCGGGCTGCACGCCCTGTTTCTTTCCCGTCATTACTGGCGCACCCAGGTTTCGGTCTCTTTCCCGCGCATTCGGCCGGCTGACGGTGGTTTTTCCCCGCTCCACCCGGTTTCCGACCGCCAGTTCGTTCAACTTTTGTGCGCTCTGCGCCTGCTGCTCCCGGATGCCGGGCTGGTTCTGTCGACCCGCGAGAGTGCCGCCCTGCGCGACAATCTGCTGCCACTGGGTATCACCCAGATGAGTGCCGGCTCCTGCACCGCACCGGGAGGATATTCAGACCCCAACCACAGCACCCAGCAGTTCGCCATCGATGATGACCGCTCTCCTGCCGAAGTCTGCCGCCTGATCCGTGCCAAGGGTTATGAAGCGGTGTGGAAAGACTGGGACGGCGCGTTTCTCGACCGTACTGCTGAGCAGTAGATACGGATCATAAATGCCATGGCGGTGGATTTTTCTCTTTACCTGATCACCGACCGCACCTGCCTGCCCGCGGGACGCACCCTGGTTAAAGCTGTGGAGGCCGCTCTTGCCGGCGGTGTACGGGCGGTACAGCTGCGGGAAAAAGATCTCAGCGCCGCACAACTCTATCCCCTGGCCTGCGCCCTGCGGGATCTGACCGCCCGGTACGGAGCGCGCCTTCTGATCAATGACCGTCTCGACCTGGCGCTGGCGGTCCAAGCCGACGGGGTGCACCTGGGCGAACACTCTCTGCCGCCGGCTGTGGCGCGCAAGGTTCTTGGTCCTCGATACCTGATCGGGGTGTCCACCCACACTCAACATCAAATCCGCTCCGCCCATGAAAGCGGCGCGGATTTTGTCACCTTCGGTCCAGTATTCGAAACCCCCTCCAAAGCCCGCTTCGGTCCACCGCAGGGGGTTGAGGCGCTGCGCTGCGCCTGCCTTTCCTCCCCCCTGCCCGTTTTTGGTCTGGGCGGCATTGAGCACCACAACCTGCCCGAGGTGCTTTCCGCCGGCGTTCAGGGCGTTGCCCTGATCCGCGCCGTTCTAGCCGCCTCAGATCCGGCAATGGCCGCCGACAGCCTGCTCAAAGCGATCAATACCCCAGAATAGCTCCGCCGCTTTCCCACCCCACGCTGGAGAGAAGTGAGCAGAGCCCTCCCCTGCCAAAAGTTAACAAATTATCATTGCCATATTCAAACCAGAGGGGTTATACTGAGCAGAGTTTGTCACCCACAGGAATATGAGCGACCCACGGGGTTAATCAGGCGGGAGTTGAGAATGAATGTTTCGGTAAAATTAACGGGAACCTTTGTTGTCCTGGCTTTGCTTTTTGTCCTGACCGGCATCATTGGCTGGAGCGGCCTCGGTGCTGAGGGTTCCCAGGGCGGCGCATTGTTGGTGATGACGATATCGGGTGTGGGCGCACTCGCAGCGATAGCTGCCACTTTGCTTCTTGCCCGCGGTCTCAGCGCACCGTTGAAGGCACTGTGCGCGCAGGCTGAAAATCTGCGCAGAGGCAGAAAAACACTACCGCTGGAACTCAAGCGCAACGATGAAATCGGGCGGCTGAGCACCTCGCTCGATGCGCTTGGTCAAAGCCTGGAAAAAGAAATCGTCGCGAGCTTGCGGAAGATGTCCCGCGGACACTTCGATGAAAGTATCCGGCCCCTCGACAGCGAGGATATCTTGCGCCATGCCCTGCGAGCCCTCAGTGATGAGATGGGCTCCCTTATCGGGCAGATCGGGCGAGTGGGCCATCAGATCGGCTCGGCTGCATCACAGGTCGCAGATTCCAGCCAGAGCCTGTCGCAGGGGGCCACGGAACAGGCCGCTTCCCTGCAGGAGATATCGGCCTCCATGAACCAGATCACATCGCAGACCCAGCTCAACGCCGACAACGCGGGGCAGGCCAGCACGCTGGCCGGGCAGGCACGCGAGAGCGCCGACCGCGGCAACCAGCAAATGAGCGAAATGGTCAACGCTATGGCCGCCATCAATGAGTCGGGCCACAGCATCTCGATAATAATAAAAGCTATTGACGAGATTGCCTTTCAGACCAACCTGCTGGCGCTTAACGCCGCAGTGGAGGCGGCACGGGCCGGTCAGCACGGCAAGGGCTTTGCCGTGGTTGCCGAAGAGGTCCGCAATCTGGCGGCTCGCAGCGCCAAAGCCGCCCAGGAAACCTCGGCCCTGATCGAGGACGCCGTTACCCGCGCCGAACACGGCAGCAAAATCGCCGACCGGACGGCAGAAGCACTCTCCGAGATCACCACCGGCATCACCCGGGTTGCGGATCTGGCGGCAGAGATTTCGGCGGCATCCAGTGAACAGGCGCAGGGGCTCGAACAGATCAACATCGGCCTCGGTCAGATCGATCAGGCCACCCAGCAGAACACCGCCAATGCCGAAGAAAGTGCGGCAGCGGCAGAGCAGCTCTCCAGCATGGCGGCGGAGCTCAACCGACGCCTGGAGCGGTTTCACGGCACAGCACAGCAAAGCAACCTTGAACATAGGGAGTTCGCGACATCCCCTAGCCCCCCCCGCTTCCAGCCAGCCCGGATCGCAGCGCCGACGCATCGGCCTGCCCCGGCGACAAAACCAACCACGGGGAAAGAGGAATCTACACACTCGCTCATAGATTGGAGCGACGATTTGAGCGTCAATATCGGGGTGATCGACATGCAGCACAAGAGGCTGGTGGAGATGATCAACAAGCTCTACCACGCCATGAAAACCGGCAAGGGCGACCAGATCATGGGTCCGCTGTTCGTGGACCTGATCGAATACACCGGAAAGCATTTCGCCACGGAAGAGCGATTCATGAAGGACAAGACCTATCCCGATTATGAAAGCCACAAGGCAGAGCACGAAAAGTTCGTCGCCCGGGTACTTGAACTCAAGGCGAAACTCGAAAAAGGGGAAAAGGTATTCTCCTCCGAGGTGTTCAATTTCCTCAAGGGCTGGCTGATCAACCATATCCAGGGTACCGACAAAGAATACGCCCCGTTCCTGAACGAAAGGGGCGTGTACTGAATCAGAAACGATCCTCCCGATAATCCGGGACCTCGTCGTACCACTCGGGACGCTGGGCCGCGAAATGCAGGGCTTCCTGCGCCTGGGAGATGATCTTTTCTCGATCCCGCGGGTAGCTGCCTGCCAGATTCAGGATGTTGGAGACGTGATTGGAGCGAAGAATGGTCCGCAGGGGATTAAGCTGCGTAACAAGAGTCAACGCTTCTTCCAGGATGCCGCCGCGCGTCAGCGGTTCCAGCGAGCGGAAGAAATCGTCATTGTGCCGGTGAAACAAGGTCAGCAGAGAAAAATAGGTCGGCGACAGGGCATTGATCCAGCGGGCGGTGGCAGCTGCATGTTCATCGGATCGCTCCCGCCCTGCCAGTCCGAGAATGGCGGTGACGGAAAGCTTCATCCCTGCCACATGCGCTTTGCGGCATAAAGCGAGCATTTCATCCGCGCCGTAGCCCTTGTTCACCTCGCTCAAAGTCCGGTCGTCGCCGCTTTCCAGACCGAAATAAAGGAGCTTCAACTTCTTTTCCCGCAACAGCACCAGATCGTCGACCGTCTTAGTGGTCAGGCTGTTTGGTGAAGCATAAGCTGCCACCCGGCGCAGGTTGGGCAGCATCCGATCAAGGGCATCGAGGATTTTCACCAAACCCTCCTGCGGATACACCAGGGCATCGCCGTCGGCAAGAAAGACCCGCTGAATCATTGGGCGGTGTGTCGCCGGAATCGCGGCAACCTGGGCCACCACCTCCTCGACCGGACGCACGGCAAAGTGCTTCGTCTTGTACATGCCGCAGAAAGTACAGCGATTCTGGGAACATCCCAGCGTGATCTGCAGAATCAGCGATTGAGCTTCTGACGGCGGCCGATAGACCGGTTCGTCGTAGTCGAGATACCAGAACATAATTTAATTTACCTTTTTGCTAACCGATCAATGGCGCGAAGGCGCATCAACGCCTCCTCGCGCACTTCGGGCGTGCGCGCGACATCGACGGCGTCGAGGAAATACTGATAGGCACTGGTAATTTGCCGTCCATGCCGTTCCAAGGCTCGGCCGGCGCCGAGAAGGGCCCGGTCGAGATAAAAATCGGTGGGACGCTCCTGGATAAATCTTCTGAACAGGGGGAGCGCCAGATCGTCACGTCCCTGCTCAAGAAAAAATTCTCCAATCCGGACCAGGTCCTCGGAAGCAAGCGCTCTGCGGTCCTGCTCGGACCCCAGGCGCAGAAAAAGGGCCGCAGCCTGCTCCGGCCGATGGTTGGTCAAATGATGATGAATCAGCGCGGCAGGCTTCAGCCCGGGAGTGGAGGTTGAGCCTGCCGCACTCTCCTCCCGTCGGAATTGACGGAAACTGCGCCCGAACTTCCACCCCGGAAACCGATCAATCCCCCAGGCGATGCCGAGTCCGCCTAAAAACCCTCCGATATGGGCGCCATGGGCAACCCCCGAGCCTCCGCCTCCGCCGGTGAGCAGAAACGGCAGCAGGTTGTCGATCACCAGGTAAAACCCCAGCACCAGGCGCGCCGGCACCAGGAATGTGTTCATGATAAACGGAAACAGAAAAATGAAGACTTTGACCATGTTGCGGGGAAACCACAGAAAGTAGAAACCCAGCACCCCCGAAATGGCCCCTGACGCCCCCACCATGGGGGTCTGAGACTGGGGAACAAACATGGCGAAAAACACCGTGGCCAGTATTCCCGTCACCATGTAGGCGAAAAAGAACGGAATATGGCCGATGCGGTGTTCGACATTATCGCCAAAAATCCATAAAAAAAGCATATTCCCGATCAGATGGAGCCATCCGCCATGCAGAAACATGGCCGTAAACAGAGTCAGAAAAGAGGGATCGGCCGGGCGGTAGCCATACTGGTAGATAAAAAGATCGTAGGCACTGACCTGCTCGAAGATGACCCGGACCGGAACAGACCCCTGAACGCCCAGATCTCTGAGGTACTGCAACAGAAGGGGGTCATTCAGATCGGGTCTGGTCGTACTCAGGGGCAGGGCGACGACCAGCCATACCATGACATTGGCCGCGATAAGAAGATAGGTCATGACCGGCGTGGTGCGTGGATTGGGGAAGTCGCCAACCGGCAGGAACATCTTTTTTATCCTTTCAGGAAGATTTAACCCGGGTTAAACATACCATATCGGCGTGGTGCGCTGAACAGGTCCACGTCCACGTCCACCGCCAGGGCCGTCCATTGCCATGAAGAAACGGCAGGAAATGAATTTTCCTGTCATCTCCTCTTCATTCGCGAACGATGAATGGTAAAATGAAAAACGTCTCCGATCAACTGAGCGGAACAAACCGGCACATTCTCACAAAATATACGTCACTGCGCAAATAAAGGGAGAAATAAGATTCATGCATAAGGTTCACATGCGCGGCCGCAGCCGCAATTACAGCGTCGGAAAAATCATCTGCCTCGGCCGCAATTATGTAGAGCATGCGCGCGAACTCGGCAACCCCGTTCCCCAGGAGCCTGTCATCTTTCTCAAGCCCGCCACCAGCATCATTCGCTGTGGCGAGCGGATCGTGATACCTCCCTATTCCAGCGAATGCCACCATGAAGTGGAAATGGCCGTTCTTATCGGCAGTTATGGCCGCAATATCGAAAAGGACAAAGCCCGGGATCTGATAGCGGGCTACGCCGTGGCACTCGACATGACCCTGCGCGATGTGCAGAACCGCCTCAAAAAGCAGGGATTGCCGTGGGAGATCGCCAAAGGCTTCGACACCTCCTGCCCCCTGTCCGACTTCACGCCCCGGGACAAGGTGACCACGCCTGAACGCCTTGGCATTCGCCTCAGCGTCAACGGTACCCTCCGCCAGGAAGGCAACACGGATCAGATGATCCTGGAACCCGCAGAAATTATTGCACACGTGTCGAAGATCTTCACCCTTGAGGAAGGGGATATCATCCTGACCGGGACTCCGGCCGGCGTCGGCCCGGTTCAGAGCGGAGACCATCTGCGCGCGGAGATTGACCAACTTGGATCACTGGAGGTATCGGTCAGGTGAAACCGAAACGATTAGCCATTATCGGAACGGGCGCAGTGGGACAAAGCGTCGCCAGCCTGCTGCATGACGCAGGGCACGATATCCGGGCCATTATCAGCCGCGACCGCGGGCGGGCCGTCTCTGCCGCCCGTTTTGCCGGGGTGCGGCAGGCGGCCACGACGGATATGTCCTGCGTGCACGAGGCGGAAATCATCCTGCTGGCGGTCAGCGACGACCGGATCGGCTCCGTAGCGGCCCATCTGCGTCGCGAAGTCGGGTTGGCCCCCGGCACAGTCCTGGTCCATTTCAGCGGCATCCATCGCGCTGACATTCTCCTGGGAGACCAGGCGGACGGACTTCACGCCCTGGCCATTCACCCCCTCAAGTCTTTTCCGGATGAGGTGGTTGGCGTCCGGGCCCTGCCGGGCAGCCCCTTCGCGATAGAGGGGGAGGAGGAACTTCTGCCGCTGGCTGAGGAACTGATTCAGGCAATGGGCGGAATCGCCTTTCGCATCAAAGGTGAACAAAAACCCCTCTATCACGCGGCGGCCTGCGTGGCCTCCAACTACCTGGTCACTCTTGTCAGTGTGGCGCGCGATATTATGGCGGCCTGCGGCTTCAGCCAGCAGGATGCCTTCCGCATGCTGACCTCGCTGATGAAGGATACAGGGAAAAACCTGGCCGCCCTCGGTCCGGAAAACGCACTGACCGGTCCTATCGCCCGTGGCGATGTCCGCACCGTGGAAAAGCACCTGCGCGCCCTGGATGCGCTGCCTGAAGATATCGGGGAAATTTATCGCGCGCTGGGTCGAAAAACGGTTGAACTGGCTCGTCACAAAGGAACGTTGGAGGCGGAACAATCCCGCAGGATTCTGAAAGCGCTTGATGAGTAGATTTATTCGCGGGCGGCGCTCCGCAGGCGGTTGGTGAAGAGATGGGCCAGACGCGTGGGTTCCGGCATGCGGTAGCGGCGGCAGCTGTGCAGAACCCATTGCGCGGCGCGATCCACACCGATAGCGTACCCGGGCGAAACATACAGGGGCTTGACTCCTGTGCGGCTGCGCAATACCCGGCCGATGACTTCACCCCGATCAGAAAGAGACGCCCCCGCGCCCTTTTCCAAACCGACCTCGTCATGAACACCGCAGAGCCTGCTCTTGGCGCAGCCGATTGTGGGGAGTTCGATCCACAAACCGAGATGGGAAGCAATTCCCAAACGGCGCGGGTGCGCAATCCCCTGGCCATCGACCATCACCAGATCAGGAGCATCCCGCAATTGCCTGAAGGCCTCCAGCACGACCGGCAACTCTCGAAATGAAAGAAGCCCGGGGATATAAGGAAAGTCCACCTGCCCGCGGGCGCTTGCCCAGGCGATGGGTTCGAGACCTGGGAAAGCGAGCAGCACGACGCCGGCAAAAAATTCCCGTCCGTGTTTCTCGTACGAGACATCAACGCCGGCCAGGGTACGGACGACCGGCGGCAGCCGTTCCTGCAGCGTAACCTGTTCGGCCAGTTCACGCTGCAGTGCAACGGCTTCACGGGGTGTCAGATCCCAGCTATGCAGTTCGTTGAATTCCATCCGGATTGATTGTTCCGAAGAGTCGCCTTCAGAGTTGGCAGCGCAACATCTTGCGCCCCTGCTCGAACAGCACTTCCATCTTATTCGGCTTGAAAACCGCAACCACCTGGCCGAGCCCGAAAACCGGGTGCCGCACGAGATCCTCAATCTCGAAGCTGCCATCCATCGTATAGTCGACAGCCGCAGCAGGATCGCGATCGCGCACATTCTGCTGCCATTCTTCCTGATCGGCGGTCGCTTTTTTAGCACTGACGGCTTTATCGGTCACCCGTCGTGCTCCGCCGCTCGCTTTGGCTTTAGTCGTGCGCGCAGCTTTGGGAGGGCGGTATTTATGCGTACCTTCGCAGGTATTGCATTGCACATTGACCACCGTGGCCTCCACCATGGCAACAATGGTGTGATTGGTCACACGACCGCATTTGGTGCACTTGGATTCAATATGTCCACCAACCGTAGGGTTTTGTGCAGAACTCATAAAACTCTGGAATTCCTCTTCAAAAATAATGGGTTGCTCGCGAAAAAATCTCTTTCCGTCAAAAGAAGGGAACCTTTTGTATCATTGCATGATTGGTGGCGTCAAGGAACGAAACCCAGGAGTCCATACCAGAAAAGGCCGCCCCCCAAAGGAGCGGCCTTTTCTGGTGTGACAGAAATAGGCAGTATAAGGCATCAAGCCTCATCCATCAGTGCGGCATGGGCCGCCGCCAGCCGGGCGATCGGAACCCGGAAAGGCGAGCAGGAGACATAATCGAGCCCGATCCTGTGGCAGAAGATGACACTTTCGGGATCGCCGCCATGCTCGCCGCAAATCCCAAGCTTGATTCCGGGGCGGGCCTTGCGTCCTTTTTCGCAGCCCATCTCCACCAACTGGCCAACCCCACGCTGATCGAGCGTGACAAAGGGATCATTGGGCAGAATGTTCTGCTCGACATACTGCGGCAGGAACTTGCCGGCGTCGTCACGGGAAAGACCAAAGGTGGTCTGCGTGAGGTCGTTGGTGCCGAAAGAAAAGAAATCAGCCTGGGTCGCCACTTCGTCAGCCGTCAAGGCCGCGCGCGGCAATTCGATCATGGTTCCGATCAGGTATTCGACCTTGGCGCCCAGCCTTTCGATGACCCCGTCGGCGATGCGCACGGCGTTGGCCCGCATGATTTCCAGCTCCTTCACATGGCCGACCAGCGGAATCATGATTTCGGGGACAATGCGGTAACCTTCTTCCTGCACCAGCTCGCAGGCCGCTTCCATAATCGCCTGCACCTGCATGTCGTAGATTTCCGGGTAAGTGATGCCGAGACGGCAGCCGCGATGACCCAGCATGGGATTGAACTCGTGCAGGTAGTCAACCTTGTGCCGCAGCACGGATGCGTCGACATCCATCACTTTGGAAATCTCCTCGATCTCCTCCTCCTTCTGCGGCAGAAACTCGTGCAGAGGCGGATCAAGCAGGCGGATGGTGACCGGCAGCCCCTTCATCTCGCGGAACAGCCCCTTGAAATCGCCCTTCTGCATGGGCAGGATCTTGGCCAGGGCTTTTTTGCGCCCTTCGACCTCTTCCGAGAGGATCATCTCACGTACCGCCATGATCCGCTCCGCATCGAAGAACATGTGTTCGGTACGGCACAGGCCGATTCCTTCGGCGCCGAACTTGCGTGCGACAGCTGCATCGTTGGGCGTATCGGCGTTGGTGCGCACCTTGAGCTTGCGGAACTTGTCCACCCACTCCATCAGCATGGCGAAGTCGCCGGTGAGCTCAGGCGACACGGTGGGAACCGCACCCTGCATAACCTCCCCGGTAGAACCGTCCAGAGTGATCACCTCGCCCTTGCGGATTACGGCACCGCTTTTGGTCGCAAACTGCTGCTTGGCATAATCGACCTTGATATCACCGCAACCGGCTACACAGCATTTGCCCATGCCGCGCGCTACCACCGCCGCATGGGAGGTCATCCCCCCGCGGGCGGTCAGGATCCCCTGCGCGGCGTGCATGCCGTGAATATCTTCGGGGCTGGTTTCGACACGCACCAGGATCACTTTGAGACCGATGCGGGCCGCCTCTTCAGCCTCGTCGGCGGTGAAGACGACTTCGCCGTTGACCGCGCCGGGCGATGCGGGCAGCCCCTTGGCGATAACTTTTTTGCTTGCCTTGGGATCAAGGGAGGGGTGCAACAACTGGTCGAGCTGACGCGGCTCGACCCGCAGCACCGCCTCCTTTTCGTTGATCAGACCCTCTTTGACCATATCCACGGCGATTTGCACCGCCGCTCGTGCAGTGCGCTTGCCGGTGCGTGTCTGCAGCATATAGAGCTTGCGCTTCTCGATGGTGAATTCGATATCCTGCATGTCGCGGTAATGAGTTTCGAGGGTCTGCTGAATTTTCATCAGCTGCTCGTAACACTCGGGCAGAACCTCTTCCATGGACGGCAGGTCGGAATCGCCCTTTCCCTTGTTGATCGGCTGCGGCGTGCGGATACCGGCCACCACATCCTCGCCCTGAGCGTTGATCAGGAACTCGCCGAAAAAGATTTTCTCGCCGGTGGATGGGTTGCGGGTGAAGGCCACGCCGGTGGCACAGTCGTCGCCCATGTTGCCGAACACCATGGCCTGCACATTGACCGCGGTACCCCACTCAGCGGGGATATTGTTCAAGCGGCGATATGTAATGGCGCGCGGGTTCATCCAGGAGCCGAACACCGCACCGATGGCGCCCCACAGCTGCTCGCGGGGGTCGGTGGGAAAATCGCGCCCCAGGGTTTCCTTGACCTTGTCCTTGAACTGCTGGACCAGTGCCTTCATGTCGGCGGCAGAGAGCTGGGTGTCGAGTTCGACGCCGCGCTCCTCTTTCATCTCCTCGAGCAGATCCTCAAGGATTTCGCCGCTCATACCCAACACCACGTTGGAATACATCTGGATGAAGCGACGATAGGAATCGTAGGCAAACCTCTCGTCGCCGCTCTGCTTGATCACACCTTTGACGGTTTCATCGTTGAGTCCGAGGTTGAGCACGGTGTCCATCATGCCAGGCATGGAAGCGCGCGCACCGGAGCGAACCGAAACGAGCAATGGATTCTCGGCGTCACCGAACTTTTTCCCCATCAGTTCCTCGACCCGCGCCAGATTCTTTTCCACCTCTTCGGTGAGTCCGTCGGGGTACTGACGGTTATTCTTGTAAAACTCGGTGCAGACCTCGGTGGAAAGAGTGAATCCGGGCGGTACCGGCAACCCGATGGAAGTCATTTCCGCCAGATTGGCTCCTTTGCCGCCCAGCAACTCTTTCATGTCGCCGCGTCCTTCGGCTTTCCCCTCGCCGAAGAAATAAACATACTTCCGTGCCATCAATCGACTCCTCCTCATCAGTGATGTAGGTTCAGACCAAAATGGTCCGCGCGCCGCCTCCCCGGGTGAAAATCAGTCTGAGAGCCGGGAAAAGTCAGCAATCCCCTGAAACAGCCGGGCCACGGAGGTCAACAGCGCCAGGCGGTTTTTTCGCACCGCCTCATCTTCCGCCATGACCATGACCCCTTCAAAAAATGCATCTACAGGCGCACGCAACCCGGCAATGGATTGAAGGGCTCCTGCATAATCTCCATTTCCAACCTGCCGCTGCACCTGGTCGAAAACATTCTCCACCGCCCCGGCCAGATCCTTTTCACATGCGGCTTCAAACAGGTCGGCGCGCACCGCGCTGTCGACCCCGCCCTTAATGATATTCACCACCCGCTTGAATGCAACTGCCAGGGCATCGAAATCCTGGCGCTGCTTCATTTCGGACAGCGCTTTGACACGCTGCAGCGCATCGACGGGATCGCTGAAGGCCTCAGCCAGCACCGCATCGACGACATCATGGGCAAACCCCTGCCCGGTCAGCATGTTGAAGAAGCGCAGCCGGATGAATTCGACCACATCTCTGCGCACCTCGTCCATGGGGCGTTGAAGCTTGGGCTCCAGCAAAGCGAGGCTGCGATCGACCAGCTCCGCAACCGACAGCCGCAAGCCGCGGTCGAGAACGATGTTGAGGATACCTATGGCATTGCGGCGCAGCGCATAGGGGTCGGCAGTCCCGGTGGGGATAAGACCGACGCCGAAGCAGCCGCAGATGGTGTCGATCTTGTCCGCGAGAGACACAAAAGCACCGATACTGTCCGAGGGCAGCTCGCCGCCGGCCTGGATCGGCAGGTAATGTTCGTAGATCGCTTTGCAGACGCGGGGGTCTTCATTTTCGAGACGCGCGTATTCACGCCCCATAACCCCCTGCAGTTCCGGGAATTCGTAGACCATGCCGGTCTCGAGGTCACACTTGGCCAGCAGCGCGGCACGCTCCACAAGAGAGGCTGACTGCGGTTCGAATTTTTCGGCCAGGTCGAGGGCGATCTTCCTGAAGCGCATCACCTTCTCGTAGCTGGTCCCCAGTTTGGCCTGATAGACGACGTTCTTGAGCGCCTCGAGACGATTTTCAAGGGGGGACTTGCGGTCCTCCTGCCAGAAGAACATGGCATCGGCAAGCCGCGCCCGCAATACGCGCTCGTTGCCCTTGATCACCACCGCGGGAACACGCGGTCTGGTATTGGCCACCGTGATGAAGAGCGGCAGCAGCTGCCCGTCAGATCCGGCCACGGTAAAATAGCGCTGGTGCTCCCGCATGGTGGTAATCAGCAGTTCGCGCGGAAGCTCAAGATATTTCTCCTCGAAACCGCCGCACAGGGCGACGGGATATTCGACCAGAAAAGAAACTTCATTGAGCAGCTGCGGGTCGGCGTTGACGGTTCCACCGGCCTCACGGGCAACACGATCGATTTCAGAAGCAATAATCTCTTTGCGTTTATCCGGCTGCGGCAGCACGAACTGCTCTTCACACTGCTCCAGCCAGCTCTGGGCATCGCGGACGGTAAAGCTGTCCGGCGCCATGAAGCGATGTCCCCGGGAGAGAACTCCGCTGCTCAGGTTGCCGAAAGTGAAGGGAACCACATCGCCGTCGAAAAGGGCGACGATCCAGTGCATGGGCCGTGCGAAACGGATGTCAAGATCTTTCCAGCGCATCGATTTTTTGAAAGGGATCGAACCGATGACGCGGGGCAGCATTTCGGGAAGGATCTCAGAGGTGGGGCGACCTTCGACCACCTTGGAGATATGGACATACTCCCCTTTTTCCGTCTCGATCCGCCCCAGGTCAGCGACATCCACTCCGTTGGAGCGGGCGAATCCCATGGCGGCCTTGGAGGGGTTTCCATCAGCGTCAAAAGCAACCTTGACCGAAGGCCCCATCAGGTCGAGTTCCTGGCGCTGCTGTTCCGGAGCCACATCGGCGACGGAGATCGCCAGACGGCGCGGGGTGGCGTAGGTTGTCACATCTCCGTGGGCGATGCGCGCCGCCTCGAATTCCTTGCGAAGCAGGCGTTCAAGGTCGGCTTGAGCAACCGGCAGAAAACCGGCGGGTATTTCTTCGGTCCCAATTTCCAAAAAAAGTTCGGCAGACATGCAATCTCCGGAAGTAACGAGTCTTTTATATTGTCAAATCAATTTTCAGGCAACAGCACCCAGCCCGATCTGATGATCGAACAGGCGGCAGAGGTGCGGTCAGCCTTTTTTAAGCAGCGGGAAACCCAGCTTTTCGCGCTGCGCTACATAGCCTTGAGCGCAAAGCTTGGACAGATTGCGCACGCGCCCGATATAGTTGGCGCGTTCAGTCACTGAAATAGCGCCGCGCGCATCGAGAAGATTAAAGGCATGGGAACACTTGAGCACGAAATCGTAAGCGGGAAATACCAGGGATTTTTCCGACAGGCGAATGCATTCCTTTTCGTACATGCCGAAAAGGGCGAACAGCATATCAGTATCGGCTTCCTCGAAATTATAGCGGGAGAACTCGACTTCGGTCTGATGATGCACATCACCGTACTTGACGCCTTCCACCCATTCGAGGTCGTAGACGTTGTCCACGCCCTGCAGGTACATGGCGATACGCTCGCACCCATAGGTGATTTCGCCGCTGACCGGCTTGAGGTCGATCCCGCCCGCCTGCTGAAAGTAGGTAAACTGGGTGATCTCCATGCCGTCGAGCCAGACTTCCCAGCCCAGTCCCCAGGCTCCAAGCGTAGGCGACTCCCAATCATCCTCGACAAAGCGGATGTCATGTTCAGCGGCGTCGATGCCGAAGCTTTTGAGGGAGTCGAGATAGAGTTCCTGGATATTCATGGGCGAGGGCTTCAGGATAACCTGAAACTGATAGTAGTGCTGGAGGCGGTTGGGATTTTCGCCGTAGCGGCCGTCGGTGGGGCGGCGCGAAGGTTCAACATAGGCCACCTTCCACGGCTCGGGTCCCAGCACCCGAAGAAAGGTGGCGGGGTTGAACGTCCCGGCCCCCTTTTCCAGATCATAGGGCTGCTGAATAATGCAGCCCTGTTCGGCCCAATATTGTTGAAGGGAAAGAATCAGGTCTTGAAAGGTCACGTGCCCTCCGAAAAAACAGTGTTATTAAATCATCGTCAAAGACGCGAAAAGCGTATACTGTGTACAAAATTAACAGAGCGCAAAGCCTAGCCCACTCCGTGGCCTCTGTCAAGGCGGAAAAACCGGCTCAGAGCCCGTTTTTATCGTACTGACGCGGGGTTGCGTTCTCCAGGAAGCGATCGACAAAGGCCTGACTGCGCAAGGCATGAGGCAGATGAACCCGCAGGGCGTCGCCGAGGACAGCGGCTCCCTCGGACAGGGTCAGGGGACCGAATCGGAATCCGGTGAAACGATCGGCAGCCACATTCAGGCAACGCGCCAGGGTTCCCAATGTCAGGGGGGAGAGGCGCAGGCGGAAATCGCTGCCGGCACAGGACGGGCACAGCCGCCCGCCCCGCTCGGCAGAGAAGGCCACCTGTGAAGGCGTGGCCGTCTCGCCGCATTCGGCACAGTGGAGCAGGTGCGGCAGGTAACCGGCCGCCCGCAGCAGGCGCAGCTCGAAGAGCAGCTTGAAGGCGGCCCTCTCCTGCGCCGTTCCGGCAGGCAAGGCCGCCAGATACGCCTCCAACACGTCGAAGACGTCGGCATGAGGTTCACCGTCGGCAAACAGGGCTTCAAGCACTTCGCATCCATAGGCGGCCAGCGACAGGGTATCAAGTTCGGCCCGCAGATCGGGACGCAGATCCTGCAGCTCGGCTTCGCGCAGCCGCGCCAACCCGTCTCCGCGCGCAGACTGCCAGTGCAGCGTGATGCGCGCGAAGGGCTCCAGGGCCGCACCGAAACGACGACGGCTGCCGCGGGCATGGGCGGCAAAACCTTTGATCAGGCCGGCATCACGCGCATACAGGGTCACGATACGGTCAGCCTCCCCGTAATCGATACGCCGCAGAACAATGGCTTCGGAGCGTAGAAGTTTCATGCAGACCAGAAATCGCGGTTACAACAAAAACCGCAGAAACATGGTGGCTGTCCCGAAATAGATGAGGATACCGGTAATATCGTTGGCCGTCTGCACAAATGGGCTGGAAGCGATGGCGGGGTCCACGCCCATTTTCTTGAGAAAGGTCGGCGCCAGCACTCCCATACTGGCCGCAACCGTCATAGCGGTCACCATAGCCAGTCCCACCACCAGCCCCAGGAACGGGTTATGGTGCCAGAACCAGGCCACCAGCCCGATCGTCGAGCCGCAGACCGTCCCCATGATAAAACCAACGCGCAGCTCCTTGAAAAAAACCCGTCGCAGAGTCCCCATATCGATGCGGCCGGTGGCAAAACCGCGCACGACGATGGTGGCGGACTGACCGCCGACGTTTCCCCCCATTCCGGTGATGACCGGCACAAAAGAGACCAGGGCAACGATCTGCTCCAGGGTCGCCTTGAACATCCACATCAGGTAGCCGGTGATCACTCCGCCAAAAAGATTGACGAGCAGCCAGGGCAGGCGCAGACGCGCGATTTTAAAAGATTTGAAACCGTAAAGAAGCTCCTCCTCGCTGGCGCCGGCCATCTTGAAAATATCCTCGGTGGCCTCTTCGCGCATGACGTCGATGACGTCGTCGACGGTCACGATACCCATCAGCTTGTTGCTGTCGTCTACGACGGGGATAGCCAGGATATTGTAGCGCGCCACCAGGTGCGCCACCTCTTCCTGGTCGGTGTCGGTGGTGACGCGGATGACATCGCGCGTCATGATATCCTTCAGCCGTGTCTGGGGCGGCACGGTCAGCAGTTGACGCAGGGAGAGCACGCCGACCAGGTGGTTGTATTCGTCGGTGACGTAGAGATAGAAAACCATCTCTACGTCCTCTGCCTGCTGCAGCGCCTCGATCGCTTCCTGAACACTCATCTCCTCGCGCAGCGAAAAAATCTCCGTCGACATGATGCCGCCGGCGCTGTCTTCATCGTAGCTGAGAAGCTGCTCGATCTCAGTGGAATCCTCATCCTGCATGATGTTGAGGATTTCCTCCGCCAGCTCGTCAGGCATGTTGCGGATAATATCTACCGCATCGTCGTATGGCATTTCCTGAAGCACTTCGGTGATCGTCTCGCGGTCGATCTGTTCGAGCAGCTGGGCTCCCGTGCCATGATCGAGTTCGGACAACACGTACGCCGAAGTTTCCGGATCTTCGATCAGGTTGAAGAGGATACGCTGCTCTTTAAGATCGAGGTAACGAAAGAGGTGCGCAATATCTGCAGGATGTATTTTGGAAAGCAGCTTGGAGAGGTGCGGATAGGCACCCCGACGGATAAGACGACGCGCCGTATCAAGGAGAAGCTGATGCTTTTGTTCCATAGGGGTCTCCTTGGGCATTCAGTAAAGAAATCAATTCAGCATCGACGGGAAAAGCAAGCGGGATGCCTTTGAAGCCGAGCAGGAAATTGCAAATATGACATTGTATAGACGGCGCCGCCGGGCTGTCAATGAGGGCTCGCTGAAAACAGCTGCGCGTTAAAAACAAAGCCCCGGCACCGCATTGCGGACCGGGGCTTTTGACTCAGGCATTCTTATCTAGCGTGCGGGTGTCAGGCCGCACTCTGTTTTTCGTATTCTTCCACCATGCGCCGGTATCGACTCTCAATGTCCGGATCCCGCGCTTCGGCATCCCGGTAGGCCTGTATCATTTCGGGCCGAACCTCGGCGGGCAGCACCCGTTCAGCCAGGGGGTAGAGAATGTTGTCTTCCTTGTCGATGTGATCGCGCAGCAGCTCGGCGTAGCCGCGCGCATTTTCTGCAATAACCGGAATCTGCCCCGCTTCACCCGCCTGCGCCTTCAAAGCCGCTTCTTCCATGGCGCGCACCAGAGACCGCCCCTGATCATGGGTCATCAGCATCGCGGCGACCGGTGAATTCTCCTTGGGCATACCGTTGTTCACCAGGGCCTCGAACAATACGTCTTCCTCTTTGGCATGGTGAAAGCGGTCGGCATAGTTGCGGATAAAATCCACGGCATCGAGAAAAAACTGCCAGTTGCGAAAGCGTCCCTGCTCCATCCGTTCGACGTTGCGCTCAAGCAGGGCAATCATGCGCAGAATAAGCCGGTGTTCCTCCACCATCACCTGGGTGACATCCACTTTTTCCATGCTCAGCTTCTCCTTTCACCATCGACACCGATGATCGCAAGCTCGAAGGGGATATTCTTGCCGGAGGCTTCCAGCGCCTGCTCGGCCATCATGGCAAGCCCGCGGCAGCAGGGCACTTCCATGATGATGACGGTCAGCGATTTGATGTCGTTATTTTTCAGAATCGCCGTCAGCTTCTCCATGTACGGGCTGGTGTCGTCCAATTTGGGACAGGCATTGACCAGCACCCTGTCCTTGATGAAATCGCGGTGAAAATCGCCGTAGGCAAAGGGTGTGCAGTCGGCGGCGACCAGCAGATGAGCGTCTTGCAGCCAGGGCGCGCTGGGCGGCACCAGGTGCAGCTGGGTCGGCCACTGACGCAGTTCGGAAGCCACTTTGCCGGTGGTGGCATTGTTATTGTTTTCTTTTTTTTCGATGGTTTTCACGTTGCTGCCGGGGCAGCCGCAGGCCAGGTTTTTCATAATTCGATCTCCTTTTAAAATCAATAACTTTAACGCTGAGTCGCTGAGAGGGAGAGATTGTGAGAAAAAATCTTTTTTTGGTTTTACTCTCCGTGGATTCTTAGGCTCTGCGTCTCTCCGTTTAGATCTTGGCGCCTTGGTGGCTGCCTCCTATTCCTGCTCTTCCAGATAACTGTTGATTTCCTCTTCGATCTTCGCTTCCGCCTCATCGCCCAAGGCGTGGATGCTGACCACGTCCTTGAGCAGGCAGATGCCGACGCCGCAGGTCACGCAGCCAATATCGTATTTCTGCAGGATTTCCCCGATGCGGGAATGTTTTTCGAGTACGGTCTGAATCTGCTCGCTGCCGAGATCGTTTTTCAGGTTCATGTCTGCCTCCTCTTCGTTTATCTGGACGCAGAATATCGCAGAACCCGCAAGGGGAACATGACCTGGGTCAAAAACCGGGAGGGAAAATGTTTTTTTCAGAAATGAAAAGGGGAAAAGTGACGGCCGGAGAGAAAAAGCCGCTCGCTGAACCTACTCGCGAGCCGGTTCCGGGGCATCGCTGCCGGCAGGGGTGCTCACGGGAAAAGAGGTCCCGGGAACGGAAATGGAACCGGCATCGAAATTGACTCCGCCCGGCTGAACGGCGTTCTGCGGAGTTTCGTAGATAAAGTCCCACTGGGAGTAGCGTTCAGCCCCAGCAAAATCCTCCAGCCCCGGGGGGAAATTGTCCGTCTTGAAGGGTTTTTCGTCACTGGAGCTGCGCACCCCGCGGATACGCCCGCCCTGATCCTTGATCAGCTCAAAGGGCTCGCCGGTCATGGGATCGGGATAGACACGGCGCAGATGACGCACCACGCCGGCAGAACGCGGGTCGCGCACCAGATCCTCGAGGCGGCTGGGCAGCATTCCGGTACCGCTGGAGTTTTTTTCACTCCCGGGGGGTTGAAACGCACGAGGCTGGGATCCACCGCGAAAGTCGGCATTATAATAACTTTCGATGGCGCGCTGATATTGCTCGCCGACCCAGAGAAGCTGCTGCTCACGGGCCCGCTGGGTGATGGTTTTCCAGCTTGTGCCGGCAAGGGCGGCCCCCAGGCCCATCACGACCACCGCAACCAGCACGACAACCAACATGGCGCCGCGCTGATTGCGCAGCGGATAAAACGGAAAACGGAGGCGAGCCTTCATCGCAGGTCACTTGCGGCCAAATCGCGCACCGACTCCAAAATCATGAAGGCCATTTCGTGAAAAAACGGCTCCACCCGCGGCGAAGCAACGTATACGGGCTGGAAAATTCTCATACTTTACCTTTTAAATCAACAGCTTGCACTAAATTTTCCGCTTCTTGAGCAAAAGGCATGATTTTTGGATGACATTTAGAAATTAGCGTAAAATCGCCCTCCAGGGCAAGAGCCCGCATCGTATCAAGACGGCTGCAGCCCCATATTCCAACCGGCGGAGAAACTGAATGAGCCGACAATTTCTCGTTATCAACCACTCTTCAACTTTGCGCAAGATCGTCCGCACCCA
This sequence comes from Thermodesulfobacteriota bacterium, assembly GCA_034189505.1. Lineage (GTDB taxonomy): Bacteria > Desulfobacterota > Desulfuromonadia > Desulfuromonadales > Geoalkalibacteraceae > Geoalkalibacter_A. The sequence goes on along the minus strand of JAXHUR010000003.1, from coordinate 15,793 downwards.
GATCCGTGCCAACCTCAACGACGCGGTGGTTCTGGAGGCTGAGCAGGCGGACGAAGCTCTGCGCATGATCCGGGATCGGCAATGCCACATGGCCCTCTTCCTTTGGGATCAGGCCTTGCCGCAGGACCCTGAACTATTGCAGAAGCTGGCGGAGCTGCCGGAAGATCAGCGGGTACCGACACTGGTCATGACAACGGACGTGCGCGGCGAAACCCTCGACCGCTTCAGGCAGGCCGGTATCAATGAACACCTGCCCTTCCCCTGCCTGTCGGAAACGCTGGCAGAGACACTCAACCGCATCTGCAATCCGGTCTCTTTACGCCGCGACAAGCGCTACGCCTTCTCCCACGCCAATTTTCTTCTCGAGCAGCGAGGCCACGCCTTTGAAGGCACCCTCGTCAATGCCAGCCTCGGCGGGCTTCTAGGAGAGATGCCCTACAGCGACAATTTCAACTGGTCGCTGCCCGCCACCGCCAGCATCAACCTGGCCGTGGATGGCGACAGCTATATCGCTCCCCATCTCTATTGCGCGGTGGTCCAGGTGAGCGTCATTCGGCGCTACCCGGACTTTTCCCCCAAAATGCTGCGGATTTCTTTCAACTTCCTGCAGATCCCGGAGACCTCCCGGCAGACTCTCGAGCAGGCCTTCGAGCGTGCCGAAGCGGCACAGGACCCGGGAACGCCCCCCTACGTCGGGAAGATCGCCGCAAACTGAAATCACCTTTGCTGCCAGCTGCCGTCAGACTGCTGCAGATACCAGCCGGGACGCGCCTTCTCACGCCAGCTCTGGGCGAAAATCTGCTGCACCTCGTCGGCCTTGTCGGCAAAGCCGTTGGCACGGGCAATCTCGGCATAGAGCCGCAAACGGTCGGCGTTTTCATCGGCCACCAGCCGGTTGACCCGTGCGCGCTCCTGCAATTCGAGACCGTCGGGAGACCGCACTGCCAGCAGGCCATCCTGCCCGATTCCGATGTGCCCGGAGTCAAGATAGGGCGCCAGTTCGGCGCCGCGCTCGGTCATGGCCGCACGAATGGCGCGGATCTCCGGCGTGCTGGTATCGATATCCTGCTGCGCATAGGCGCTGCGCGCCCCGAACATCTGCTGCAGGAAGCTTCCCGGTCCAACTGGCGCGTCCTGCGCAGGGGAACTTTCCGCACCGGGTGACTCCGGAGTACCGTACACCTCCTCCACGATCCGGTCCGCCGCCTGCCGCACATCCTCCGCGGGAAAATAGATATTGATCGTGACACAGGACACCGCCACAAGCACCCCGAAGATCGCCAACAGAAAAGATTTTCTCATTTTGCCTCCTCGCTCCTGACCATCACTGCACCCGCTCCATCCGGCCGAGCCGTTTGAGCATCTCCCGGAAGGAAATCTGATTCCGGGGAGCGACGATGTCGATTTTGGGCGGCAGCAGCCCCCCGTCCACAAGAACGTTACGCACCGGGTCAGCCGTTCCCCTCAGCGTGAAAACATCATTTTCCAAAGTACAGGACAACCCGATGGCACGGTAGTTATACGAATCAATAAAGCGGTGAATGCCGCTGGAAAGCGTCCCGGAGAGTCCCCCCTGGCTGAGCAGCGTCAGGTTGCGCACCGCTTTGACGTTGATGACACGCTCCCCCTCGGGACGGGTCTTGAGACTGGCGCGAAAGCGCGTCGGCATAATCCCGAACAGACTCAGATCCTGTACCCTGCCGTCCATGGTGCCCGTGATCTCCCCCAGCGCGGCGGTTCGCGTCAACTGCCCGAGGTCGAGCCCCTCGATGGTCAGCTCTCCGCCGAAAACGGGAAAGCGCGTCCCGATGTGGTGTGCTCGGATTCCACCCAGCCGCACTTGTCCACCAAACACATTCGCGACCACCTCCCCTCGCGTTTCCAAACTGCCGTCATGGTAACGCAGCCGGGGCAGATCGGCCGCAAGGCGTCCGCTGATGCGCGGCAGGTCGTAACGTGACGCGAGCAGATCCAGATCGACATCGGCAATCATCAGGCGTCCGAGACCAAGCAGTCCGTCGGAGCCCCAGTCAAACTCAAGCCCCGACAGACTAAGAATGCCACCAGCAAGAAAAAATACCAGAGGTGACCGCACTTCAACATGATTGGTCCCGATCATCAGGTCGATGCCCTGCTGGGGAGCAAACCGGGCGGGGCCCAAAACCAGATAGGAGGTTTCAATAAAACCCGGACGCGCTGCAGAACCCGCCGATTCCGGCAATGCGCCCTGCAATTGCCAGTCGACAGGGATTCGTCCCTGTACGCCGCGGACCTCGAATGCATGGCGGGGCCAGCGCAGGCGCACACTTTCCGGCTGGAGCACACCCTGCAGTCGCAAGGAATCTTTTGCGCCCTGCAGCGAAGCATAGACCCCGAGGCGACCGGAAATGTCCAGATCTTCATCGGCAAGAACAGACGGCAGGTCAATGGCCCGTCGCAGAATCTGCCAACTTTGCTGCAGATCGGAAGCAGTAAGGCGGGCGCGCAGATCGAGTTCGTCCCCCTGCCACAGGGCGCTGCCTTCGATCGACGCCAGATCGGCAAGCTCTAAGTCGATTTTTTTCAAGTGGCGGCGCTTCAGGTCGGGCGAGACCTCGCCGGCCAGCGAGAAGCGACCCTGCCGCCCGGAAAAGTCGGCAAAGAAATTGTTGTGCAGAACCTCGCCGACGCCAATTTCTCCGTCAAGATTCCAACGCAAGCCTGAATCAGGGTGCCAGATCAACTCGCCCCTCAATCCGGCTTCGCCACGGGTGAATCCGGAAAGACCGCTGACGGCCAGATATTCAAAATCGGACAGTCGCACCAATTCGGCAGCCAGGCGCGCCGCCTCCTCGCCCCTGTCATAACGGAGCTCTCCCTTTCCCTGCAGCTTGCCCTGAAAACCTTCTCCGACCAGGCCCGCAGCAAGGCGATTCAAGGAAAAGAACACTTCATCGGCAGTTACACGTGCATTCCCGGTCAGAGACGGCGAAGAAATTTCCATGTCCCGCCATTGAAGGGCATCGGCATCAGCCTTTATCTCTTCCAGCCGAATCGGATCACCGGATTGGAATACCAGAGAACCCCGGCCGCCGCGCAGTGAAAGACCTGCGGGCAGCGCATTCCGGCTGAATAGAGCCGCAAACGTAGAATCATCCAGATTTGACAGCCGCGCCTTCAGGCGCATCATCGTTCCCTGCAGATCGATCAGCGTCCGTCCGCCCGCAGACAAATGACCATCGATGGAGAGAGAGGGCGTGGCTTCAAACCTGAACTTCCCGCTCAACTCTTCAAGGCTGACCATCATTTCCGGGGAATCGGGCTGCGGTTCTTTCGACTTTTGCCCCTGAAATTCCACATCGATGACAGGCGCGTCATAGGTGCCCGATAAATGAACACGCATCCTCAGTCCGCCACGAAGAGGAAGGGCTTCCTGCTGTATGAGAAGTTGCTGCAGCCAGGAACTCTCGACATACGGAAACGACAGCACACCACTTATTTCTTCGTTCACCCCCTGAATACTCCCCCGCGCATTCTGCTGCCCGAGCGGAGTCAACGACAGATCCGCCCTCCAGCGCGAACCACTGGTTCCCAGATAAATCTCTGCGCCGCTGAAATCGAGTTTGCGCGCTTGGTGCGCAATCTCTCCCCGGGAAGCCGTCAGGAGAAGTTCAATGGCATCTTCTGCCGGAACCAGTTTGACGACGAGGTCCTGAAGATCGAAGTCCAGCGAAGGGGGAAGGCTCAGAGAATGTCCGAACACGGACGTCCAATGGCGAAGGTCTTCTTTATTGAAGCGCGCAAGGGCGAGATGGATCTCGGAGGCGGATAATCGCTCTCCAAAAAGAACGCGCGCCGGGCGGCTCAACAGATCATGCTGATCCCAGTTCAGGCTCTCCAGCGCCAGAACAGCCTCAGGAGGAGGGGAGAGAGAACCTTGTGCGGTCAGCGCAACGGAGCGCTGCTCGCCGATACGCGCACTCAGGTCAAAATCTAAAGGATCGCCCCGTGACCGACTCTGCGCCTGCAGGTTCACCTGCTGCATCCGCAGATTCAGGGTTCCCAGGTTGAAATGCAGATCGCCCTGCACGATATGAAGCTGTTCGACGTGAAAGCCTTTTGTCCCGGGGATGACGATTCCCGAGGAGGTCTGGCCCGTGCCGGCCTGGATCGCCAGGCGAGGATTTTCGATCTCTACTGCGGCCAGGGTGCGATTTACAAGCAGTTGTTTCGGGGAGTAACGCAGTTGGATTCCAGGAACTTCAAAATGAAAATCGGGCGAACGGCTCACCACCAGATTTTCGATGCGAGCCTGGGACTTTTCCAGATGCAAAGACCCGATTTGCACCCGGCCATCAAGGCGCTGGGTCAAAAAAGCCTCGATCCGTGGACGCGCCACCTTGTTCAACAACGGATCGCGCCACAGCCAGGCCGCACCCAACAGGATACAGACGCCCGCAATGAGGATGGCGAATAAAGCCAAAGCATTACGGAGCGTCTTCATAGGTCTTTCGCCCGGTGTGTGTGAAGTTCACGTCCGGATCAAATCCCGGCATCCCGTCAGCATTACGGATCAATGGGCTTCGCGCCAATTGGCGCCCACTCCCACATCCACATCCAGTGGCACCTGCAATTTTACCGCATTTTCCATTTCATGCTTGACCAGCGCACTGACCTCATCCAGTTCTGCGCGCGGCACATCGAACACCAACTCATCATGAACCTGCAGCACCATGCGGGTTTTGAGGGACTGCGCCTGCAAACGTTTGAACACACCGATCATGGCGAGCTTGATGATGTCGGCCGCCGACCCCTGAATGGGGTAATTGGTGGCGTTGCGCTCGGCATAGCTGCGGAAATTGGGGTTTTTGCTGTCGATCTCGGGGATGGCGCAGCGCCGGCCCAGCAGGGTTTTGACGTATTTGTTGCTGCGCGCCTCCTCGCGCCTCGCCTCCAGAAACTCCGCCACACGCGGCAGCCGCTCAAAATAGGCGTCGATGAAGCCCTGGGCCTGCTTGCGGTCGATCCCGAGGCTTTTCGCCAGGCTGAACGCGCCCATGCCGTAAAGCACGCCAAAGTTGATGGTCTTGGCCTGGCGGCGCTGTTCATCACTGACCATCTCGGGAAAGACGCCGAAGATCTCGCAGGCGGTGCGGCGATGAATGTCCTCGCCGCGTGCGAAACTCTCCTTAAGCACCTCCTCGTCGGCCAGGTGCGCCAGGATGCGCAGCTCGATCTGGGAGTAGTCGGCCGCCAGCAGGACGTTGCCCTCATCGGGGATGAAGGCTTCGCGAATCCGCCGCCCTTCCGGGGTGCGGATCGGAATGTTCTGCAGGTTTGGATCACTCGAAGACAGGCGGCCGGTGGCAGTCACCGTCTGGTTGAAACTGGTGTGAATGCGCCCCGTTTCGGGATGAATCAGCTTCGGCAGAGCATCGGTGTAGGTGCCCTTGAGCTTGGAGATACCGCGGTGTTCGAGGATGCGCGCGGCGATGGCGTGATCCTCGGCCAGTTTCTGCAGAACCTCGACGTTGGTGGACCAACCGGTCTTGGTCTTTTTGCCGCGGGCGAGGCCAAGCTTCTCGAACAGGACCTCCCCGGTCTGCTTGGGCGAGGCGATGTTGAACGTACAGCCGGCCAGCTCATGAATCTCGGATTCCAGGGCGGAGAGCTTCTCTTCCATCTCGCGGGAGAGATTGCCCAGCACCTGCGGATCGACGCGCACCCCCTGCCATTCCATATCGGCGAGAATCGCCACCAGCGGCATCTCCACCTCGTGGAAGAGCTTTTCCTGTTCGCTCTTGTTGAGCATGGGGGCGAGCTTCTCCGCCAGCTGCAGAGTAACGTCGGCATCTTCGGCCGCGTAGGCCACCGCCTTTTCCACCTCGACCTCGGCGAAGCTGATCTGATTGCGCCCGCTGCCGGCGACCTCTGAGAAAGGGATGGTGCGACGCCCGAGCAACTCGGCGGCCAGGTTGTCCATGCCGTGGCTCTTGGCGGCAGGGTTGGCCAGATAGCTCGCCACCATGGTGTCGAAATCGGTGCCCTGCACCCTGATGCCGGCACGACGCAGGACCAGCAGGTCGTACTTGGCGTTCTGGGCGATTTTCGATTTGCCTGGGTCCTCCAATAACGGCCGCAGCCGCTCCAGCACCCGATCGCGGTCCAGCTGCTGCGGGGCCCCCAGGTAACGGTGCCCCAGGGGAATATACCAGGCCTCGCCCGCCTGGACGGCAAAGGAGATCCCCACCAGATCGGCCTGCATGGCATCGAGGCTGGTGGTCTCGGTGTCGAAGCTGATGCGGGAAGCTTCTTCCAGCCGCTTCATCAGCTGATCGAGCGCCTCTTCAGTCATCACAGCCTGGTAGTCATCATCGCGTGAGCCGGCATCGGCAAAAAACTCCTGCTGCAGCTTATGAAATTCCAGTTCGCCGAACAGTGCGGTCAATGCATCACGATCCGGCTCACCGATGGCCAAGGCATCGTATCCGACCCCCAGGGGAAGATCGTCGCGCAGCTTCACCAGCCGCTTGGAGAGCAGCGCCTGGTCGCCGAACTCCTGCAGCTTGTCCTTCATCTTACCTTTGACTTCATCAAGGCGTGCCAGCAGATCCTCCACCGTACCGAACTGGGAGATAAGCTTGACGGCCGTCTTCTCCCCGATTCCGGGCACGCCCGGAACGTTGTCGGAACTGTCGCCGGCCAGCGCCTGCACCTCCACCACCTTGTCGGGAGGGCCGCCGAAGCGTTCCTGCACTTCCTGTGGCCCGAAGACCTTGTCTTTCATGGTATCGAGCATGCGCACCCGTTCGGAAATGACCTGCATCAGATCCTTGTCGCCCGAAACGATGGTCACCTCCATCCCTTCGGCGGCATGCTTTCTTGCCAGAGTGGCAATGATATCGTCGGCCTCGTAGCCCTCAAGCTCCAGAGCCGGCAGGTTGAAAGCCCGCACCAGATCCTTGATCAGCGGAATCTGCGGCACCAGGTCCTCCGGCATGGCAGCGCGGTTGGCCTTGTATTCCGGATAAATCTCCTTGCGGAAGGACGGCCCCCTGGCGTCAAACACCACCGCCAGATGATCCGGCGCATGCTCACGGATCACCTTGAGCAGCATGTTGGTGAAGCCGTAAACGGCGTTGGTGGCCTGTCCTTTGGAATTGGACAGATGGCGGATGGCAAAATAGGCGCGGTAGATATAGCTTGAGCCGTCAATCAGATAGAGGCGTTTGGGCTGGTCGGTCATGCAGAGTTCTTCCTTTCGTGGGATGGATGGCATTATTCCACAGACGGCGGCAAAGAAAAAGAGCGCTCTTCAACCGCGTCTGATTGAAGAGGGGGGGCAAGGTTGACAACCCAGGAGGAAGTGATTAGCTTGCCTGCATCCGCGAACTTCGCAGCAAGGAGCAAGCACCCATGAGCGATGAAAAAAACGAAATGTTCGAGCCGGATCTCCCCGGCGACGACAATAATGATCTCAAAGATGAACAGGAAAGCGGGCTGGTCCTCGCTTCCGAAGTCCTGCCCTCATCACTACCTTTAATTCCCCTGCGGCCGCGCCCGGCCTTTCCCGGTATCATTCTGCCGCTGGCGGTCAACGGCGCGGAGCGCGCAGCGACCATCCGCCAGGCGATGGATACGCCCAGCCGCGCCATCGGCCTGCTGCTGGCTGAGGACAGTGAAGAGGCCGACGGGCCGGACAACCTGCACAGCGTCGGCGTTGCCGGTAAAATCATGAAGATCCTCCACCAGGAGGAAGACACCATCCATCTGCTGGTCAATACGCTTGAGCGCTTCATCACAGAAGACATCGTCGTGCAGGACAATGGCGTGCTGCGCGGGCGGGTACGGTACCGCTACGGAGCGGAGATGTCCGTCAACCCGGAACTCAAGGCCTACTCCATGGCCATTATCGGGGCTCTCAAGGAGCTGGTGCAGATTAACCCGCTCTACTCTGAGGAAATCAAGATGTTCCTCAACCGCTCCAGCCTCGACGACCCGGGACGGCTTGCGGATTTCGCCGCCAACCTGACCTCCGCTGATGGCCATGAGTTGCAGAACATCCTGGAGACTTTCGATGTCAAGAAACGCATCGACCGGGTGCTGGTACTGCTGAAGAAAGAGCTGGAAGTTTCACGCCTGCAGACCAAGATCACCAAGCAGATCGAGGAAAAGATCTCCAAGCAGCAGCGCGAGTTTTTCCTCAAAGAGCAGCTCAAAGCCATTAAGAAGGAGTTGGGGCTTGAAAAGGAAGGCAAGGCGGCGGAGGTGGAAAAGTTCGAAAAACGCCTGGCCGAACTCAAGCTCAACGAGGAAGCGCAGAAAACCGTCAACGAGGAGTTGGAAAAGCTCAAACTGCTTGAACCCAACTCCCCCGAATACACCGTCACCCGCAACTATCTCGACTGGCTGACCATCCTCCCCTGGGGACGTTTCAGCAAGGACTCCTACCGCATTGATCGTGCCCGCAATGTCCTCGACCGAGATCATTACGGACTGGAGGATGTCAAGGACCGGATCCTCGAGTTTATCGCCGTCGGCAAAATGAAAGGCGATATTTCGGGTTCGATCCTGTGCCTGGTGGGACCGCCCGGTGTCGGCAAGACCTCCATCGGCCACAGCGTCGCCGACGCCCTGGGGCGCAAATTCTACCGATTCTCCCTGGGCGGCATGCGTGACGAGGCGGAAATCAAGGGACACCGGCGTACCTACATCGGCGCCATGCCGGGCAAATTCGTTCAGGCGATGAAAAGCGCCGGCACCGCCAACCCGGTCCTGATGCTGGATGAGATCGACAAAATCGGCGCCAGCTACCAGGGCGATCCGGCCTCGGCGCTGCTCGAAGTGCTCGACCCGGAGCAGAACAACAGTTTCCGCGACCATTACCTGGATGTTCCCTACGACCTGTCCAACGTGCTGTTTATCGCCACCGCCAACCAACTCGACACCATTCCGGCGGCGCTGCTCGACCGCATGGAGGTGATTCGGCTCTCCGGCTACATCAAGGAGGAGAAAGTCGAGATCGCGCGCCGCTACCTGGTGCCCAAAGCCCTCCAAGGCCACGGCATCCCCAAGGGCAAGGTCGCCATCAGGCGCGACGCCCTGGAAAAGATCATCGACGATTACGCCCGCGAAGCCGGTGTGCGCAACCTCGAGAACCGCATCAAGAAGATCATGCGCAAGGCGGCGATGGAATTTGCCGGCGGCCGCGAATCAAAGATCACCATCACCCAAAAGGAGGTAGAATCCTACCTCGGCAAACCAGTCTTCACTGCGGAGGAATTCTTCGAAGGGGTGCCGGGTGTGGCCACCGGGCTGGCCTGGACCAGCATGGGCGGCGCCACACTGCAGATCGAAGCCACGGCCGTGCCCAGCAAGAACAAGGGGTTCAAGCAGACGGGGCAGCTGGGCAACGTCATGGTGGAGAGCAGCGAGATCGCCTACTCCTTTACCATGGGACACCTGAAGAAATACGGCAGCGATGCCGACTTCTTCGACCGCCATTTTGTTCATCTGCATGTGCCGGCCGGCGCAACACCCAAAGACGGCCCCTCCGCCGGCATCACCATGACCACTGCGCTGCTGTCTATGGTGTTGAACAAACCGGTGCGTGATCGGCTCGGCATGACCGGTGAGCTGACGCTGACCGGACGGGTCCTGCCCATCGGCGGGGTTAAGGAAAAGACCATCGCAGCGCGGCGCGGCGGGCTCAAAACCCTGATTTTTCCGGAAGCCAACCGCAAGGACTTCGAGGGGCTGCCCTCCTACCTGCAGGAAGGGCTCGAAGTTCATTTTGCCACAAATTACGATGAAGTTTTTGAAATTGCCTTCAACCAGTCCCCGCCCAAAAGCACGAAGAGGGGCAAATCCAAAAACACATGATATCAGGAGTCAAAATCCCAAATGAGTGTAGACGAATTGAAAAACGCCGTGCTGGCGCTGGAAGGCGATGAGAAAAAGCAGCTCCTGCTGCAGACCCTGCCTCAGCTGTCTCGCGAAGTCATGCAGGACCGCGACTTTCTTATGCAGTTGCTCCCGATTTTCATGGGGCTGATCAAGGACAGCGGAATCGACCTGGGCCAGCTGGCGCAGATGGCCATGATGATGAACGGCAATCGCCCGCCCCAGTCCTGATGATTGGGAATTGACGCCATCGACGGAACCTGCTAGCTTATAGCGCCATGGCGACGATGACTGAACAAAAGCTTCTGAATAAATGCTGGTGGCGGATCTGGATGCACTCGGGTTCGCGCGCCTGACAACAAGGTTTCGCCGCGAATTCAGGTCAGGCTCGCGGCGGCTCAAAACCTCAATCAAGACGAAAGCCGCGGCCTCCTTGCCGCGGCTTTCGTTTTCCATGCAGGTCCCCATCCCAGGAAAAGGATTCAGAACATGAGAATTCTCAGCGGCATTCAGCCCTCCGGCAATCTTCATCTCGGCAATTACTTCGGCATGATGAAGAAGATGATTGCCTACCAGGAGAACGAAGATCTCTTCTGCTTTATCGCCAACTACCACGCCATGACCTCCGTCAGCGACGGCAAGGCTCTGGCGCGCGGAACGCTGGAAGCGGCGGCCAACTTCCTCGCCCTGGGGATGGACCCGGAACGCAGCACATTCTGGGTGCAGTCCGACGTTCCGGAAGTTCAGGAGCTGACCTGGGCGCTGTCGAATTTCACCCCCATGGGGCTGCTGGAGCGCTGTCACAGCTACAAGGACAAGATCGCCAAGGGGATCGCGCCCAATCACGGTCTGTTCGCCTACCCGGTCCTGATGACGGCCGACATCCTGCTGTTTCAGAGCGAGAAGGTTCCGGTGGGCAAGGACCAGAAGCAGCATGTCGAAGTGGCGCGCGACATTGCCCTGAAATTCAATCATCATTACGGCGACATCTTCACCATCCCCGAACCCGAAATCGACGATGAGGTCGCGACGGTCCCAGGAATCGACGGCCAGAAGATGAGCAAAAGCTACGGCAATACCATCGATCTGTTTCAGGAAGATAAAGCGCTGCGCAAGCAGATTATGCGCATCGTCACCGACTCGACGCCGGTGGAAGCCCCGAAAAATCCCGATACCTGCAATGTGTTCCAGATCTACCGCCTGTTCCTCGACAAAGAACAGCAGCAGGGACTGCGCGACAGATATGAGGCTGGCGGCATGGGATACGGGGAAGTGAAGCAGGAGCTGTTTGAAACGGTTCGCGACTTCTTCGCCCCCTATGCCGAGCGGCGTCGCGAGCTGCTGGCCGATCCAGACGGCCTGCGTGCCATTCTGGCGCGCGGTGCGGAGAAAGCCCGCGCCGCCGGTGCGAAAACCCTGCGCAAGGTGCGCAAAAAAACCGGCCTGGCTTATTGAGCTGCGCTTTACCCGTGAAGGGTTGGGAGGACCTCACTCTTCTTCACGGGTGAAGAAAACAAACGCCATGGCTGGGCGACGACTGCCCTCGTGCATGACGAATTTCACCGCATCGAACTGCCAACCCTGCTGCGTCCATTCGTTGAGAATGGCCTCCAGCGAATCGTCTGTCACGGTACTGGTTTCCACGACTTTGTAGCGCATGGCATCACACCCTTTCATTCCAGTCCACAAGGGAAGATTCCTCCCGTCTGTTCCTCTCTCGAATTAACGTTCTCCCATCCCTATTACCGCATTTTTTCCATTTTCTGTTAAAAAAACGAACAGGGTTATGACATAACCTGAAAAACACGCAATCAACATAATGCAAAAAATAACATTTATTCAAAGAAAGAAATCAGTTTTTACTTTTTCAGGAAATCTTTGCGAAAACTTGCAACTCAAAGCATTTTTGAATCATACTTTTAAGGACTTACAGCATTTTAACAGCATTTTACAGAGCAAAACGGCTATATAAATTCAAGTTTAAGGTTGACACAATTTTAGAACGGCGTATTATGTCCTGAAAAAATTGCGCCCCGATATGGTTTTTTATGCGTTTGCTGGGGGCGCATTACTGGTAAAAATTAAACATTTTTCTGTCCGGCTCCCTCACCGGCGAACCGAGAGAAAGGAGGCAAAACAATGTCCCCGGGCATCCGGGGAAATGCTACCGCACAAACAGACGCCACTTCCCTCAGTGAGCGTTTAAGGCCCTGGCGGGCCTCCATGTAACAATCATTGATTTTATTTTGTCTATTTTTTATGCCATGCGCAATCCGCAGAAACTTCCAGAGAGAAAAACAGAGAGAAAAGGAGTAACGCTCATGGGACACGGACCCGCTGTCAAACTTGGCAAAGATAATGCTGCCTCGTACAAAACCCGCCTCGGAATCATTATGTTTGTCATCTACACCCTGGTGTATTTCGGTTTTGTCGTCATCAACACCGCCAAGCCCAAGATGATGCAGATGGTTATTTTCGGGCAGACACTGGCCATCGTCTATGGTTTTGGCCTTCTTGTCTTCGCCCTGGTTCTTGCCGTCATCTACAACTACCTGTGCACCAGCGCAGAAACCCGATTGAACAAGTAAGGGAGGGGCTTGATGAATTACCAAACTTCACCATTGGCCATTGTTCTTTTTTTTGTGTTCGTTGCTTTTGTTCTCGGCCTCTCTTTTTATCTGGCCCGGCGCACGACCTCATCAGACGGCTACTATGCTGCGGGCGGCAACATTCACTGGTTCACCAACGGGATTGCCTTTGCCGGCGACTACCTCTCAGCCGCTTCGTTTCTCGGCATCTGCGGCATGATCGCAACTGCCGGCTACGACGGCTGGATGTATGCTATCGGCTACCTGGCAGGCTGGATGGTTGCCCTGTTCCTGGTGGCTGAGCCGATGAAGCGTCTTGGCAAATACACCTTCACCGATGCTCTCGACTCGACGTTCAACTCCAAATCGATTCAGTTGATGGCCGCCATCTCGACATTGTGCGTATCGGTCTTTTACCTGATTCCGCAGATGGTCGGCGCCGGCGTGCTGGTTACCCCCCTGCTCGGCATGCCGCACTGGGTCGGCGTCTCGATCGTCGGTGTCGTTGTTACCATTATTGTCGCCACAGCCGGCATGGCCTCCACCACCTACGTGCAGTTCTTCAAGGGCGCCCTGCTGCTGATCGTTTCCACCATCGTCGTCATCTCCGTGCTGACCCGCGGTCTGAGCACCGACCCCACCGGCTGGGGCGACGACCCGAACCATAAGTTCGCGACCCTGCAGGCCAGCGTCGCTGCAGATGGACGTCTCGTGGCTGACGGCTACGCCAGCACACCCAACTGGCAGTCCACCGAATTCGGCGAAGCCGGTTTCGTCAAGATGATGCAGAATGGCAAAGAATCCATCTGGCAGGTCAACAAGAACGCCGAAGGCGGCTTCACCCTGGAGGAGACCCTCTTTGTCGCTACCACCCCTGATGGCACCGAACTCTTCAACGGCGCCAAGAAAGACGAAGGGCGCTTCTTCCCTGTCGGCCATATAAAAGAACTCAACGTCAACGGCGAGTCCGTCGCCCAGACCGGCGCGGTCGGCCCCTTCGCCTACCTCAGCGCCTTGCAGGACTCCACGATCGTGCTGTGGGGCAAGAAATATCTGATGGATGGGAACACCAAGTACCAGATTTTCTACCAGAAGCCGACCCCCGGCTCCCGCGTGCTGCGTCCCGGCCTGAAATTCAAGGTTGACAATGCGACCGGGCTGCAAAAATTCAACTTCGTATCCCTGATGCTGGCTCTGTTCTGCGGTACCGCTGCCCTGCCCCACATCCTGATCCGCTACTACACGGTGCCCAGCCAGGCGGCGGCCCGTAAATCCACCATCGTCGCCATCGCGGCCATCGGCTTTTTCTATGTGCTGACCCTGTTCCTCGGCCTGGGCGCCATGACCAGCGGCGTGATCAACCTGACCGACAACAACATGTCCGCGCCGCTGCTGGCACTATCGTTTGGGGTCTTTTTGTTTGCCATCATCTCGTCGCTGGCGTTCGCTACGGTTCTCGGCACCGTTTCAGGCCTGATCGTCGCGGCCTCAGGTGCGGTAGCCCATGACCTGATGGACAACTTCTTCGGCATGAAGATGAGCGATACGGGCAAGGTGCGCGCCGGTAAAATCGCCGCCATTACAGTTGGCGCCATCGCGATTTACCTGGGCATCGTCTTCGAAGGAATGAACGTCTCCTTCCTGGTGGGCTGGGCCTTCGCGGTGGCTGCTTCAGCCAACCTGCCCGCCATCCTGATGCTGCTGTTCTGGAAAAAGACGACAGCACAAGGCATCGCGGCTTCAATCCTGGTTGGCCTGGTCTCCGCTCTCGGCTTGATCCTGATCTCCCCCGATATGTGGACCCGCTACGGTCTGCTGCCGGGAGACGCGCCGGTGCAGTTCAACAGCCCGGCCGCCATCTCGATCCCGCTGAGCTTCATCGCATTGGTGCTGGTCTCCCTGATGACTCAGAAGAAAGGCGAGCTTGCCGACACGGCAGAGAAGATAGGCGCCTGAAACACCTTGCCCTGATCATGAACTAACTGCAATAATAATGGGCCACCACTCGGTGGCCCATTTTTTTGACCGTCTGCATCAAAACCAAAGGGACATTTTCCATGGATCGTTTTCGCTTCACCCTGCTGGCCGTCTGCCTGGTTCTTCTCTACCTGGGTCAGGCGGATCTGCGACTTTTTTTCGCCAACACACAACCCCTCGAAATCCCCATCACGGAACTCGACCCGAGCCAACCGCCGCAGGAATGGATGGAAATCACCGGCGGCGTTCTCGATCTTGCCGAGGCCATTTCGACTTCCGGAACACTGGAGGTCGACGCATTACTGGTGCCCCTGGTTGCAGACCCGCAGCAGAGCAGCTTCCACATTCTGGTTGAAACACACGATCAGGCGATGGTCGATACCTTTACCACCTACTATTTCAACCTTGACACGTACAAAGAACAGCAGGAGTTCCGCGAACAGAATCAGGATAAATTTCTTATTGAAAGACCGGTCGTCGGCATGATGCAGGGATCGCTGGTCGCTTCATCGAACCAGGAACGCCTTCGCGAACTTGCAGAAGCAGGCGGTTTAAATCTGGAAGGCGAGGTCCTGTTTCTCAGCGAAGGGAAAGAGCCGCCCCGCATCCGCGGTTTTGTTTTTTTAGCGCTTGGCCTGCTGGGTTTATGGAAATTCGCAACCATGACAAAAAAAAGCAAGGGCGCTTCGACGCCATCCTGAGTTAAAACATCATTGCCCGCAACGGTCTCTGATTGCTCTGCATTCTTTTTGCTTGACGACAGTGCGCAGAATAATTACACTATCTTAATTGATAGTAATTTACGATTAAGTCTTCCGGTGACCGCCTGACCATTAATCTTTCTATTCAATGGCAAATGTTTTCCGGACAGGCAGAACTGATTCAAAAATAGCGCGCAAGTAAAAAGGAGATTGCCATGGCCGAAGCGACTCAAACTCTCGATTTGAACGAGACCTCCGGCGGCGAGGAAGATACCCAGAAAGGCAAGTATCTCACCTTCCATCTGGCCGATGAAGACTATGGGATCGAAATCCGCTATGTGACTGAAATCATCGGCATTCAGAAGATTACCGAAGTGCCCGACATGCCGGAATTCGTTAAAGGCGTGATCAATCTGCGCGGCAAGGTGATTCCGGTTATGGACGTCCGCACCCGCTTCATGCTGCCCCCCCTGGAATACAACGACCGCACCTGCATCATCGTGGTCAACGTCAACGGGACGGCGGTCGGACTGGTCGTCGATGAAGTAAGCGAGGTTGCTGACATCCCCGATTCCAACATCGAACCGCCGCCCCGCTCGACCCGTGCCGCCGCCAGCCGCTACATTCAGGGACTGGGCAAGATCG
>JAXHUR010000029.1:0-36095 GCA_034189505.1 Thermodesulfobacteriota bacterium | reverse complement strand
ATCCTCCTGAATAAAATCCGGCCTCCCCGACCGGAAAATGTCTCCGGTCAGGGTAAACAGGGCGATCTTACTGTGCAAGGGTATTTTCCGATACTTCTTTTGCTCTACCGCCGAACCAGACGTAAAGCGTCGGCAGGACAAAGAGCGTCAGCAGGGTCGAGGTCAGCACACCGCCCACCACGACTGTCGCCAGCGGTCGCTGTACCTCGGCGCCCACCCCGACCGAAACGGCCATCGGCAGAAAACCGACCGCATCGGTCACCGCGGTGGCCAGAACCGGCACCAGACGCTGGCGCGCGGCTCCTGTGACTGCCTCCACCAACGGCAGGCCATCCTTTTGCAGGCCGCGAATGGCCGATACCAGCACCTGGCCGTTGAGAACCGCGATGCCGGACAGGGCGATAAAGCCGATGGCGGCACTCACGCTGAAAGGAATTCCCCGCAGATAGAGGGCAACAACGCCGCCGACCGCCGCCAGCGGGATGCCGGTGTAAATGATGAGCACATCACGCAGGCGCTTGAGGCTGAAATAAAGCAGAAAGAAAATCAGCAGCAACGTCAACGGCACCACGACCATCAAGCGCTTCTGAGAGCGTTCCAGGTTTTCGAACTGGCCGCCCCACTCGATCACGTAGCCATCAGGCAGCGATACTTCATTTCCGACCTTCTCTTGCGCCTCTGCGACAAAAGTGGCGATGTCGCGGTCGCGGATATTGACCTGGACCTTGATCAGGCGTCGTCCCCACTCTCGATTGATGGTGGAGGGGCGTTCCACTTCACTGATGTTGGCCAGATCCTGCAGAGGCACCACCGCACCTCCGCTGGTCGGAATCAGCATCCGCGCAAGGGCGTCCGGATCATGGCGCATGGCATCGGGCAGTCGCAGGACCAGGGGAAAAGAGCGCTCCCCTTCAAAGATGTCACCCACTTTGGGGGTGCCGACTGCAGCCACCATGTCGAGGACCTCCTGCGCAGTGACCCCGTGGCGGGCCAGTGCCTTGCGGTCGACTTCGATGCGCAGCGTCGGCTGGCCGGTGATCTGCTCCACCGACACATCGGAGGCGCCTTCGACCTCGGCAAGCACATGCTCGACCTGTTCACCCAGGGCCACCAGATTTTCAAAATCCTCTCCGAAAATCTTGATCCCCACATCGCCGCGGATTCCGGAAAGCATCTCGTTCACTCGCAGCTCGATGGGCTGGGTCAGAACGGAACGGATCCCCGGCAGGCCGTGCAGAGCCTCCTCCACCCGCGCGCTCAGCTGAGCCTGGCTGGAGGCACGCGTCCACTGATCACGGGGGTGCAGAGTGAGAAAAATATCGGTCAGTTCCGTTCCCATAGGATCAGTGGCCACCTCGGCGCTGCCCAGGCGACTCCAGACCGCCTGAATTTCATCGGGAAATTTCTCCAGAAGAAGCTTCTCCATGCGGGTGTTGTATTCAATGGATTCATCCACCGAGACTCCCGCCAGACGCACGACGCTGACCACCAGCGATCCTTCGGACAGACGCGGAAGGAACTCACCCCCCAGCCGCAAAGCAGGTACGGTGGTCGCCACCACCAGCAGCAGAACGCCGCCGAGAAAAACAAACCGGTGACGCAGCACCCGGGTCAGGGTCGCTTCATAAAACTGCTGCAGGGCGGAAGCAAAACGGCGCTTGCGCACCGACGGATCCTTCATGAACTGCAGAGACAGCACCGGGGAGAGAATGATCGCCACCAGCAGACCGCCCACCAGGGCGAAGATCAGCGTCCAGGCCATCGGCTTGAACATCTTGCCTTCGATCCCTTCCAGGGTGAGCACCGGCAGAAAGACCAGCACGATGATCCCCATGCCGTACACGATGGGGCGCGCCACCTCCTGGCTGGAGGCCAGCACCACATCAAAACGTTCCGCCGCGCTCAAGGGCCGGTTCAACTGCACGCGGCGCTCCGTCAAACGCCGCAGATTGGCCTCGGTCATCACGACCGAGCCGTCGACCAGCAACCCGAAATCGATCGCGCCAAGGGAAAGCAGGCTGGCCGCGATCCCCATCTGCGCCATCCCAAGCGAAGCGAAGAGCATGGCCATGGGGATGGTGGCCGCCACCAGCAGCCCGGCGCGCAGATTGCCGAGCAGCAGAAACAGAACGGCAACCACCAGGATGGCACCGGCGGTCAGGTTGTGCTTGACCGTATCGATCACCTGATCGACCAGCGAAGTGCGCTCATAAACCGGCTCGATCAGGACATCCTCCGGCAGGGTGGTCTGCACGCGATCCAGGGCCTGACGGAGATTATGGGTCACCTCACGGCTGTTTTCGCCCATCAGCATGAAGCCGAGCCCCAGCACAACCTCGCCCTTGCCGTTCGCGGACACCGCCCCGCGCCGCAGTTCATGACCTATGGAGACCTCGGCGACGTCGCGAATCAGTACCGGGGCCCCGTCATAGGAGCGAATGACGATATCGGAGATTTCCTCCAGGGTGGAAACCCGTCCGAGGCCATGCACCAGCAGAGTCTGCCCGCCGGTGACGACCTGCCCCCCGCCGACATTGGCGTTATTATTTCGCAGGGCCTCAGCGACATCCTCATAGGTCAGGCCATATTTAATCAGAGCGTCGGGAGAGACAATGACGTGGTACTGCTTTTCAAGACCGCCCCAGGAGTTGACTTCCGCCACGCCGGAAACTTTGCGCAGCTGCGGCTTGACGACCCAGTCATGCAGGGTGCGCAGATCATCGAGACCGTAGTCGGGATTCTCGGAGCGTACGATATAGTGAAAAACCTCGCCGAGTCCGGTGGAGATGGGTCCCAGCTCCGGCGGATCGATCCCTTCCGGCAGCGTGACTCCAGCCAGCCTCTCCATGATCAGCTGACGGGAGTCAAGGATCGCCATCTCGTCTTCGAAGATCGCGACGACCTGCGACAGGCCAAACTTGGAAATAGAGCGGACATGGACCAGCCCCGGCAGGCCGGAGATGGCCAACTCCACTGGTTGTGAAATCTGTTTTTCGATTTCTTCCGGGCCCAGGGCGGGTGCCGTGGTGTTGATCTGCACCTGCACCGGGGTGGTATCGGGAAAGGCGTCGACCGGCAGGTGCCACAACGACCAGATTCCGGCCGCGAACGCCACGCAGAACAGCAGCACCACCAGCAGGCGGTTGCGCAGGGCGACTTCAATCAGTTTTGCCAGCATTTAATCCCCCTTAATGATCCGCACAGGAGGCACCCAGGCGTGCCTTGAGAATTTCGGATTTCAGCGCGAAACCCTGCCCGGAAACCACCGATTCATGCAGATCCAGTCCCGCTGTTACAGGAACCAGGTCCCCGACGCGACGACCTGTTTCCACCCGCCGCAATTCAAATAAGTCGGCCTCCTGCTGGATAAAAAGATAGGGAACGCCATCGATCTGCTGCACTGCCGCTGCGGGGACACCCGGCACACTGCCCTTCTGCTCAGAAAGCAGCCAGGCTTCACCATACATGCCGACCCTCAGGCGATGCTGGGGGTTATTCACCTCTGCCAGAACTTTCAAGGTGCGACTACGCTCGTCGAGGGATGCCCCGATTTGAAAAACCTTCCCCGAGAAATGCATGCCGGGCAGCCCGTCGAAGCTTGCCCGGACATCGGCGCCGACACGCGCCTCATAAATCCGGGAGGCGGGCAGGTTCAGTTCGACCCACAATTTATCGAGGTCGGCCAGCACGAACAGCGGACTGTCCGGCGAGGTCCGTTCCCCCACGGCAGATGCAGTCTCGATCACGACGGAATCAAAAGGTGCGCGCAGTGCGACCCGTGCGCTGCCCTTTTCGGATAAAACCAACTCCTCGATTCCCTCATCGGTCAAACCGAAATCAAGAAGTTGCTGGCGGTAGCGTTCCACCTCGCTGCGCGCGGCCGCGTATTGCGCTTCAGCCTGTTGAAACTCCTGTCGCGAGCTGATGCCACGTGCCAGCAGATCCTGCTCGCGCACATAAGCAGCCTCGCTGCGTGCGGCATCTGCCCGTGCCGCGCGAAATTGGGATTTCAAGGCGGCAAGCTCCGGCATGCTGATCTCTGCCAGCACAGCGCCTTTGGTTACTCGATCGCCGGGGCGCACCCGGACTTCTCGCACCACCCCCTGGGCGGGGGACGAAATGCGGGCCAGCCGGCTGCGATTGAACTCGACCCGGGCAGGCACGCTTTCTTCCCTTGCAGTCGAAACCGGCAGAGCCCGGGTCAGCATCACCCCTGCCCGATCCGCCGCCTCGAGAGAACCAAGACGGACCAGCATGGATTGCCCCGGTTGCAGCTCGGCCAGATGGTCGCCGCGGCAGAGGGCATCTTCGGCTTCGAGGACCCGGTGTTCGGGGCAGGTGTCGTCGGCGCTGGTGTGGGCGTGGGAGTCATGGGACGCATGGGAGGCATGGGACGCATGGTCGTCGTGGTCGTCGTGGTCCTGCGAACTGTCATTGAACAGGTCTTCAAGTTCTTGGTCCTCATGGGAGTGGCCGTCATCGGGGCGGGCCGCGGTCATTGTGGAGTAAATCAGCACCATCGCAAGGATGGCCGAAGCAACCAGCAGCTTACGTATCAGAGATTGCGTCTTCATTATTTATCCTCGTATTTTGAAAAATTCAGGTACTGAAGGGTCTTGAGAACACTGCGTCCCAGCAGGCGCTCCAGTTCAAGCACGGCGCGGTGATAGGCCAGCAGCGCATCGATCTGCAGGCTTTTTGCGGCAAAAAGACTCTGTTCCGCATCCAGAACATCGAGCAACCCGAATTTTCCGGCCTGATAACCGTAGCGGATTCCTTCAAAGCTCTTCTCTGCGGCCGGAATCACATCGTCGCGCAAGGAGAGGACCTCGTCATAGGCGCTGTCAAGTTGGCTCCAGCCACGCACCACCTGCCATTCCAGATCAAGCCTGGCGGCGTTTTTTTCCTCCCGCGCCTTATCAAGACGCGAGCGGGCGGCCGCGATGGCGCCCCGGTTGTGGTCGAACAGCGGCAGCGGCACGGAAATTTCAGCAACGATGGCATGATCGTCGGCATCCTCATCACGCTTGACGCCGAGACTCAGGGTCGGATCGACCACCCCCTCGGCGCGTGCCAGCCGCAGCTCCTGCTCTGTCCTAACTCGCATGCCCTTTGCCCGCTGCACGGCGGGGCTTTTTTCAAGGTCTGCAAGAAGTGTCGATCGCTCGGGAATCTCCGCAACGCGGAGGAAATCATCCTCCGCAGCGATAAAATCACTCTGTTCACCCTGCCAGAACAAGGCCAGCACCTGTCGGGCTGCAGAAACCTCGCGCTGGACTCGCCTCAGTTCCAGTCGCGCTTCGGCCAGACGCGAAGAAAAGCGCTTTTTCTCGATCGAAGCGGATTTTCCGGCGGCGATCCGTTCCTCAACCGCCGACAGCAGGCTTTCATTCAACGCCACCTGGTCACGGGCCACAGCTTCACGCTGCTGGGCGGCCACCAGTTCGAGAAAACGTGCCACCGCTTTGGATGCGACCTCGATACGCACAAGTTCCTTTTCCTGCAGGCCCAGTTCCAGGGCGGAGCGGGCGACATGCCGACGCGCCGAGCGCTTGCCTCCCAGCTCCAATTGCTGGCTGAGGCGCAGCGTGGTCTCTGCCCGGTCGGTTCCGGCAAACTCGCCGCTGCCGCCGAAGTTCTCCAACTCCAGGGAAAGCTCAGGATTGGGACGGACCCCGGCCTGCCGCACTTCATGCTCCAGAGCAGCGGATTCATGTCCCGCGGCGGAGAGAGCGGGATGGTTTTCCAGCGTACGCTCAACAACTTCCGCCACGGACAAAACGGGCAGCGCCGACGCGGCATCTGCGGCATAAACCTTCTGCGGGCTGTGCAGAACATGAACTGCCAGCACCATCGCCAGCAACCCGGCGAACGGTTTACGGTTCATACGAACAACCTCCTGTGCGTCTCCATCAACGCAAAACGATGAAGAGCAAATATATTCACGCACCTCGATTCATTCCGCCGCAGCGGGCAACCCGCTCGAATCCGCACCTGTGAACACGGAACAAGACTCAGTCTGAAAGAATCGACCTAAAGCGCAAATTTTTGGTTTTTATGAACTTTTGGGTAGAAAAATACAGCAGAACGGTACAGGGGGGTGAATCAATGCAGAAGGACAACCGTGCGAAGAGAAACCAGGAAAGGATCGGTCTCTGGAGGGGGTTGCGGAAAAAGTTGCGGTATAAATTGATCGGAGGATGCCGCCAGCGGGAAGGAAAAACCCACCAGGGGCAGATCAATCAGAATATCGTCCGCGTCAAAGTCCCCTGCACGGCGAAAGTTGGCCTTGACCGAGGCAGGCAGATCGAGGCAGGGCCCGCAGGAGGCCACTTCACAAAAGGCATGAAAGGCATCATCTTCATTATCGGAGTGCTCGTCTCCGCAAACGCCCGGCGCCCGCTCAGCGCCGTGGCAGTCACCCGCTACAGGATGCTCAAGCGCTGCGTGCCTGTTCTCACCAAGACACCAGACGTAGCCTTGCACACTGGTCTGGCCTGCGAGAACAAAGACCATGACGCTGATCAGCGCTACCAAATATCGGGGAATGCGAAGATACATAATAAGAATATGGTAGCCGAAGGCAGAGAAAAAATGCAACCATTCCAAATGTAAACATTGATGCTACTTTTATCCTGCTTTTGCCGGCACTGCAAAGGAGAATTTCCTATGAACACTACTGTGGCCAAATTCATTCTGGAACGCGACCAGGCCGTTCTGGTCGTGGTCGATGTGCAGGAGCGGCTGGTCCCAGTTATGGACCAGGACCGCTACGCCGAAGTTCTGCGCAATATCACTTTCGTCTTAAAGAGTGCGCGGCTGCTCGGAGTTCCGGTGGTCGGCACGGAACAGTATCCGCGCGGCATCGGGCACATGGTGCCCGACCTGGCCGATGCCTGCCGCGACAAGGTCATCGAAAAGCTCACCTTCGGATGCTGCGGCGAACCCTCTTTCATCGAACACATGAATTCACTGGGGCGCCGCCAGGCGATTGTCGTCGGCATGGAAGCCCATGTGTGCGTCTTTCAGACGGTGCTTGGATTGCTGCGGGAAGGTTTTGACGTGCATCTGGTCCGCGACGGCATCATGTCGCGCGGCGAAATCGACTATCTGAACGCGCTGGAATCGGCCCGGTCGGCCGGAGCGGTCGTCACCACTTCGGAAACGGCGGTATTTCAACTGGTCAAGGTGTCAAGCGATCCGCAGTTCAAGGAGATCTCCGCGCTGGTGAAGGCACGCTCGGCCAAAGGGTGATCACTCGTGATCACTCTTTTTCATCCAGAAAACCGACCCATTCCACCCTCAGGGTCGCCACGCCGAAGTCCTCTTCCACCCTGCCCTTGAGCACGTAGGGCCGCAGGCGCGAGAGTTTGCGGCAGAAGCGCCCGTAGGCGGCGGGAAAGAACGTCGCATCGAAGATGGCGGTGGTGTCTTCGAAGGAAACAAATTCCATGGGGCGGCCGTTTTTGTCCCGCACCCTCTTGCCGGTCACCCACCAGCCGATCATGGTGATGTAGCGCCCGGCCCATTCCTCCAGGGAGCGAGCGGGCACCGGCTTGAGGCGTTCGATCTGCCGGCGGTAGAGACGCAGCGGGTGGCAGGACACCAGCATCCCAAGGGTTTCGACTTCCTGGGCGAGAACCTTTCTGTCGTCGTAGGGAGGCGGTCTGGGCAGGTCGAGCGCCGGAGCCTCAAACAGCAGCCCGGTCTGCCCGACGGCATCCTGCCGTGAATCAGCGAGGCACTGCCACAGCAGAACCGGGCGATGTGACCGTCCCTCCAGCGCGTCGAAACAACCGGCCTTGATCAGCCGCTGGACATCGGCGCAATCGAGGCGCACACGCTGCAGAAAATCATGAAAATCACGGAAATCCCCCCCTTTTTCACGTTCAGCCAGCACCGCCTTGAGCGCATTGTGCGAAAGCCCCTGAATCTGCATGAAACCGATGCGCAGAGCCCTGTCCCGCCCAAGGTAGTGGTCCTCGCTCTGATTAATATCGGGGGGCAGGATGGTCAACCCCATGCGGCGCGCTTCGGAAAGATAGGCCAGCGGGGAATAGAAACCGCCCCGGTTGGAAATGACCGCCGCCATGAACTGCGCCGGGTAATGGGCCTTGAGGTAGGCCGACTTGCAGCTGACCAGGGCGTAGGAGGCCGAGTGCGGCTTGCAGAAGGAGTACCCGCCGAAGGAGAGAATCTGCTCCCACACCGCCTGCAGGGTTTTGTCGTCGATCCCTTTTTTAAGGCCTCCGGCAAAGAATTTCTGCCGGTAATCCTTCAGCGTCTGCGCCTTGTGCTTCTTGCTGATGATTTTGCGCAGCTGATCTCCCTCGAACGCCGTGAAGCCGGCCAGCGCCATGGCAATCTGGGTAATCTGCTCCTGGTAGATGGCGATGCCGTAGGTTTCCTCCAGCACGCTGTCAAGCAGCGGGTGCGGAGAACGCCAGGACTTGCCGCGCATGCGGGCGATAAACTCACGGATAAAGTTGTTGGCAGCCGGTCGGATGATGGAAGACGCCATGACCAGGTGCTCGAAGAGAAAAGCGCCGTCCTCGGCCGGCCCCTGTTCGAACATGCGCCTGAGCAGCTGCCGGGTGGCGGGCGA
The DNA here is from genome assembly GCA_034189505.1 of Thermodesulfobacteriota bacterium. GTDB lineage: Bacteria > Desulfobacterota > Desulfuromonadia > Desulfuromonadales > Geoalkalibacteraceae > Geoalkalibacter_A. The sequence continues at coordinate 27,490 of JAXHUR010000029.1, read as the reverse complement.
TTCGATGTAGAAGCAGCCCATGGTCTCCCCCTGGCAGAGCAGCTTGCGGGTGCGCGCATCCTCCAGCGGCTGCCAGCTGGCGTAGTCGATTTCGCGGCCGGTCTGCTCCTTGACGGCCTGCAGTGCATCGCGAATCACCGCCAGGGAGCGGTTGCCGAGGATATCGATCTTGACCAGTCCCGCGGCCTCGGCCTGGTCTTTTTCCCACTGGATCAGGGGCAGACCGCGGGCGGAGACTTCGACCGGGACGTAGCGGCGGATTTCATCGGGAACCACCACCAGCCCGCCGCAGTGCAGGCCGAGATGGCGCAGCTGCCCCTCAAGGCGACCGGCAATGCGCAGCACCTGCCGCCAGTCTTCATTCAAAGAGCGATCCTGAAACAACGGGTCATCTGCGATAGCCGCAGCAACGCCCCCGGCTCTGCAGTAGCCGGACAACCGCGAGGTCACGGACTTGATCTCCGCTTCCTCGAAACCGAAGACCTTGGCCACCTCCCGCAATGACGAGCGCCCCTTGAAGCTGATCTGGTTGGCCACCATCGCCGCGCGTCGCGCGCCGTAGCGCCGAAAGGCGAAATCGAGGATGGCGTCCCGCTCATCCCAAGGGAAATCGATGTCGATATCCGGCGGGTCGAGCCGCCCTTCGTTGAGAAAGCGCTCGAAGAACAGATTGTACGCCAGCGGATCGACATGGGTGATGCCCAGGGTGTAGGCCACCAGCGACGCCGCTGCGCTGCCGCGCCCGCAGGTGCGCGGCGACTGGCGGGCCAGCTCCTCCACCACCAGAAAGTAATGGGCAAAGCCCTTGGCGAAGATCAGGTCCAGCTCCCTGCGCAGCCGCTCCTCGACGCGCGCGTCGATGTCGCCGTAGCGCCGACGGGCTCCCTCCCGGGACCGGGCTTCAAGAACGGCGAACGCCTCATCGTCGTTCAGGCCGTTGAACGCGGGGAATATGGTGGTGCTGAAATCCCAGTCGGTGCGACAGCGGGCGGCAATCTCCAGCGTGTTGTCAAGGGCCTGCGGGCAGTGGGGGAAAAACTGCGCCAGCTGTGCCGCCGACATCAGGCGGTCGCCCTCCCCCGCTACATCTGCAGGCGCCAGACGCGAAAGCCGGGTGTTGAGGGCGATGGCCCGCAGGACGCGGTGAGTTTCGTAGTCTTCGTCGTCGAGCAGCAGCGCGCGCGTGGTGGCCACCGGCGCCAGCTTCAGCTCCCGCGCAAGGGCCAGGGCGCGGTGCATCTGATGGCCCGGCGAGAGTTCCACGTAGAGCCCGGCGCGGCTTTGACGGCACAGCGAACGCAGCACCTGCGCATCATCGCTGATCACCGTCAGGCCACGCCGTGCATGACTTAAACTGCGGACCAGGTCGAAATCATCCCGGCAGTGCAGATCCGAAAGCAGGCGGCACAGGTGGGCATACCCGGTCTCATCTTCGGCCAGCAGCACTGCCCGCTGACCGGCGGTGCACACCTCGGCGCCGATGATCGGGGCGAGGCCGCAGGATCGGGCGGCTTCAATAAAATGCGGTACGCCGTAGAGGCCGTTGCGATCCGTCAGCGCCAGCGACCTGATCCCCAGGGAGCGGGCCGCGGCGCAGAGGTCAGGCAGAGAGCGCACACCCCACTGCGGGGAACTGGCTGAATGGACGTGCAGGGCGGCGTAGTTCATAAATGGAGAGTGCGGCCGCGACGCACGGCCGCCACGCCGTACTTGTCGCGCACCTGGTCAAGGGCCTGCTGGAGAGCGGCCTGGCGTGGCGAAGGTCCGGCGCGGGTGAACAGGTCGACCTGCGAAATGGCGGGGCACAGCTGCCGGCACTCCAGGCGCAGCCCCTTGATGCGCACCCGTCGCTCGCAGGCCCGTCTCAAAAGATCCTCGGCCGTCGTGTAGAGTTCAAGATCATGATTGCAGGGGATATCCAATGCCGCCCGGCGCTGATGGCTGACGCCGTCGGCGTAGGTCAGGCAAAGAACGATCTCCGCCGTCATGCGGCGCAGACGACGCAGACGACGGCCGCAGGCTTCCACCAGCTGGCACAGCGCGGCGAGCAGCACCTGATCGTCGTTATCCTGGCGCGCCAGGAAGGTTTCCTCCACCACTTGCGGAGATTTCTGCGGCGGGCACACCGGGCTGGGGTCGATGCCGCGGGAGCGCTGATGCAGAAGCGGCGCAAAGGCCCCGACGACAAGCCGCGTCTGCGCCACGGACAGGGCGGCCAGCTCCTGCACGAAGCGGATGTTGAGATCCTGCAGCAGCCCGGCCTGGCGGGTCGGCCCGATCCCCGGCAGCACCGTTGTCGGCAGCGGGCCGATAAAACTCTGCTCGGCGCCGCGCAGCACATCGCACACCCCGGAACGCTCCAGGCAGCCGGCGGCGATGCGCGCCACCAGCTTGTTGCCGGCCACACCGACATTGCCATTCAAGCGCAGCCGCTGCCGCAGTTCTTTCTCCAGGCGCGCGGCCACGTCGCGCCCCGGTCCGAGAAGACGACTGCAGCCGGTCAGATCGAGAAACAATCGCCCTCCGTCGCCGGGTTCCACCACCGGCGTATAGTTGCCGACCAACCGCTGCAGGGCTTGATTGCCGCGTGCCAGCAGATGGGGGTCGGGCGGCAGGAGATGAAGCGCAGGACATAGAAGACGGGCGCGATGAGCGGACATCCCTTCATATACCCCTTCGGCCCGCGCCTCGTGTGAGACGCACTGCAGCAGGGCGCGCGACGAAGGGCCCGAAGAAACGGCGACCGGTCGTTCACGCAAAGACGCATCGACCACCCTCGCCAGGGAGACGGCAAAGGCGGGCACGGACAGATGTACGATATCACGCGCCATGGACAATCACGGGCAGTGGCGGATGAGACCGACCACCACCCCCTCGATGTGAAAATCCTCTTCACCTTCGATCACCAGCGGTTTCATGGCGGGGTTGGCGGGGTGCAGTTCAATCCGCTCGCCCTTGCGCACCAGCCGCTTGACGGTGGCTTCGCCGCGGATCAGCGCCACCACGGTCTGACCGGACTGGGCCTGGGGCTGCTTGCGCACCACCACGAAATCACCGTCCAGAATCCCGTCGCCGACCATGGAGTCGCCCTTGACCCGCAGCACGAAGTTCTCTCCAGATCCGACCATGGAGGCCGGAACTTCGAGGGTGTCCGGCGTGCTGACCGCTTCGATGGGCCGGCCTGCGGCCACGGTTCCCGCCAGGGGCAGTTCCAGGCTGTTCTTTGCCGCCGAAGCACGCACCTGCAGGCCGCGACGGGCATTCCAGTCCTTGCGCAGCACCCCTTCACGCTCCAGGCGCACCAGGTAGTTCTGCACCGTGCCGAGGGAAGAAAACCCGAAGGCGCGGGCGATCTCCTGCTGGGAGGGTGCATACCCTTCCCGTTCGGTAAATGAAACGATGAAGTCGAACACGGCTTTCTGCTTGGGCGTCAAAGGACTCATAGGCACCTCCTCATGCTTGTTTCAATCTATGCGTAAGTTTTGCGTATGTCAAGGAACTCTGCATTAAAATACAACTGTTCAGCAGGGGGTCGCAGTTCCCATGATGATCGAAAGAATGATGGCGTCGCAAAAACTCACCAACTGCTGCGTTGCTGCAATTGCTCTCGCTGCTTCGACGTACGTAAGTACGCCTCATTGCTCGACAATCGCGCGCCTTGCATTTGGCGCTTTTTGCTTAGCCATCGACATTGATGCTTTTTTGCGAAAGCATCAAAGAATGGAGAATGCATCATGAGCCGGGCAGCGACCATCGCTTTTGCCGGCAACCCCAACTCAGGAAGAACAACGCCGTTCAACGCTTTGACGGGGCGCGCCAACACGTCGGAAACTACCCCGGCATTACCGTTGAACGCAAAGAAGGGCAGTTCAATTTCAACGACCTGGAAGTCAACATCATCGATCTTCCCGGAGGCTATTCCCTGTCGGCCTGCTCCGAAGATGAGCCATGGGCATCACGGATTCAATCTGGAGTTCCTTCCCGGTATCGGCAAAAGCACCTTTACACGCAACACTGCTCGCTTTGTGGAAAGCAGATTGCCTGATAAACTGAGTGCGAAGCAGAATCTTCGCGGAGGTTTGATGGGGAGTCAATTAACTGAACTCAGATACGCGGTTCGCCTGAGGGTGATCAGCAAATATTTCGGACAGCTCAGCCTTGTGATTTCTGTCCTGACGCTCGTACCACTTGCCGTTGCACTCGGCTACGCTGAGTTCGACTTGGCTTTGCGCTACACGGTCGTTGCCGCGGTGATGGCTGCCATTGGGACGCTGCTGGGGAGGATCCGCACCGGCAGCAAGGTCCACCCCAATGAAGCGATGGTCCTCGCGGCGCTGACCTTTCTGATCACCTCGCTGCTGATGACTTACCCGATGATGGGCGCAGGATTAAGGTTTGACGACGCTTTGTTCGAAGCGATTTCAGCCGCCACCACAACCGGCCTCAGCACCCTGGCGACAGTGGAGGACAAATCACCGGTTTTTCTGTTCACGCGGTCATGGATGCAGTGGTACGGCGGACTGGGGGTGGTCGTGCTGTCACTGGCTCTGCTGATGCGCCCGGGGCTTACGGCCAAGAGTCTGGCCGTCACCGAAGAGGTGACCGATGACCTGGTAGGGGGCACCAAAGCTTACGCTCGGCGGGTGGTGATTATCTATATTATTCTGACCGGAATCGGCATCGCTGCGCTGCTGCTGGCCGGCGGCGGATTGTTCAACGCCGTCGTCTACACCCTGGCAGCCGTTTCGACCGGCGGGTTCGCACCTCACGACGCCAGCCTCGGCCATTTTTCCGGCAGCATAATCCCCTGGTTGACCATGCTGATCTGTCTGGCCTGCGCTCTGCCGCTGGCCCTGTATGGGAGACGCGAGAGATGGAGAGTTTTGTTTCACGATCTGCAGCTGCGTGGGCTGCTCCTGCTTTCTCTGTTCATGAGCCTGACCTTGAGTGCCTGCATGTATTTCTACATGCAGCAGTCCTGGGGCCAGGCGCTGTACCATGGACCTCTGCTTGCCCTCACCGCTCAGACGACTACCGGCTTCGCCACTTTCAACCTGGGAGAGCTTGATCCTGCCTCTAAACTGATCACGATCCTGTCCATGGCTGTCGGCGGCGGCATAGGGTCTACCGCAGGAGGGATCAAAATACTGCGCTTCATCATCCTGCTGCGGCTGGTGCAGCTGACCCTGGTAAAAACATGCCTGCCCCCTCACGCAGTGCTCGATCAGCGCCTGGGCGGACATCGACTCGCTGATGAACAGATCCGCCAGGCGCTTCTTTTGTTCCTGCTGTTTTTTACGGTCATCACCTTCTCCTGGCTTCCCTTCCTGATGCTGGGCTACGATCCCCTGGATGCGCTTTTCGACGTGGTTTCAGCCACCGGCACCGTAGGGCTCTCCTGCGGGGTGGTCGGTCCGGATCTGCCGGTCTTACTCAAGGCCGTGTTAGGTGTAGATATGCTGATGGGCAGGCTTGAAATCCTGGCCTGGCTGGTCATACTCTACCCAAGAACCTGGTTCGGATACCGTGTGGAGGAATCATGAGGATTGTGTTTGTGGGTGCCAGCGAGCTGACCGTGACCACCGCCCGTCTGCTGATAGATCGCGGTAAGGAGGTCATTATTATCGATTCAAACAAAAACAAAATCGAGGAACTCTCGGAAAACCTCGATTGCAGCTTCCTGCATGGCGACGGCAGTCATCCGCAGATTCTACGTGAAGCCGATCCGAAGCACACCGATATTCTTTTCTGCCTGACCGATAATGATCAAAGCAATATCATCGCCGCCCTCGTGGGAAGAACTCTTGGATTCAAACGAGTGGTTCTCAATATCCACGAATGGGAGTTCGAGAATATCTGCCTGGAACTGGGCCTTGAGGATATCATCATCCCTTCGCGCACCATCAGCCGGTATCTGGCCGACATGGCGGCCGGAGTCGACATCCTGGAACTCTCCACGGTCATGAAGGGCGAGGCACGCTTTTACACCTTCACGATCGATCAGAAACACGCCCATCAAACCATCGACGACCTTGAACTACCCGATCAGGCCCGGGCAATCTTCTTCTACCGCGATGGTGATTTTTTTCTGACCGAGAAAGACATTAAATTGCAGGAAGGAGACGAACTCGTCCTGATCTGCCACAGCGAAGTGCTCGACAAACTCAAGGAGAAGTTATCGACATCACGGACTGCAAGCAAGCACAATTACGACACGCAGGAGCAAATCACCGGTAAAGATTGATGCGCCTGCAAAACAAAAGCATAAATCAGGTAAATAGCTGAAAATATTCAGTTATTCGCTGGTTCTCTCTCTTGTGCCATGGCGCGGATTATGGTACATTTCTTCCAATAAATTCAAAAGATTACAGAACACTGATTCCGAAGCGTTCCAGCATCTCGACCAGTTTGATCAGGGGCAGTCCGATCAGAGTGGTGTAGTCATCCCCTTCCAGACGCTCCATCAGGGCGATTCCCAGCCCTTCGACTTTGAAAGACCCGGCACAATCCACGGGGTTTTCACGGCGAACGTACCGATGAATCTGCTCACGTGTCAGGTTTTTCAGCCGGACCCGGTAAGTGCCGTAGTCTGCGGCAACTTCTCCGGTACGACTGTCAAAGACGCACAAACCGGTATAAAAGACGTGGGTCTTGCCGGACATCAGACGCAGCTGCTCTTCGGCGCGCTCGAAGGTGCCGGGTTTACCGAGAATATGGCCGCGGGCGTCCACGAACACCTGGTCCGCGCCGATAATCAACGCATCGGGAAATTTATCGTTCAGGCTTCTGGCTTTTTGAACGGCGAGGTGCCTGACCAGCAGTTCCGGCGCGATCTCCTGGTCGATGTTCTCTTCACCCTGAGGCGCAGAAACATGAAAAGCCAATCCCAGGCGACGCAGAAGCTGCAGACGATAGGGGCTCGTTGAAGCCAGAATAAGACGACGGGCCGGTTCGATTTCAGACATGGTGGACATGAAGTATCTTTAGCCTAAAGAAATCTTTTTTGCAACAGGGCAGAAGAAAGATTCATCCGGGAGACAGCTCCGCCGACAGCCTGCTCCAGAGCGTCTCGTCCGATGCGCTGCAATAAAGGGCGGATAGCGGTTTCATCCAGATAAAGATCGGCCAGAGTCACATTCACCTGGTCTCCAACCTCAATCAGAACCTCTCCCTCGTACCAACCGTCTCCCAGCAGCGCACAAACGCGCAAAGCTCCTTCATCGGGGAATTCAACGTGGTGAATGTCGAGATACAGCGCCGACGAAGCGGCCTGCTCAAGATCAAGTGCAATCATATCTTTCTCCTTTCCTTCAGGGTATGGATCAAGCATTGCACTGGATCGAGACAGAATATGTCACAAGGCAAATTGCGGATTCAGCAGTGAAGAGCCTGCTTCAGGCCGTCACGAAACTTCTCCCGTAGAGCGGAAGGGGAGAGAACCTCAACATGGGGCAGAAAGGAATAAAGCCAGGAGAGGATCTCCCGCTCGCCTGCGGCTGTGAACGAAAGAGTAAGAGAGCCATCCTTGTTTTCAACGACAGACTGATCAGGATGCCAGATGCGCTCGCGAATCAGGTGCGCGACCTCGGCGCCGAACCTCGCTTCGACATTCATCGCGCGGTCATCGATCAAGCCGAAAGCCCGGCCGGTCAGATCGGATGCGTCGAAATCCTCCGGCACCTCAAAACGCTCACGCAGGATCTCGATATCCTGAATGCGGTCGATCAGAAACAATCTCAAGGCCTTGCGGTTATGGCTGTATCCCCCAAGGTAGAGCGCGCTCTGGTAGAAAAGTAAAAGATAGGGATCGAACAGGTAGCTCTGCACTTCTCTGCGCGGCGGGCGATACTGCATGCGGCACCGGTATTGAAAAAGCAGGGCCCGGCGGACTTTCTCCAGAATCTCTTTCTTGTCGTGATAATCGCGGACCCCCTGGAATCGAGGCACCGCGGCTTCAGAGATCCGCTCAAGGTGAGCCACGTTGCGCGGCGAGAGGCTGGAGCGGATCTTGTCGAAGATGGAGACGAGATCCTCCTGAAATGGAGTGCCCTGCAGAAACCCCAGTTGCCCGCGGCACAGATACAGCGTCATCAACTCTTCCAGGGAAAAATTGATGGGGGGAACTTTTTTAAAACCTGTGAGGAAGCGGTAAAGCGTGCGACCGTCCGCCTGGGGTTCGCGCAGGAGAGGATATCCCGCCTCCGATACAGCCTGAAGGTCACGATAAACGGTGCGGCGGTCGACCTGGCATTCTTCCGCCAACTCCTCGACCGTCGCACCATAGCGCGCTTCGAGCAGCCGGATCACATTGTGGAGTCTGGCTGCCTGACTGTATTTCTTGGCCGGTTTTCCGGGCCGGCGCTTGCCCTGCTCTTTATCCATAAGCCTTGCAGACCGTACTATGGCCACTGAATCAAAGGGAGCAGGAACTCGACGCCGGTTGAACCTGCTTCCCGCGCCCCATTGCGTAATAATCGAATCCCATCGACTCCATGCGTTCCGGATCGTACTGGTTGCGACCGTCGAACACCACAGGAGCCTTCATCAGGCGCTTCATCGCATCGAAATCGGGGTGGCGAAACGGCTTCCACTCCGTGACAAGCACCATCGCATCGACACCTTTCAAAGCATCGTACTGATGCTCTGTAAGAACGAGCTTCTCCTCATCGAACCAGGCTTTGGGCAGCTCACGCCGTGCAGTTTCCGCGGCCACCGGATCATAGGCCAGCACCCGGGCCCCTGCTCCGATCAACTGATGCAGAACTACGATCGAGGGAGCATCGCGCATGTCATCGGTGCCAGGCTTGAAAGCCAGCCCCCACAAGGCAAAGGTCAGTCCGGAGAGGTCTTTGCCGAAGCGTGTGGCGATCTTTTCGCCCAGCATCATCTTCTGGAACAGGTTGCGCTGATGGACGGACTGCAATACAAGGGGAAAAAGCTGGCGCTGCTCGGCCATGTGGATCAGTGCATTGACATCTTTTGGGAAGCAGGATCCACCGTAACCGCAGCCGGGGTAGATGAAAGAATAGCCGATGCGCGAGTCCGACCCGATACCGAGGCGCACGTTCTCGACATCGACTCCAAGGCGGTCACAGAGCGTTGAGATTTCATTCATAAAAGAGATTTTTGTGGCAAGCATGGCGTTGGCAGTGTATTTGGTCATTTCAGCATCGCGAACGCCCATCACCATGATCTTGTCATGGTTACGCGAGAAGTCGGCATACAACGTCCGCATCACCTCAGTGGCACGCTCACTCTCCGAACCGATAATAATGCGATCAGGCCGCATGAAATCGTCCACCGCGGCCCCCTCTTTGAGAAACTCGGGATTGCTGACCACATCGAATGAATGATCAACGCCGCGATTCTGCAACTCCTCCAGAATAACTTCGTGCACTCTTTCCCCGGTCCCGACCGGCACCGTGGATTTATCGACCACAACTGCGTACTTATCAAGGTGGCGTCCGATTTCCCTCGCCACTTCAATCACATAACTGAGGTCAGCGGAGCCGTCCTCGCCCGCGGGAGTCCCAACGGCGATGAAATAGATATCGCTGTCGCCCATGGCATCAGCCAGCGAGGTGGTAAAACGCAGCCGGCCTTCCTGGAAATTGTTCTGAACAATGCGCTCAAGCCCAGGCTCATAAATGGGAATGATCCCTTCTTTGAGCCGCTCGATCTTGCTTTCGTCCACATCGACGCAATAAACATTATGCCCCATTTCAGAAAAACAGGCGCCGGTCACCAAACCCACATAGCCGGTTCCTACCACAGTCAAATTCATACCTTGAGTACCTCCGTAAAAAATCACCAGGTGTCAACTACACCGGCTTACTTTATTCGCGTCCGTCAGAGTTTCTTTTCCCATTCCCAGGCGGTGCGCACGATATATTCAAGATTGTCGTGTTGGGGGCGCCATCCTGTGGTGCGCCGCAGTTTTGAGCTGTCTGCGACCAGGGCGGGCGGGTCTCCATCGCGCCGGCCGGTGTCCTCAACCGAGAAGTCCACACAGGTCACTTTCCGAGCGACATCAATGACTTCTCGGACCGAATACCCGTGGCCGTAACCGCAGTTGAACACGGCGGAGGGTCCCCCTTCGAACAGATAACACAATGCATCGACATGGGCCGCCGCCAGATCGTCGACATGGATGTAATCGCGAATACAGGTGCCATCGGGGGTGGGATAATCGGTCCCGAACACCTGCAGCTTTTCGTATTCCCCCTTGGCTGTTTTCAAGGCCCGCGTAATCAGGTGGGTGGCATTGTTATACTTCTGGCCGATGCGCGCCTGTGAATCAGCGCCCGCAACATTGAAATACCGCAAAGCGACGTAATCGAAATCGCTGCGAGCAGAAGAAAAATCGGACAGGAAACGCTCGGTGATGCTTTTTGATGCCCCATAAGGGTTGATGGGAGCAAGCGGCGCCTCCTCCTTGACCGGAATTTCATCGGCGATCCCATAGACAGCCGCGGTGGAGCTGAAAATCAGGTTGGAAAGATTCAGTTCAGCCAGAACCTCAAGCAGGTTCAGGGCATTGGCGCTGTTGTTGCGGTAATATTTGAGCGGGTTGGCGACGCTTTCCGCCACTTCAATGTGAGCGGCAAAATGAATCAGGCCATCGGGGCGAAAATCGCGTAAAGTCCGTCGCAGGAGATCCTTGTCGCCAAGGTCGCCTTCAACCAGATCGCCATACAGAATCGACTCGCGATGGCCGGTCGACAGATTGTCGTAAGTAAGCACTTCATATCCATGCTCACCCAGAACCTTGACGGCATGACTTCCGATATAACCGGCACCTCCGGTGATGAAAATACGTTTCATCGCACTGCTCCCCATTTTTAAAGGTCCGAATATTTCCTATTCCCACTCGATGGTGGCAGGCGGTTTACTGGAGATGTCGTAGACCACGCGGTTGACGCCCTTGACTTCGTTGATGATGCGGTTGCTGATGCGGGCCAGGTCGGCATAGGGCATCGGATACCAGCCGGCGGTCATAAAATCGCGGGTCTCAACCGCGCGCAGCGCCACCACATATTCATAGGTCCGGCCATCACCCATGACGCCGACACTTTTAACCGGCAGAAAGACCGCAAACGCCTGGCTGATTTTGTCATAATGACCGGTGCGGAAGAGTTCTTCAATATAAATGGCATCGGCACGACGCAGGATGTCGGCATACTCTTTTTTCACTTCCCCGAGGATGCGCACGCCAAGTCCCGGGCCGGGGAAGGGATGGCGCCAGACCATGGGGTGCGGCAGCCCGAGTTCTTCGCCGATGGCGCGCACTTCATCCTTGAACAGCTCGCGCAGAGGCTCCAGAAGATTGAGCTTCATGAACTCAGGCAGCCCGCCGACATTGTGATGGCTCTTGATGTTGTGCGCCTTGCCGGTTTTACCGCCGGCCGATTCGATGACATCGGGATAGATGGTTCCCTGGGCAAGCCATGAAGCCCCTTCAATTTTGGCCGACTCTTCTTCGAAGATCTCGATGAAGAGATTGCCGATGATTTTGCGCTTGAGTTCCGGATCCGGCTCCCCGGCCAGGGCCTGCATGAAGCGATCCTCGGCATCGACCCGGATCACTCGAACGCCCAGGTTTTCAGCAAATGTCGCCATCACCTGATCGCCCTCCCCGAGGCGCAGCAATCCGTTGTCGACAAAAACACAGGTCAGCTGATCGCCGATGGCGCGATGGATCAAAGCCGCCGCCACCGAAGAATCGACCCCTCCGGACAACCCGAGTATCACCTGCTCATCCCCAACCTGTCCACGGATGCGCGCAACAGCATCGTCAATGATCTGCCCGGGTGTCCACTGGCCGGTGCAGCCGCAGATTTTGCGCACGAAGGCGTCGATCAGGATTTCGCCGCGGGGCGTATGGCTGACCTCCGGATGAAACTGTACCCCGTAGAGTTTGAGTTCAGCATTCTCGATGGCACAGACCGGTGCGTTGTCACTGCGCGCCACCGTTTCAAAGCCTTCCGGCATCCTTTCCACGTGGTCGCCGTGGCTCATCCAGACCGGGCTTTTCCCTTCAACGAAAAACCCGTCGAACAAGGGGCCGGGACGCCCCTGGGCGATCAGATCGGCATGGCCGTATTCGCGCTTGCCGGCCGGCACGACAAGACCGCCGAAGTGGTGACTCATCACCTGCATACCGTAGCAGATCCCCAGAACCGGCACATCCAGTTCGAAAACCGCATCTGAAATACCCGGGGCGCCCTCTTCGTAAACGGACTTGGGGCCACCGGAAAGGATGATGCCGTTGGGCGCGAACGCCCGAATCTCATCCTCTGTCATGTCATAGGGATGCAATTCGCAATAAACGTGTGCCTCGCGCACGCGCCGGGCAATCAACTGCGTATACTGGGACCCAAAATCGAGAATGAGGATCTTTTCCTGATGGATATCCTGAACCATGTGCGGTGACTCCACTGCGAAGAAAAAAAAGGTCGCCAAAAAATCGCGGGACCGAGATTCATGGTCCCGCCCCCGCAAGCTTTTACTTCGTTCAGATCTACGGCATCAGCTCGGTCGTTCAAGTCGATAGTTGGGTGCTTCCTGGGTAATGGTCACATCATGCACATGAGATTCACGCAGACCGGCGTTGGTGATGCGGACGAACTGAGTGCGTTCGTGCATTTCCTTCAGGGTCCGACAACCGGTATAGCCCATGCCGGAACGCAGGCCGCCGATCAGCTGATGAATATTGGCGGAAAGGCTGCCGCGGTAGGGGACCCGTCCCTCAATCCCTTCGGGCACCAGCTTGACATCGCTTTCCACATCTCCCTGAAAGTAACGATCCTTGCTGCCCATCTTCATGGCGCCAAGGCTGCCCATGCCCCGATAGGATTTGTAGGTGCGCCCCTGATAGAGAATGGTTTCCCCGGGAGATTCGTCGGTACCGGCAAACAGCGAACCCACCATGATGACATCCGCACCGGCTGCAACCGCTTTGGGCAGATCACCGGAAAATTTGATGCCGCCGTCGGCAATCAGAGGGATACCGGCTTTATGAGTCACTTTAGCCACATCCATAATGGCGGTGATCTGCGGCACACCGACGCCCGCCACAACGCGAGTGGTGCAGATGGAACCGGGCCCGATGCCGACCTTGACCGCATCGACGCCGGCCTTGATCAAACATTGCGCGGCTTCCGCCGTGGCAATGTTGCCGGCAATCAACTGCAGATCGGGATATTGACGACGGGTATCGATGATCGCGTCGATCACTCCCTGCGAATGACCATGGGCGGTATCGATGATCACCACATCGACTCCGGCACGCACCAGCAGTTCCAGCCTCTGCTCGCGGTCGCCACTGACGCCGACGGCAGCGCCGGCGCGCAGTCGACCCAGGTCGTCCTTGCAGGCATTGGGATATTTACGGACCTTTTCAATATCCTTGATGGTAATCAGCCCCTGGAGAGCACCCTGTTCATCCACCACCAGCAACTTCTCAATGCGATGCTCGTGCAGATGCTGCTTGGCTTCTTCCAGGGTCGTACCCGGCGGGACGGTGACCAGGTGATCCTTGGTCATCACATTGCGAATCGGCTGATCGAGGCGGGTCTCAAAGCGCAGGTCCCGGTTGGTGAGAATCCCTACCAGGCGCCCGTCCCTGGTGATCGGCACGCCGGAGATCCGATAGCGCTGCATCAACTCAAGAGCTTCAAAGATCTTCTGGTCGGGATCCATGGTGATCGGATCGACAATCATGCCGCTCTCGGATTTCTTGACCTGGTCGACTTCGATCGCCTGTTCCTCGGGGGTCATGTTCTTGTGAATAATCCCCAGTCCCCCCTCACGTGCCATGCAGATAGCGGTGCGCGATTCGGTCACCGTATCCATCGCGGCCGACAATAGAGGTGTATTGAGTTTGACTGCTGCGGTCAGGTGGGTGCTCAGGTCTACTTCTTTGGGCAGGACCGTTGAATGGGCGGGAAGAAGCAGGACATCGTCAAACGTCAGTCCTTCGCGAATTTTGTCGCGATCCAACATAGATAAACTCCTCGGCGAAGGGATATGGGGTGGCCGAAAGCACCTTGAGAATCGTGTTCCGGTCTCGAATGAAAAATTGAACGGGGGTGTTTTCTTTCCTGTGAAGAAAACCACCCCCCGATAAAAAATAATTGGCAAGTTTATCCCAGGAAGCATCCTGATATCAAGCCAAACTTTATTAAACCCGGCACAGAGACGATGATTATGAGGGGATGAACCCTTCGCGGTTTTTCATGCGCAGGACCGAAGCGGCAAGCAGTCTCACCGTATTTTCCAGGTCTTCAAGAGAGAGCAGCTCCACCGGCGTATGCATGTAACGCAAAGGCACATTGACCAGCCCGGTCGCTACGCCACCGCGCGAGAGCTGCATGACATTGGCATCGGTGCCGGTGGCACGAGGATGACCGAGAACCTGATAGGGGATCTGCTCTTCACGAGCCGTCTCTACCAGGAGATCGAACAGTGCCGGATTGATATTTGGGCCTCGACCGATAACGGGGCCGCTGCCGATGCGGATATCACCATGTTCCTTTTTGTCGACGTCAGGGAAATCGGTGGCAAATCCCACTTCGATGGCAATCCCCACATCCGGGTTGATCCCGTAAACGCTGGTCGCCCCGCCGCGCAGACCAACCTCCTCCTGCACGGTTGAAACGCCATAGAAATCAACGGCGAGTTCCCTCCGGGATCGCAGCTCTTCCAGTACCCGGGCAACGACGAACACTCCCATCTTGTCATCAAACGCCCGGGAGGTGACCCGATCGTTCTGCAACCGCTCCAGGCCGACCGCAAATGTAATCGCGTCCCCCACCGACACCAGTTCCTGCGCCTCGTCCCGACTTCGGCAACCGATGTCGATAAACTGATTCTTGATCTTGATGACCGAGTCACGATCCTTGGGTTCAATCTGATGAATAGGCTTTTTGCCGACCAATCCGTTGACGGCGCCGCGCCGCCCGTGGACCCTGACCCGCTGTCCGGGCACCAGATGGGCATCCACGCCCCCGATGGCGGCGAAAGAGATAAAGCCATGATCGTCGACATGCTTGACCATAAAACCGATCTCATCGCAATGACCGGCCAGCATGACCCGAAGCGCACTTTCACCCTGCCCTCTGAGCCTGGCGATGACGTTGCCCATAACATCGGTGTGGATTTCATCGACAACATTTTCAACCGCGCGGCGAAAGACACGCTGCGCAGGCTGCTCAAATCCGGAAGGGCTGGGCGCCTCTACCAGTTCCTTAAGAAGGTTGAAATGTTTCTCATTCATGGATAAGACCTGCCTGTAATTCGTGGCTCAAACACCAAAGCCCGATGCCTTGTGCCGCACACCCAAAACCCAGAGACTACAGCCCCGCACCCTATAACCCGCGCCTTACCCCCTCATAGCCTTATCAGCCAAGGCGGCACTGTTGCGGCGGCACTGCCCATATTCTTCATCGCTCAATCCCGCTCCCAGCGCCACATTACGGGCCATTTCGGCGGAAACAAGGTCGCCGGGGGCGTGAGCGTCGTTGTTGACAACCAGCTTTGCCTGGTATTTTCTCGCCAGCTGGACCACGTGGCCATTGGTGAGACTGTGGCCTTTGCGCGTCGTGATTTCAAGGCAGACTCCACGCGCCGCGGCAAGTTCCACGTCTTCATCGCGAATCAACCCGGGATGAGAGAGAATATCGATATCCGCCGCCAGGGCCGCTGCGTTGGTCCCTTCCGCAACCGGCTCCACCAGCGTTTCACCGTGGCACACGACAATGCGGGCTCCCAGTTCCCGGGCCCGAATGGCGGCTGCGGCAATCTGCTCCGGCGGAATATGCGTCAGCTCGATCCCCGGGATCACCTTTATGCCCCAGGGCTCCCCATAGGTCGCAGCCGCTTCAACCACCCTGGGAATGATGAAATCGAAATTGGAAAGATCGCCGTGATCGGTCAGGGCTATGGCTTCATAGCCGGCCACTGCCGCGCGACGAATCAGTTCGGCGGGGATCAGTTCCCCGTCACTGAAGAGGGTATGCATATGCAGATCAATCATGATCAAGATCCTTTTGGATGAATTCTGTCATAAGATAAACGAGCAGCTTGCGCACTCCTTCCCTGTCCCCCCTGTTTAACATGAAACCTTCCCCCTCCGCCTCATTGAAAATAATCCGCGCCAGGGGAACCTTGGCCCGGCTTGCAAAAAATTGCTCTGCGGATCCGGCTCTGCCGGATCCGCAGAAAGAGAGGACCCCCAACAAACGCCGGCAGAACGGCGCCCACAGGGGGCCGGCATCCTCCATCGCGGGAAGAAGCAGAAGGCGCAGGGAGAAGGTCTCGCCAAGCCTCAGATGCCCGATATCGTGTATGGTGCCCAGGCCAAGGGCAGCAGCGCCCCCCGGCTCCACCCTGAATTCGGCAATCCCCTGAAAGGATTGGATTAAACGCTGAACATCCTCGGAAGCTGAAGCGAGCACCAGCAGTTTCATGGTGGCTTCTTCCAGCAGACTGTCCCCTTCCCCCAGACGGTCTTTGAGGCGAATGATCTCCTCGGAGGTCAGAAGCGACCGCGAAATGCCGGCTGCAGACTGTTCGCGGCGAACCTCGATCAGACCTTTCTCGATAAGAATTTTTACGATCTGCAGGATATCGTAATCGCTGCGCGGGCAGTGATCGAGCAGATCTCCGAGACGGGGGTGGTGTTCGAGCAGCACCAGAATCTCCTGGGTGGTCGGCCGCAGACCGCGAGGCAGACGCTCCAGGGGCACCTTAAGAGCAAGAAAGGCATCGTGCGGCGGCAGATCGCCGAACATGGCGTTTAGCTCATCGCTCTGCCTCAAACCTTCCATGATCAGATGATCAAGGGGCTGTGTGATGCGCACTTCGCCGCCGGCGACACCGGGGGAAAAAGAAAAATGCCCCTTCTCCCAGGTCAGAAGCCGGAAAAAAGCTTTCTCCCCCTCGACGGAACCGAGGCGGGCGTTCACAACGGTTCCTTCAAGCAGTTGGATCTCTCCCCTACCGCTGTCGCGCTCAAGCTTCAGGGTACCGTCTTTGCGGTTATGCCCCAGAATCTGCAGCATATCCGTCAACGAGACCTGCTCCAGATCGCCTTCGACCTGCTTCCCCCCCCGGGTCACCTCTTCAGTGCGTTCCTGCCGACTGAGATGTCCCAGGGCCACCGACAACAACTGCTCGTGATTAAAAGGGCGTGCCAGGTAGTGATCGCGATGACGGCGAAAACCTTCGACCTCACGCCCCTCGGGACCGACGAAGAGAAAGGCCAGTTTGTCCGTACGGGGATTGGCGCGCAGAATCTGGCTGAGGCGAGAGCCGTCGATCATAGGGAGGTCGACATCTGCGACCATAAGATCGGGAACCATAGCGAGGGCTCGCTCCAGGGCCTGACTGCCGTCGCCGCAGGTGTGAACGGAAAAACCGCGGCGCGTCAGGGCCTGGGCGACTTCTGCGAAATCGCCACGGGTACTGGCAAACAGAATTTTTTTACCGGTAGACGTCTTCATAGAGAAACTCAGATCTGCACCTGCAACTGATACTGTTCCTGAAGCTTGGCGATCATATTTTCAACGAAATAAAAATCGGAGGTATGAAATCCCACCAATTCCCGCCCCCGTCTTCGAGCGAAAAAAGCGTAGGCGCTATCCTCGTTGAGGTACATCAGAAAAGGCACCCGGGAAAAAGGTTCTGCATCAATATAGATGGGCAGGGTCCTCTGGTAACTCCATTGCACCCGTTCGCGGCCGCCAACGAGAAAAAGGGATGTTGCGGAGTTCTCCAAACGCTCGAAATAAGGAAGGGAGCGATGGACCTCCTCAAAATCAGCGCACCCGCGAAAGATCACGCCCCGCACGCGGCTCGATTCGATCACTTCACGGCAGAATGCACTCTGGATCAGATCGAGATGATGTGCCGGCATGCGAACGAACCGGCTTTTGGTTCCATCCTGAAATCTCTTCAAGCGGGGAGAAACGCTCACGCCCTGTGAAGAAAAATCGTAGGCCTCGGGAGGGCCGAGCAGACGCCCGACAACATCCCAGAAGGAGGCCCCCTGCCAGTCCTCCTTCAAAAACAGACTGTTGCGCAACCCATCAAGTCGTTTTTCTGCGGTCGCGGAGAGGTCCTCGAAGCTCGCTCCGTCCAAGGGGAAGGATGCAGAGCGCATATAGACTTTAATGGGATGGCTTTTCTTCATGTCGCACAGGGTCAGGCGATCGGACAGCGCTTTGCGGATGCGTTTCTGGGTGATAAGCGATCCCCAGTAGTCGGTTTCAGGCAGCAGAATATAGAAATCGTCCCCCGCCGACATGGCCATGATGTCGGCATCGCGCAGAATGGTATTGATCGCCTCAATAATGCGCGACATGGCGGCTTCAAGCTCACGATTGCGAAAATGGTGGTGCAGCTCGGCATAATTTCCCACCCGTAGCCGAATCAGCGAAAGATGCCGGCCGTAACGCCGCACCTTGTTGAGTTCTTTTTCCATATGAACACGGAAAAAAGCCATGTTGTAGGCTTCAGCGCTCGGGGTGCGCAGGCTGCGCTGTTCGATGGCGCGCTGCAGCAGCACATTATGCAGGGCGCTGCCGGCAAATTCAGACACCGCGGCAGCTACGCCGAGATCGCTTTTCTGAAAGGCGCCGCGCCCCACCGGTGATTCCAGACGAATCAGCCCCAGGGCTTCATGCCCGTGGACCAGGGGAATCCACATGCGGTCATCACCCTCGAGAAGGGCAGGCTCTCCCTTTAGAATCAGGCGTCGTTGTTCCCCAGCCGGCTGCAGCGTTTCTTCGGCGGCCGGCACACGGGCGAGTCCCCGGCGGCAGCGGCGTCTGAAAAAATGTCCGCCGAAACCGGCCAGCCACAATACGGCCCCTTCGGCTTTGAGCAGTTCCATCAGGGTGTCGAGAACCAGGTCCCCAAGGCGATCAAGTTCATGTACATGGAGAAAGGCCAGGCATTTACGATAGGTGGTGAGAATTGAAGCGTACTCGATGTTTTCATCGAGCAGCCGGTGGTGTTCCTGGTGAAGAGCTTTGCGAAACAGGGTTTTGTTGATCAGCAGCTGGAACTCTTCAGGATTGATGGGTTTGAAAACATAATCCGCCACTCCGAGCTTCATGGCAGCCACCGCCGTCGCGACATCAGCCTTGCCGCTGACCACGATCACTTCCTGGTCGGGGTTGAACATCTTGATGCGGCGGCTGGTTTCAACGCCGTCGAGACCGGGCATCTCCAGATCGGAAATGACCAGATCGAAATCTTCCCGTTTAAGCAGCTCGAGAGCCTCCTCGCCGTCAGAGACGCAACGCACGGCATATCCTTCGGGCGTCAGAAGATCCCGATAGAGTTCATGGAAAAATTTTTCGTCATCAATGGCGAGAATGCGCCCTTTGGCCATATGCGGTTCCGCTAAAGCAACGGGTTGTTCTGCAACGAGGAAAGGAAAAACTGTCTGCGATAAGGCAGTCGCTTCAGCCGGTCCGCCTCATAGGCTCGGCCGAGGCCGGCATTTCACCTCGCTGGCTGTTTTTCATGGACGCGATCACCCGCACCAGCACAATACGTCCGATCAATGATGAGTCCGCTTCGAAGTGCACGATCCGGTTCCAGGTCGTGCGGCCGAAAAGTTCCCCATTCTGACGGCTCTCGCCTTCAACCAGCACCGGCAGGGTTCGCCCCACATCCTGTTCCCAGATCCGGGTGCTGATCTCCTGTTGCAATGTCAGAAGCCGATCGAAGCGTTCCTGTTTGCGCTGCGGCGGCAGAGACTCTTCCAGATTCGCCGCGGCCGTTCCTTCGCGTCGGGAATAAAGGAAAGAGAAAACATCGGCAAAACGGACCTTTTCCATCAGAGTCAGGGTCTGTTCGAACTGCTCCTCGGTTTCCCCGGGAAAGCCGACAATGATATCCGAGGTCAAGCGAATATCGGGGCAGGCTTCTTTGAGCCGCTGTACTTTGGTCAGATATTCTTCGCGTGTGTAGCCACGGTTCATTTTTTCCAAAACGGCATCGGAGCCGCACTGCACCGGTAAATGCAAGTGGGTGGCCAATTTGGGGAGCTCGCCGAAACACCGGATCAGATCATCGGAGAGATCTTTCGGATGCGAGGTTGTAAACCGGATCCGCTCGAGTCCCTCGACCTCATGGACTTCGTGAAGCAATTGGGCAAAGGAAAGCTCTCCCGGCTCGTTGGCTCCGTAGGAGTTGACATTCTGCCCCAGAAGAGTCACTTCCCTGACGCCACGAGCGGCCATTTCGCGCACTTCATCCAGGATATCTGCGGAAGGACGGCTGATTTCACGGCCGCGGACGTGGGGCACAATGCAATAGGAGCAGAAGTTGTCGCAGCCCTGCATGATGGTGACGAACCGGGTGATGTTGCCATCGGTCGAACGTTCAGGGAACAGGTTCTTGCGTGTTTCCCGATCAAGGAACCGCGTTTCCGCCAGGCGAACGCGGCGTTGGGCGCCAGCGACCATTTCAGGCAGACGGTGAATGTTGTGAGTTCCGAAAACCAGGTCGACAAAGGGCAGTTTCTGCAGAAGTCTCTCGCCCTCCTGCTGGGCGACACAGCCGCCGACCCCGATGATCAGATCGGGTCGGCGCTGCTTGAGGGGTTTGAAACGTCCCAAGTGACCATAAACCTTACGTTCCGCCCTGTCACGTACTGAGCAGGTATTGAGCAGGATCAGATCGGCTTTCTCAGGCTCGTCCACAGGCCGGTATCCTCCAGCCTGCAGCAGATCCACAATCTGCTCCGAATCCACCACGTTCATCTGGCAACCGAATGTTTCAAGATAGAAAAACTTCGACATTTCTTTCAATTAAACCCTTACCTTGGATGAATGGCGGTCATGTTAATCAATCGGCGGCATCGATGTCAAACGAATTAACAGATTCTGAAAAACCCGGGATGCTTCACATCCCGGAAACCTGACAGGCCCGCCCTGTTTGATTATCGCGCTCGAGCAAACCAATCAGTTGCTCGGGATATTCGACGCAAAACAGGATCAACGGGCGGGCTCTGCCCTGCTCCTCTATCCGCACATGGCCCAGGTGCTCACCCAGAGGGAGCAAGTGGACATCACGAACCGCGTGCAGCTCAACCGCGATGACCCTCTTTCGCCAACGGCCGCGCAGGACAATAATGCGTTGATTGGTCAGAAGGTAAAAGACTCCGGGCCACTCAAGACGCGCCAACAGAGGCGGAAGACTCCCCAGAAGCAGCGCCATCAATGGGAGCAGACCAATCAGGCGGGAAAGCGCAACAGAATCATGCAATTCGCCCCCCAACCGCACCACGGCGCCAGCCAGCACCGCTGCCCCGAAAAGCAGGACGGAAAATCGCATCAGCTTCAACCTGCGGAAGGTATGGCAGCGCGGCGCCGGCTTAGCCTCCCACCTGAGTTCTTCGCCGGGCCTCAGCAGATGATCCCGATTCACCGGGCAGATTGAAGCTGTTGCGCCCGCTGTGCGGCGGCCTGCCCGATTGTGCTGTCGGGGGCGGCCTGCGCAACCTTCTGGTAAAGGGCCAGCGCATCATCTCTGCGACCCACCCCTTCATAGGCCTGGCCCAGCAGATAACCGGCCTGAGGGGTCGGCAGAAGCTTCATGCTGTGCTCAAGATGCTCCACTGCGGCAGCAGGCTCTTTCTTTTCCAGGAGGACAAAACCAAGCCCCATGCGCGACTGGTAATACTCTCCGTGCAGGTCAACGGCCTGACGCAGATACCTCTGCGCAGGAATCATATCGCCGATCTTAAGCGAGGCCAGGCCGATCCCCGTCAGGATCAGAGACTCCTGCGGAGCCATCTGCAACGCCTGCTGATAAAGGTCGATGGCTTTCTGATAGTTCTCCTGAGCTTCAAGCTGACGCGCCTCGTCGTAAAGGTCATAGGCTTTCTTTTTCTTCCGCAATTCGGCGGTTGCCTGCATGAAGGCGTTCGCATTGGTCTGCATGTCAGTGCCGATCTGCGAGTGAGGATAATTGGCCTGAACGTACTGCTGGTTCTCCAGCATCCGTTCCTTGCTGAAGGGGTGGGTGCGGAAAAGACCACTGAGCCAATCCGGCTCCGCCCCGCCCTCGAGTTTGCGATAAAAGATTTCCTGCAGCTCAACCGCACCCTGCGGATTGTAGCCGGCGCGCACCATATAATCGATGCCGAGGCGATCTGATTCGCGCTCCTGCTCCCGGCTGTAAGTATTGTTGATCAAGCCGGCCGCGATCTGCCCGGCCTGGCTGGTCAGTCCTCCATAGGGACTCTGGGAAGTCAAGCTGTCCAGCACCCCGACCCCTAACTCAAGCAGCACTCCGCGCTGAATGCCCTGAACTGAGTGACGCGCCGTGACATGTCCGATTTCGTGGCCCAGAACCGAAGCAAGCTGAGCTTCATTTTCCATGACGGTCAACAGCCCCCGGGTAATGGCGACCGGACCGCCGGGCAGAGCAAACGCATTGGGAGTGGAATCGTTGATGACCGTGAATTGATATGGCAGGTCGGGCCTGTGGCTGTAACGCGCCAGACGCTTGCCGACGCTATTTACATATTCGTTCAACTGCGGATCGGGATAGCTGCCGCCCATCTGCTGAATCACCTGAGGGTAAGAAGACTGGCCCAATTCGATTTCCTGGCTTTCGGGCACCGGAATCAACGCCAGCTCTTTTTTCCCTGTCACGGGATTGACCGCACAACCCGCGAGGATTACTCCCAACAGCGCCAGACCGATCCATCGCATTGACCACCATCTTTTTTTATTCATGCCAACGATCCTTTCCGATAATCTTCGGTGGGCACTGCACTTCGCCCCGAAGGAAAAAGTCAGAAACTTCGATATTATTTTGCCTTTGTCCGTGATTTCAACTAATATTGGAGGGTTTTTCCAATTAAACCGCAAATACGTTCAAGGAGTATCTTCCCAAATGCCGCAAAACATCCGCAATATCGCCATCATCGCCCACGTTGACCACGGCAAGACCACGCTGGTCGACGCCATGCTCAAGCAATCGGGCATCTTCCGGGACAACCAGGTCATCACCGAGCGCGTGATGGACAGCAACGACCTGGAAAAGGAACGTGGCATCACGATCCTCGCCAAAAACCTCTCTATCCGTCATGGCGATCTCAAAATCAATATCGTCGACACGCCGGGACACGCCGACTTCGGCGGCGAGGTGGAGCGCGTTCTGAAAATGGTCGATTCAGTTCTGCTGCTGGTCGATGCCTGCGACGGCCCTATGCCCCAGACCCGCTTCGTCCTCAAGAAATCCCTCGACCTCGGCCTTAAACCGATCGTCGTGATCAACAAGATCGACCGCCCAGGCGCCCGACCGGAAAAGGTGGTGGATATGGTATTCGACCTTTTTTGCGAACTCAATGCCAACGAGGACCAGCTTGACTTTCCTCTCGTCTACGCCAGCGCAAAGGAAGGATACGCAAAACGGGAGATGTCCCAGGATTCGGACAATCTCGAACCTCTTTTCCAGATGATCCACGAACGCGTCGCACCGCCGGAAGCAGATCCGGAACGCCCCTTCCAGATGCTCATCACCCACATTGATTACAATGACTATATCGGGCGCATCGCGACAGGCAAGATATTCAATGGCCGCATCCGCACCGGCGACCCGCTGGCGCTGGTCAAACGCGGCGGGGAGATCGTGCGCGGCCGCATCTCCAAACTGCTCGGCTACGACGGGCTCAAGCAGGTCGAGATCGAGGCTGCCTCGGCGGGCGACATCGTCACCATAGCAGGCTTCGAAAAAGTCGGCATCGGTGAGACTTTCGCCGCCATCGACAACCCCCATGCCCTGCCCTATGTTTCCATTGACGAGCCGACCATTGCAATGAATTTCATGGTCAACTCATCCCCTTTCGCCGGTCGCGAGGGCAAATTCATGACCTCGCGGCAGATTCGCGAGCGCCTGCAGCGCGAACTGCGCACCAACGTCTCGCTGCGGGTTGAAGATACCGAGGACACGGATACCTTCAAAATTTCCGGCCGCGGGGAATTGCACCTGTCGATTCTGATCGAAAATATGCGGCGGGAAGGGTTTGAACTGGCGGTTTCCAAACCCGAGGTCATCATGCGCGAGATCGACGGTGAGGTCTGCGAGCCCATGGAGTACCTTGTGATCGATGTGCCCGACGAATTCCAGGGGACCGTGATCGAAAAACTCGGCACCCGCAAGGCGGAAATGGTTTCGATGCAACCGATGGACGGCATCAACCGACTCGAATTCGTGATTCCCGCCCGCGGTCTGATCGGCTTTCGCACCGAATTTCTCACCGACACCCGCGGCACCGGCATCATGACCCATACCTTTCACGGATACGCCCCCTTCAAAGGCGCGATCCATGGGCGTAGAAACGGAGTTCTCATCGCCCTTGAAGCCGGCCAGACAGCAGGCTACGCCCTGTTCAACCTGCAGGATCGCGGAATTCTGTTCGTCGGACCGGGAGTGGATGTTTACGAAGGCATGATCATCGGGCAGCACGCCAAGGAGAACGACCTGGTGGTCAATCCCTGCAAAGGGAAAAAGCTCACCAATGTGCGCGCCTCAGGCAGCGATGAAGCGATTCGCCTGACTCCGCCCCGCAACCTGAGCCTGGAACAGGCGCTGGAATATATCGATGAGGATGAGCTGGTTGAGGTCACCCCGGCCTCGATTCGCCTGCGCAAAAAATATCTCGACGCCAACGAAAGAAAAAAATACGAGAAAAAAAACAAGTGACCTTCCGGACTCCTTGGGAAAAAGCCGCAACTTCACGACAATCCAAATTGATCGGACCAAATAAAACGAAAAAAAACAAAATCAGAGTTTAAATCGATTTTTTTAGAACAAAATTAAACGGTTGAAAGAGTTCCGCATTTCAATGAGTGTATACCGGGCGATAAAAATAAAATAACGGTATGGTCCTTAAAACGAAAAAGTCATAAACGTTTGTTTTTTCTGCATTTTTGGATCAAAAAGCTTGCATACCCGGAGCGGAAACGTTATACTCAAGATTAGTTATGGTATAAAAAACCAAATCATAAGACAAAGAGGTGACACAAATGATTGAATGCCCGGTCTGCCAAGGCAAGACTCATGTAGAAATCGATACCCACTCGGACGGCTATGCCGAGAACCTGCAGGAATGCGGTGATTGCGGCGCTGTATGGGTAAGCAAAAACACCAAAAATCTTTTGGTGCATGGATCCACCCGCCAACAGGCGGTCAACCTGTAAACAAGATCCAGACCCTGACCCACATCACGGATTTTTGCAGGCGACAAAGCCCACAGGCCTGCAAAGTAAGCCTCCCAGACGTTTCCGGTCGATTCAAATAAAGTCATCGGACGATTTAAAGTCATATTACGAGCATATGTTCCCAGCCGCGCAATGCGCGGCTGGGAATTATTTTATCTCCCCTTATCCCCCGCGCCGCAATAGAACGATCAAGCGGTCCGCCGCCGTTCTACTTAAACTTTTCAGAAGCCTCTCCGTTGAAACAACCTCCGTCTGCTGCATCGACAGATCGAAACTTTGAGGCCCCCCGGCTTTGCCAGGGGGCCTGTGGTACTAATGAATCTCAATCTTTTTCCGCGATTTCTGCGCTTGTTCCGACTTGGGAAGCCTGATCTTGAGCACGCCTTTGCGATAGGTGGCTTCAATCTTGTCCTCCTCGACCTCCGCAGGCAGGGGAATCACGCGGTGAAAAGCACCATAGCTGCTTTCCTTGTGGTAATAGTGCTCCTCTTTTTCTTCCTTTTCGCTTTTCTTCTCTCCACGGATAACCAGATTGCCACCGCTTAGAGTCAAATCAAGGTCCTTTTCATCAATACCGGGGATCTCTGCTGTCACCCGGATTTCCTTTTCGTTCTCGGCCACATCGACGGTGGGGAAAAACCCTTCCCAGAGATCCTCGCCCGGGGCAAGATCCCCCCAGCCGAAACGCCTTTGGAAACGTTCCATCATGCGATTCATATCACGTTGAAGAGCCTGAAAGGAATTCTCTTCCTCCCGGTCATGGGAGAGCTGGTGTTTTCTCCAGGGCATCATTTCTCTCAGAGCCATAACCATAACCTCCTTTCTGTTGTTATTCCCTGTCCCCACCTTTAACCAGCGGCAACCGGATCAGTGATTAATTTCGATGCGACGCGGTTTGGCCGCTTCGGTTTTGGGCATCACCAGAGTCAGCACGCCATGCCTGAACTCTGCCGAAACCTGATCAACAGCAATTTGATCAGGGAGATGAAACTGACGAAAATAGTGAGCGAGGGTAAACTCCCGCGACAGGATCTGGCCCTGTTCCAGATGGGCAACTTTCGCCTTGAGTGTCAGAATTCCCTGATCGAGATTGATGTCAAGTTGATCTTTATCCGCACCGGGAAGATCCGCCACCAGCGTCAGATTATCCTCGGTTTCAAAAATGTCGACGGCGGGGCGCGTCGCATGCTCCCAGGGGCGTCCCTGCTCCTGCGTCGACAGTGAGGAACCCTGCCGTGTGACGGGGATGGTTCGTTTTTCCATAAGGCACCTCCTTAACGGTTTCAGGCAACAGACACATTGATTTTCTTCGGCTTGGCCTCTTCGGCTTTTGGCAGCGTGACAGTCAATATGCCGTTGTCGTACCGCGCCTGCGCCTTATTCGGGTCCACTGCCGACGGCAGCTCGACCGCCCGCAGAAAATGCCCCATACCGCGCTCACGCCGATGCCAGGTTTTTTCATTTTCATCGCTTTGCTTACGTTCCCCTGCAATGGTCAGGGTGCCTTTCATGATATTGAGTTCGACCTGCTGGGGATCCACCCCGGGCATCAACGCCTGCACATACAGATTGTCATGATCCTCGCCGAGGTTGATGGCCGGATACCGGGACGTGCCGATGCCCGGCAGAAAGCCAGGGACAGCGCGCCCCATGCCGAAGCCGCGAAAAGCATCGTCTATTTCGCGTCTGAGATTTTCCATTTCGGTGAAAATATCCGGATACGCCATGGTTTTCGCCTCCTTTCAGATGCAAAGGCCCGAACTGACTGCGATTGGTTTCCCTACTCCTTTATATATCAGAATCTGAGATGATTTCAAAACCTGCGATTAGTAAAAAAATGACGCATTTCCGGTCAACTGCTCCCCTCCTCCAACCTCTTTGTTGCAAACACAGACAACTTCGTTAAAATAGACCGACCGGATGTCCTACGCTTGTTTGCAATGGGCTCCGGTTTCTTAGTTTTTTTGAACAGAAAAATTACGGGAGATTTTATGTCCGACCTGTTTGACGACGGCCGAATCGGCTCACTGATCGTTCCCAACCGCCTGGTGCGCAGCGCCACATGGGAAGGGATGTGTGAAAAAGACGGCACCCCCACCACCAGGCTTGAAAAATATTACCTCAACCGACTTCGTCAGAACTTCTGAATAGCGAATGCTGAGGGACGTAAAGCAGAGACTAAGTAGTGAAGCCCACTGTTCAATCTGCTGATCATCTGCAGAGGTTAGATCCATATGGAG
>JAXHUR010000028.1:0-36566 GCA_034189505.1 Thermodesulfobacteriota bacterium | reverse complement strand
CGAGTTCGGAGTGGGCGTCGCGAGCTTTTTTCGCGGCTGTCGCGACATCCGGATGGCAGGTGGAACATGCCTTGCGGGCATCGGTCAGAGCGGAGAATTCGAGATCCAGCGGAGCGTGGGGGGAATGACAGCCGATGCACCGGGGCAGCGCATAGTGGTCCTGGTCTGCGGGATCATGGCACGCACTGCAGGATGCGATTTCGGTTTCGGCCCCTTTTTGGGGGTGAACCCAGTGGCAGTCGTCGCAGCTGATGAATTCGCCGTGGGCACCGCCCTTCCGGGCAACCTCTCTGGTCTCGTCGGCATGGCATTTGGCGCAGTCCTCGAACAGGCGCCCGGATGCGCTCTGTTGCGCCGCTGCGGTTGAAAAGCAAAGAAGCAATCCGACGGAAACCGTAACTAAGACCCAGCCCCAATTTTTCATTTGACCTCCTCGAGTCCACAGTGGCAGTCTGCGACCCATCCCGAAAAACATCTCACCACCTCCATGCTCCCCATAAGAGCTGATCCCATGCGGGCGGAGATGCAAAAAGAATCTCAACTTATCAAGCCGCTGCAGCGGCTCTACGAACCTTGAAACTCGGCCGGCTTGCCGACACGATAGCGTTTACATACCACGGAAAGTCGGTGTAATGAAAGTCTTTTGGTTCTTTCGGGGATGTTGTGCACGCGCCCGCGACGTGCCGCGGGAAATGTAAACGATCGGTACTTCAGCTTATCGGCTGCCGGGCCGGATGTCCAGTGCCGTACCGGTCTCGGTATTTTTTTGGAGCAAAAAGGTGCAGATTCTTCTCGTTGTT
Organism: Thermodesulfobacteriota bacterium; assembly: GCA_034189505.1. Classification (GTDB taxonomy): domain Bacteria; phylum Desulfobacterota; class Desulfuromonadia; order Desulfuromonadales; family Geoalkalibacteraceae; genus Geoalkalibacter_A. The sequence goes on along the minus strand of JAXHUR010000028.1, from coordinate 35,766 downwards.
CCCAGCCAGGATCCGGCGACCGGCAACTGGGTGAGCGCCCGCCGGTTCAGGGATGGACTCGAGGCACGCGGCCACCAGGTTTTTTTAGTGGAGGTTGCTCTCGACAGTACCGATTTCCGCAGTCTGCGGCAGGCGGCGCGTCATGCCGACGCCGCACTTCTGCTGCATGCCTACCGGTCCGGGCGCCCCTGGCTCGAAGCCGGTCTTGTCGGATCCCTCCCCTTTGGCGTGCTGATGACCGGAACCGACATTAATTTCGGCATGGATGATCCGGCCCAGGCCGGGGTTATCGACCATGTCCTGCAGCAGGCCGCGACGATTTTCGTTCAGAGCCGCCAGGGGCTTGCTGCCCTGGAGAAGCGGGCTCCCCAGCTGGTCGGGCGCCTGTCTTACCTCGCACCGGGGGTCAGCCTCGGGCACAGCTCCTATAATCTTCGGCAAAAGCAGGGGGTTGGGGCGGACGAGGTGGTTTTTCTCTGTCCGGCGGGGATTCGACCGGTCAAAGGAGTGCTTGGGCTGCTGGGGCTGTTTGATCGGGTGGCGCGCTGCCGCAGAGGCTTTCGGGTGCTGTTCTGCGGACCGGTGCTGGAGCGCGGCTACGGGCGGCGGTTTGAGGCGGCTCTGGCGCATCGCCCGTGGGCCGGATATCTGGGAGTGATCCCTCCCGAGGCGATGGCGGCTGCGATGCGGGAGGCGGATGTCATATTGAACAACTCGCGCGCCGAAGGGTTGTCCAATGCGCTGATGGAGGCGACAGTGCTTGGAGTGCCCATTCTGGCACGGGACGTTGAAGGAAATGCCGATGTCGTCGTCCCCGGATGCAATGGTCTGCTGTACGGCGACGTGAAGAGCTTCTGTCGCCATTCTCTCGAATTGATCGATTCTCCCGAGTTTCGTGATCGTCTCTCCCACCCTTCATCCATTCCAGTGGTCGAGCGCAGCGCCGAGATCGATGGTTTGGAGAACTTCCTCCGGCACCTTTGAGCCCGCGTTTACCCTGCTGACCCCCGCCTGTTTCCTTCGATTTGACTCAAGCGGTCGGTCCATGTTTACAATGACGCCTTATTTGATGGCGTCGCAAAAACTCACCAACTGCTGCGTTGCTGCAATTGCTCTCGCTGCTTCGACGTACGTAAGTACGCCTCATTGCTCGACAATCGCGCGCCTTGCATTTGGCGCTTTTTGCTTAGCCATCGACATTGATGCTTTTTTGCGAAAGCATCTTATTTGATCTTTCAAACCATTGTACCCTCGCAGGGAAAGGCCGGGGAGTGCAATGATTTCTGCAACCTTCAGCAAGAGGAGAATCATGGACACCGCAGGCCGAACCGAACAGCGTGGTCCTACCGGCGATCTCTCGTCGCAATGGGCCCGGCTCGACTGGAAAGCGGAATTGAAAAACAATGTCACCACCCCCGCCCAGCTTGAAAAGTATTTTCCACTGAGCGCGCGCGAAAAAGCCGATCTCGAACAGATCGTCGCCGTGCACCCCATGAACATTCCACGCTACTATCTCAGCCTGATCAGGCCGGACGACCCCAACGACCCCATACGCAAGATGTGCGTGCCGGGCTCCGGGGAGTTGATCGTGGTTGGCGCCATGGGAGACACCACAAAGGATCCCTATGGTGATGACAAGCACGACAAGGGCAACGGGATCCTGCACAAATACAGCTATACCGCTCTTGTGGTGGCGACGGAATATTGCGCCATGTACTGCCGCCACTGTTTTCGCAAGCGCATGGTGGGGCTGTCGAATGATCAGACCGTCAGAAATTTTCAGGAAGCGTCCAAATACATCGTCGACCATCCGGAGATCTCCAACGTCGTAATCTCCGGGGGCGACCCGTTTCTGCTGCCCACCGACGTCATCGAAGCGATGCTGGAGTCACTCAAGGATATTCCGCACCTCAATTACATGCGGTTGGGATCCCGGGCGCCGGTGGTCTATCCCATGCGGTTTTTCGAGCCGGAGCTGCTTGATGTACTGCGCCGTTTCAACCGGGACAAGACCCTTTTTGTACCGACCCACTTCAACCATCCGCGCGAAATCACCCCCGAAGCGACCCAGGCAGTCCTCAATCTGCGCGAGGCCGGCCTCAATGTCCACAATCAGGCCGTTTTTCTGCGCGGCGTCAACGACGATGCCGAAACCCTCACCGAACTGATGAACGAGCTGGTGCGCATCGGCATCAATCCCTACTATCTGTACCAGTGCATGCCGGTGTCGCGCGTGCGGCACCATTTCCAGGTGCCCCTGAAAGAGGGGGTCGATATCGTCGATCGGGCGCGGCAGCAGATGGACGGCCACGCCAAGCGTTTCAAGTTCATCATCGGGCATGATATCGGCAAGCTCGAAATCTGCGGTCGTGTCGACGACAAGCTGATCCTGAAGCAGATTCATGCCCGTTCGGAGCATCCCGAAGAGGCGTCTCGCATGCTGATCCGGCAGCTGACCGATAACGGCGGCTGGCTGGACGATCTGCCCGAGGTTGAGCTGGCCTGATCGTTTTTTTGTGCTGAAAACCTCAGGTTTCAGCGGTGACTGGCCTTGAAGCGCTTCAGCCAGTTCTGGAACTCCTCCTCCTCGTTTTCGAGCTCGAACGCATTGATCAATCCGCGCCGCAGACCGATCGCCACGGCCCGGTTGCGCAGGTTGAAGGCATCGCCGAACTTGTCGCTGTGAAACTGCTGCTGATCGACGCCGAGCTTATTGTAGAGGGAATTGAGCCGGCTCTGTACCCCGCGGCGCGAAAGGTAGCGCCGCTGGGCGATGAGATTGTCGGTCAGCCCCAGGGAGATATCGAGCAGGGCTTCGTATTCGATGTCGGACAGAGCGGTCTGGCTGTGACCCGTGCGGCCCTGGACCTTGCGGACTTCAGGGTCGATCCAGCACTGGTCGTCCACCAGCACCGTGCGGATGGCCATGCCGATGCGGTCGCGCGGGTTGGATTTGAGGACATAGCCGTAGACCGTTTCCGGCGGCACGATGCGCAGCAGGGCGCGCACGTACATTTCGTCCTTGTACTGGCTCCAGAAGACGATGCGGGCCATGGGCCGCTTGTCCCACAGGGCGCGGGCGAAATCGACTCCGTTCATTTCAGGCATCTGGATGTCGCTGATGACCAGCGGCTCGTCATAGCGTGCCGCTATCTTGAGGGCTTCCAGCCCGTTGTCGGCACGTTCAGGTTCCAGGGCAAGCTCCTCTTCGGCGAGGAGGCGTTCGAGGAATTCGTAATCTTTCGGATTGTCTTCGGCGATAATGATTTTAAGCGGTTCCATGAGATCAATCTTCCTGTCGAGCATTGCCGTTGAGCGGCAGGGTCAGCATGAAACGGGTGCCATGACTGAAACGTGACGGGCCCCATTCGGCCCGTGCGCCGATGGCGCGTGCGCGTTCGCGGATGTTGTTGAGCCCCCGGCCTTCTCCACGGGAGGCCTGGGAGTAGTCGAAGCCGGTACCGTTGTCTTCCACGATCAGTACGACATCGCTGTCGCGACGATCGAGAGTGACTTCGTAGCGCCCCGCCTGAGAATGCTTGATCACATTGTGGACGGCTTCCAGCGCGATGCGGTACAGAGACAGCCGGCACAGCCGTGACAGGTTGAGGCTTTCGACCTTGGGCGAAACGTACAGGTGGTACTCGGGCAGCCCCTCTTTGTCGAGGTGGCGCTCAAAATGCGATTGCAGCGCAGCGCCAAGGCCCAGAATGTCCAGCGTCTGCGGATGCAGGTTCTCCATGACGTCGCGCAGGTTGGCGATGGCGCGCTGCAGATCTTCCTCGATGTGCTCGACCTCGGTCTGGTTTCCGCCCTGGCAGCGCAGATGCTGCAGCGCCCGCAGGACGTCGGAGAGGTCGGAAAGAGACTGGTCGTGGAGATCCATGGCGATGCGCCGTCGCTCTTCTTCGGCGCCTTCGAGCAGCTTTTCGGTACTGACCACACGGATGAGACGGTCGGTCATCTGGTTGATGGAGATGGCCAGCTCATCAAGTTCGTCCTGCACTCGACTGGGAGCATCCGGCGGGGTCAGATCGCCTTTGGCGATGCGGCCGGCGCTGTCGGACAGATGCTTGATGCGCCGCAGCAGGCGCCGGGCGAAAAACAGGCTCAGAAAAGTCCCCAGCAGCACTGACGTGCCGATGCCGATCAGGGCGACCAGGGCGGTTCGTGCCACCAGTTCATCGATATCCTGCAGGTGGGCGGCACGCAGGGAGGTGCGCCGCTCCTGTGACATCTCCGCCAGGGTCACCAGTTGCGGGCGCAACAGTTCCAGCGCCGCCTTGAAGCGCAGAGCATCATAGCCGCGTTTGGGGTCGAGATCGGTGACGGTCTGCTTCAACAGGGCCCGGGTGTTTTCGGGCAGCGGCATCAGGTTGTTGATGCGGTTCACCGCGCCGGCCAGATGGTTGTGCAGCTCGTTGAGCGTTTCCATTTCCGCGACGTCGAAGCGGCCGACCCGGTTGACGTGGGCAATCAGCCCCTGGATCCGCTGCGCCGAGAGATCGGCTTCAGCCAGGGCGACGAAGGTCTGGGTGATTTTACGCTCCTGCTGCCGTTTGACCGACAGATCCCAGTAGGTGTACTGCAGAAATATCAGCAGCAGACTGGTCAGAGTCAGAACCGTTGCCGGCGCGAGCACAATCTGTTGTTTGAGAGTCAGTCGCATGCCTGTCAAGGTAGCATAGAACGCGGCGGCGCGCACTGTGGATAAGCACAGTGCGGAGGGCGCCGGATTCCCCGGAAAATATGCGCTAAACAGCCTTTTTCTCTTCTGTCGGCTCGGTTATGCTTAACATCATCGACGGCCTGTTGTGGCAGGCAGGTTGTCGGTTAAACTCCCTCTTCATGTTTTACCCTCTCTCAACAGATGAAAAGAGCCGGCCGGACGCCTCCATCCGCCGGCTCTTTTCTTTTTTTCCGCGTGTTCCCCCCTTGTTCCCCTGTCATCCCGAAAAGAACGACAAAGCCTCCTCCTGCAGGAGCTGCGGCCGGTCCTGATACCTGGGCGAGTGATGAAACGGCAGCAGTTTGCCGACGCCGGCACGTCGTGCCAGCTCTCCCGCGATCCGTGCGGTGAGATGGTTTCGTTCCCGGGCCCGCGCCAGATCATGATGGGCGAAAACGGCCTCGATGGCAAGCAGGTCCGCACCCTGAGCCAGGTCCAGAATGCGGGCATAATTTTCCTCGCGCGGCTCACAGTCGGTTATGTAGGCAATTTTCATCCCCTTCTGGCAGTGGGCAATCTCCGCGCTCAGGCGTGACAGGGGCAGCTCTCTGGGAGCGGCGCCGCTGGTCTGCGGGACCTCGATCGGCGTGTCTCCTGCTGCGCCTTCCTGCAACAGATCCTTGAAACGGGTCAGCCAGCGGCCGCAGGCGTATCCCCGGCGATCAAGCGCGTCGGGGTGGATCGCAACATGCAGTTTCTCTTCGAGTGCGTATGCCTGCGAGACGATATTCCCGTGCTGCAGCGGGCGGGTGCGTACCCGATAGTGCAGGGTCTCGCACACAAGACCGCTGTCGTACGGCGGTGGCGTTTCGTCATGCCGGACAAACCCCTCCGAAGCGCGAAAGCGCGCCTGGCGTCCAGGCTTTTCACCGGCGGCTTCCCGCACCCGGATCTCGAGCGGGTAGCCTTTCACCAGGTTCCAGGTATAGCCGGCCAGGCGGTGGGAAAGGTGCTCGATAATACCGGGCGGTCCATAGAAGTTGAGACAGGTGGGGCGATAGAGATGGTGGCGCAGGAGATGGTCGAAACCGATCAGGTGATCGATGTGGGCATGTGAGATGAACACATGCTGGATTTTAAGCAGGTCGCGGCCACTCAAAGGGTGCAGGTCGCCGCAGTCGAACAGGAGCGCTTCTCCCCGATGGGCGGCACGCACAAACAGGGCGGGATCACCGAACGGACCGTTGACCAGGGAAGAGAAGAACGAAGAGCGCATCGAGGCCTGATCCCTGCATCCCTCAATCAGGATGCGGTGTCGCGCGGTTGGTCGGGAAAGATCCTGGGGAGAAATACCTTGAATTCACTGCCTTCGTTGGGCTGCGAGGTGACGGTGATCCGTCCCTCGTGGGCGTCGACGATCCATTTGACAATAGAGAGGCCCAGTCCCGCACCGCTTTCCTGCTCACGGTTTTTGTCGATGCGGTAAAAACGATCGAAAATGCGCGACAGATGTTCGGGCGCCATGCCGTGTCCGGTATCTGAAACGGCGATGACGGCCTGATCCCCCTCACATTCCAGCTTCAGGCGCACACTGCCGCCGGTGGGCGTATATTTGATGCCGTTGGTCACCAGGTTGAGTCCCATCTGGTGCAGACGCAGTTCATCGCCCATCACCTGAACGACCTCTGTTTCGGGCAGATCCAGGGTGACGGCGATGCCTTTGTTCTCACCGAGAACTTTGCCCTGCTGATAGAGATCGCGCAGCAGGTCGTTGAGATTGACCTGTGATTTTTCCATCGGCAGTTCGCCGGCTTCGCTTTTTGCCAGCAGCAGAAGGTCTTCGATGATGCGCCCCATGCGATCGATTTCCTCGAGGTTGGATTCGAGGGTGGAGCGGAATTCCTCAGGATCACGCGTCCAGCGCAGTGCCACCTCTGTTTCGCCGCGCAGAACGGTGAGGGGGGTGCGCAGCTCATGCGCGGCATCGGCGGAGAACTGGCGGGCACGGCGCATCGCAGCGTCCAGCCGTGTCAGCAAAGCGTTGTAGCTTCTCACCAGCTCTCCGGGCTCGCTGCGATCTTCGCGTTCCGGCAAACGCTGCTCGGCCAGGTTTTCCGCTGTGATCTGGTCCATCTTCTCTGCCAGAGCTGTCAGCGGCTCCATTCGCCGTCGGTTGATCAACAGACTCAAGGCGGTCATCAGAACAAGGGCGAGTCCACCTGTGACCATGAGGCGAGTCTTTAACCTGGCAAGAATTCGTTCGGTCGGTGCCTGGCTGACTGTGACGCGGATTACGCCGAGAAAGGCGCTTCCTTCCAGCAGCGGATAGTCGATGCCGCGCAGGTCGGCGGCGCCGGGGCGTATCCGGGTGAAGAAACGGACCTCCGCTTCAGGAGGGTTCTCCCCTGGATCTTCCAATGTGCCCGAAAATTCTCCATCCGTAGGCGAAGAGGCACAGAGGCAGGCTCCGCGCAGGTCGAGGACGGCAATGCGGGAATCTTCGCCAACCAGCGGCAGCCCCGTTTCAACTTGGGTACACAGGTCGGCCAGCAGGGTGGCCGATTGCTGCCCGCGGGTACTGCCAGCCAGGCTCTGGGTCAGCGACAGCAGACGTTCATCGGTTTCGGCGCGCAGGCCTGCAGCCGTTCCCTGGAACCATAAAATGCCGCAGGCCCCCAGAGCGAGGGCCAGCGCCAGAATAAATTCCAGAGTCATGCGTATGCGTAACGAGTGCAGCGAGCTCAAATCAATCCGATTCCTTCAGGACATAGCCCACCCCGCGAACGGTGTGAATGAGTTTCTGATCGAAGTCGCGATCGACCTTCTTGCGCAGATAGTTGATGTAGACGTCGATAATGTTGGTGAAAGAATCGAAGGTGTAGTCCCACACATGCTCCGCGATCATGGTGCGGGTCAGGACCTGGTTGGGATTACGCATCATGTACTCGAGCAGGGCGTACTCCTTGGACGTCAGGTCGATCTCCTTTTCACTGCGCCAGACCTTGTGAGTGACCGGATCAAGGCGCAGGTCGGCAAAACGCAGCTCGGCACCGCGATCCTGGGTGCCGCGACGGATCAGCGCGCGTACCCTCGCCAGCAGCTCGGCAAAGGCGAAAGGCTTGGTGAGATAGTCGTCGGAGCCTGAATCGAGGCCCTGAACGATATCGTCCACCGTGTCTTTGGCCGTCAGGCACAGCACCGGCGTTGCAATGTCGCGCCCGCGCATTTCGCGGATGACCGTGATGCCGTCTTTTTTCGGCAGCATGACGTCCATCAGGATCAGGTCATAAGGGGTGTGCTCGGCCAGGTCGAGCCCCTCGTCGCCGTCGTAGGCAACGTCCACTGTATACCCTTCTTCTTCCAGGCCGCGCTTAATGAAGCTTGCAACCTTCTTTTCATCTTCCACAACCAGAATGCGCATTGTGTCCACGTTAAACTCCCTTTCTTCTGATAAATGCTGTCATACTGCGAATAAGCTACTTCAGTTTCAACTTCACCAGAACCTCGTTGGCCGTTTCCTCAACCGCTTTACCGGTTACATCGATCAGGGCCCACCGCTGCTTGCGAAAAAACCGTTTGGCCTGGCGGATCTCCTGTTGAATGTTTTCGTAATCGGTATAGGTGCCGCGAGAAAACTGCCCCATGTTGCGTAATCGCGAGGCACGCAGCTCCATGAGCCGCTGCGGATCGATAATCAATCCCGCCACCCTCCTGGGATCCAGGGAAAAAAGCTCCTCGGGAGGATCGATGTCGGCGACCAGCGGCACATTGGCGACTTTCCATCCCTTGTGGGCCAGGTAGATGGAGAGCGGCGTTTTGCTGGTGCGCGACACCCCGACCAGTACGATGTCGGCTTTGTGAAGGTTGCGGGTTTCCTGCCCGTCATCGTGTTTGACGGCGAACTCGACGGCGTCGATCCGTGAAAAATAACCCTCGTTGACGCCGTGCAGCAATCCAGGCATCTCCTTTGGGGAAACACCGAAAAACTCTGAAAGGCGCATGAGCAGCGGTGTGATCAGGTCGATGCCGGGCAGCCCCAGGGAGTCGCATTCATCGTGAACGATCTGCGCAAGCTCCCGGTTGACGATGGTATAGACGACCAGCGCCTGGTTTTTCAGGGCTTCATCCAGCGCCTCGTAGACCTGATGTTTGGTGCGCACGTTGCTGATGCGCCGCACGCGGGCATCCTTGCCGCGAAACTGGGTCAGGGCGGCGGCGACGGTTTTCTCCGCTGTCTCCCCCGTGGCATCAGACAAGAGAAAAATATTCTGTCTTTCCGACATTTTAGACCGTGTCCCATGGCTTAATTAGGAAAATTCCACGGCCGGATGGTAACGCAAGTCCTTTTTTCTGCCAAGGAGAAATTGCGTGTCATTTAATGCTTTTGTTCGATGCTATCTGCCATAAGCAATATTGATGGCGTCGCAAAAACTCACCAACTGCTGCGTTGCTGCAATTGCTCTCGCTGCTTCGACGTACGTAAGTACGCCTCATTGCTCGACAATCGCGCGCCTTGCATTTGGCGCTTTTTGCTTAGCCATCGACATTGATGCTTTTTTGCGAAAGCATCAATATTGGTAACAGAGAGATGAACCCGCACTGCGCACCCGGATTATAAATCGCCGCTGAGTCGCTCCAGACCTCATTAATTGGTATGAATTAGACTTGAACATTAAGGGTTTGTCAAGGTTTTTTATTGTTTTTTTCCAACATCTCTGCTAGAGAAAAGGCCATGAATCAGCAATGGATTGAAATCAGCCTCAAAGTGCCGTCTGCTGCGGCAGACACCGTGTGTGCGGTTCTGGCTTCGCTCGGATCCACCGGTGTACGCGAACGCGAGCAGGTTCTCGATACTTTCATCGTGCCCGACGCAGACGAGAATGCCTCCGAAGTGCTCGACCTGCGTGCCTATTTTCCCAACGACGAGGATCCTCGGCAGCTCGTCGAACGGATCGAGCAGCAACTGGCCCCCCTGCGTTGCGCTTTTCCGTCGCCCGGCTGGTCCGCGGCAACAACCGGCCAGTTGGCAGACGGAGATTGGGCCGAGAGCTGGAAGCAGCATTTTCCCGTATTCCGAGTCGGGTCGCTGATTGTGAAGCCGAGCTGGGAAGAGGTTGACCCCGGTGATGCGGATGTGGTTCTGACCATCGACCCCGGCATGGCGTTTGGTACCGGCACCCATGCCACCACAAGGCTGTGTCTCGAGTTTCTGGTTGAAGAGTTTGCCGCCCGTAGTTCTGCCTTGAAAGTCCTCGACGTGGGCACCGGCTCGGGAATTCTGGCACTGGCAGCCGCCGCATTTGGCGCCGGAGGGGTGCTGGCCTGCGACATTGACGCCGAGGCCTGCCGCGTGGCGCGGGAAAACGCTGCAGCCAACGATCTGGATGATCGCATCGACTTCACCACCAGGTCGCTGGAAGATCTCGGCACCGGTTTTGATCTGGTGCTGGCCAATATTCTGGCCGAGGAAAACGTGCGGCTTGCTTCCGAGTTGGTGCGCCGCGTCGCACCGGGCGGCCTGCTGGTTCTTTCCGGCATCCTTCAGGAGAAAGAGCATTTCGTGCGGGAAGGTTTCAGCCGGTTCGGGCTGAGCGGTCCGCAGGTGCGAAGCCGCGACGAATGGGTCTGCCTGGCCTACCGCCGGAGCGACTGATGCGCTGTTTTTTCGTCGACCCGATTCTGCTCGACAGCAACCCCGTTCTGCTTGAAGGAGATCTGCACCATCAGCTGTCCCGCGTTCTGCGGCTGGCGCCCGGCGCCCCCCTGTGCCTGTTCGACGGCCAGGGCCAGGTGGTGCATGGCGAACTCGAGGCGCTGTCAAAAAACGTTTCCCGGGTGCGTGTTTTGGCTCGGTTTCGTGAATCCCCTCCTCCCTTGTCCCTCCGCTTGATCCAGGGTCTGCCTAAAGGCGAAAAAATGGACCTGATCTTGCAGAAAGGTACAGAGCTGGGTGTCTCCCGTTTTACTCCCTGGCTGGCGGCGCGCAGTATTGCGCGTCCTTCCGGGGAGCGGCAGGCCAATCGTCTGAAGCGCTGGGAGCGGATCGTGCGCGAGGCGGCACAGCAGTCCCGGCGGCCGTTTCTGCCCCGGATCGATGCCCCGCAAGCGCTCGGGTCGGCAGTTGGCGGCCAGGAGCGGCTCAAGCTTGTGCTGTGGGAGCAGGAGAGCACACCGTTGGCGCATGCGCTTCCTGCTGCGCCGCCCGCGGGCGTGGCCATCATGGTCGGCCCCGAAGGGGGGCTGACCGAGGAGGAAGTAGCGCAGGCGAGCAGTGCCGGCTTTGTTCCGGTCGGGCTGGGGCGACACATTCTGCGAACAGAGACGACGGGGTTCGCCGTTGTCGCCATTTTAGAGTACCTCTACGGGGATTTCGGCCGAAATTAGGCGGATCTTTCACCTGTCGGGCAAGGAGTCGACATGAAGTGTCCAAAATGCGGATTCAACAGTTTCGATTATCTCGAGAGCTGCAAAAAATGCGGCAACGATCTCAAGGATTTCAAGGAAAAATTCGGCCTGCGCAGCCTTCTCTTTCCTCACAACGAGGAGGTCGCTTCGGTCATGGGGCAGGGGCTGTCGGGGGCCGCAGTTATGGCGTCTTCCGCAGCCTCCTCGACGCAAGCGGCAGCTTCTTCGCCGCAACCGCAGGATCCGCCTGCTGGCGAAGCCGCTGTGCCGCATCCACAGGAGGAAGCAGAAGGAGATCCCTTTGATCTCGACTGGGGCGAAGAGGGCGGCGAAAAGCTTGAATTCGGTCAAAAAGACGACGCATTCGCTTTTGATGAGGCTTCGGGGCAGGAGTTTGACTTTGAAGAGGAAAGGGAAGCGCACGTCCAGCCTCAAACGGCCTCGCCGCCTTCTGCTGCCGCAGCGACGGATCTGGATTGGGAAGAGGAGCCTCTGCCGGATCTGAGTTTCTCCGAGGACGAGTCCTTTGATTCCAGCCTGCTGGAGGATGCCCCCGATGAACAGGATTTAGACGAGCTGGTCGATGCCCCGATGCAGGTCGAGCCAAAACGCCCGGACGACAGTTTTACGAATGACGAATCCGGTCCGGATCTGCCAGGTCTGCATGAACTAGATTTCGAAGATCTCGAAGGAGAGTCCAGCCTTGAGGAAGCCGCGGCTGAAAAGACCAATGCTGAAAAAGATACCAATGCTGAAGAAGATACGGCCTGGGGCGAGATCAGCTTTGACGATGAGGATTTCACACCAGAGGATGAGCAAGGGCGGCCAGCAGGCCGTCGCCAGAAAGCCGGGGAGCAGAAGGAGGGCCCCAGCGACCCTTTTGATCAGCCGGAGCCGGCCCGCCAGGGGCCGGCTCCGGGTCCCGAATTTGAGAGCATGAGTGACGCGCCGGAAAGCGGCGAATCGTCTGATGAAGCCCGTTGCGTTCATCCGATGGCACGGTTTGGCGCTTTCTGGCTCGATCTTTTTCTTGTGACCGGGGTTTTTCTGCTTTTTCTGGTCAGCGCCACGCGCTTGTTGTCTCCCCTTGAAAGCCCGGCGCTTCTGCCTTCAATGGTGGAGCTCATCCACCTTTCCATTCCCTACTACCTGCTGCTTTTCAGTGTCTCATTTCTCTATTTTACCGCTTTCCACTTTTTTGCCGGCCAGACCCCGGGGAAAATGCTGTTCGGCATGCGCCTCGAACGCTGCGACGGTTCGACGCTGAGCCTGTCCGATGCGTTTCTGCATTCGGTGGGGGGGCTTGTCGCGCTGCTGACGCTGGGGCTCGGATTCTGGGGAGCCTGCCGCGACCCCCGGGGGCGGGGCTGGAACGACCGTTTCGCAGGCACTCGGCTGGTGTTCAGCACGGACGAGGATGTTTGAATCGAAAAAGAGGATGATCAGCCCATGCGCAGCTTCAGGAAGCTTTCCAGGTCGGGGCAGTTGAGATAGGGGTTGTGCTGTTTTTCGTAGGCGATGGTGGAAACCGCCTGTGGGCCGTAATTGTGACCGGGGTAGACTTTGGTTTCCGGGGGGAAGTCGGCCAGTCGCTGCAGGCTGCGGTACAGGGCGCGCGGATCGCTTTCCGGCAGGTCGGCCCGACCGACGAATGTCACGAACAGGGTGTCTCCCGTGAGCAGCGCATCGCCTGTATAAAGGGTGATGGAGCCTGGTGAATGACCGGGGGTGTGGAGGATTTCGAGCGTTCCCCGGCCGATGGCGAGGCGGTCGCCGTCGTTGAGCTGACGGTCGGCGTCGGGCAGATCGAGAGGGTGTCCCGCCAGCGGCACCTTTGCCGTCTCCAGCACGGCCTGGTTGCCGGCCGTGTGGTCATGGTGCCCGTGGGTGTTGACCAGCAGGTCGAGCTGCAGGTTTCGCTCCTGCACAACCTGCAGCAGGGCCTGCGGCGCCAGTGACGGATCGACGGCCGCCGCATGCCCGGTTTCAGGGCAGAAGACCAGGTAGGAGAAGTTGTTCATGCGCCCGGCTTGGATCTGGATGACTTCCAGCGCCATAACTCACCTACCAGTGCTCGGGCACCTGTTCGCCGGTGCCGATCTTGCGGATTTCACCGTCGATGACCTTGAAGCGGTCGCCGGTGGCGCGTACCAGCCATTCGTCCCCTTCTTCCGGAGGGAGGGGGAATTCACGATTTCCCAGGTACTGATCCTCGCCGTCGATCATTCCCCACCAGTCGAGGGCGCCGGTCTGCCAGAGTTTTGTTTTGAGATTGAAGGCCATGTTTTTGCCTCTCCGATTCGTTTTCCAGCGACTATAAATCACGGCCAGTCTTCAGGTCAACCGCCGATCGCGCAACGATCGCGGCCTTGATGGGCGTGCGGTATTGTGCATATACTGTAACTTTGCAAATGTTCAGCATGGGCTACAGTGAGAGAGGGCACCGCTTGCGGTGAACAATCCTCTTGCGGCTCAAGCAGATCACCGCAGAACTCGACCCCCGCGCCCTGTGGTCGAGTCGGTAGTCTCCGGTGAAGCTACGTATGTTCTATCGAAAGGATTTTCTGAAATGGCTTTGAAGTTTGCCAAGATGCATGGCGCAGGTAATGATTACGTGTATGTCAACTGCTTCGAGACGGAGATCGAAGATCCCGCAGCGTTGGCCATCGAATTGAGCAGTCGCAATTTCGCCATCGGCGCCGACGGTCTGATCCTGATCATGCCTTCGGAGGTGGCCGATGTGCGCATGCGCATGTTCAACTCCGACGGCAGCGAATCGGAGATGTGCGGCAACGGAATTCGGTGTGTCGCCAAATACGCCTATGACCACAATCTAGTGGATAAAACCGAAATCACCGCCGAAACCGGGGCCGGCATCCTGACCCTGCAGCTCTTCCCGAATGCGGACGACAGGATCGAAAAAGTGCGTGTCAACATGGGCAGGCCTCGCCTCAAACGCGGCGAGATTCCCATGACCGGCAGCGCCGAAGATCAGGTGGTGGGGATTGAGCTGGACGTGCTCGACCGCACTTTCCGCATCACCTGTGCCTCCATGGGCAATCCGCACTGCGTGATTTTCGTGGAGGATGTGGACCAGTTCCCGGTGGAGAAATATGGCCCGGTGATTGAAAATCATGAAATTTTCCCGCGCCGCACCAATGTCGAATTCGTCGAGGTCGTCTCCCGCACCGAACTCAAGCAGCGCACCTGGGAACGCGGCTCCGGCGAAACCCTGGCTTGCGGCACCGGCGCTTCGGCGGTCACCGTCGCCGCCGTGCTCAACGATCTCACGGAGCGCAAGGTGCTCAACCATCTGCTCGGCGGCGATCTCGAGATGGAATGGGCCGAAGACGGCAGCGTCTTTATGACCGGCCCCGCTATCCAGGTTTTTGAAGGGGTGTACGACCCCCAATAAACAATTGATGTTACCGGGAGTGGGGGAGCACTTCTCCTCCTCTCCCCTGACTCCTGACTCCCCACGGGGACACCTATGGATGTGACCATTTTCGACTTGGACAACACGCTCTATGCGCCCGAGGCGCGCCTGTTCTCCCTCATCGACGTGCGGATCAACCGCTACATGACCGAGGTCGTGAGGATCGAACCGGAGCGGGTCGATGGTTTGCGGCGCCTGTACTGGCAGCGTTACGGGGTGACCCTCGGCGGCCTGATCCGCCACCACCAGGTCGATCCGGAAGATTATCTCGAATATGTCCATGATGTCGATGTGGCCCTTTGCCTGCGCCCCGATCAACGCCTGCGACAGTCGCTGGAAAGCCTGTCCGGCGTTAAGGTGGTGTTTACCAACGGGTCGCGCGATCATGCCGATCGGGTGCTGCAGGCGCTTGATCTTGCGGATCAATTCAGTGAAATCTTCGATATCCGGGTTGCCGAATACTGCCCCAAGCCTTATGCCGATCCCTACCACCGGGTGCTGGCGCATCTCGGCGCAGACGCCGAGTGCTGCGCGATGATCGAGGATTCGGCGGAGAATCTGCGTACCGCCAAGGCGTTGGGGATGCGTACCGTCCTGGTGGGGCCGGCTGGGCCGGCTGGGCAGGCGGATTATATCGACGCGCGGGTTGATCGGGCCGATCAGGTTCCGGAGGTGGTGATGGGGTGGCGAGGCCTGGTCGGCTCAGTGGTCGATCAATGATCTTTGCGTCTTCCGAAGAAGCACAAAGGCCGCTTTTCGGCGCCCATATTTCGGTGGACGGAGGAGGGGCGAGAGACTGATGCGGGCGGTTCTGCAGCGTGTAAGTGAGGCGGCAGTCGTTGTCGATGAACAAACGGTCGGAGCGATCGGCCGCGGCCTTCTGGTCCTGCTGGGCGTCGGGCGCGAAGATGATGAATCCGATGTACGCTATCTGGTTCGGAAAACGGCGGGGCTGCGCATTTTCGAAGACGAGCAGGGGCGTATGAACCGCTCCGTGAGCGATATCGGCGGCGCGGTGCTGGTCGTGTCGCAATTTACCCTGTACGGAGATTGCCGCAAGGGGCGCCGGCCGGGATTCTCCGATGCCGCACCGCCGCAGCGGGCGGACTGTCTTTACCGGCACTATGTGACTCAATTGCAGGCACTCGGCCTGACGGTTGCCACCGGGGTATTTCAGGCCGATATGAAAGTATCCCTGGTCAATGACGGTCCCGTCACTTTTTTACTCGACAGCAAACGGGAGTTCTGATGAAAGAACCTTATACCCCCACGGGGCCCAGCCGCAGCGCCCTCAAACGCCAGGCCAACCAGGTGGAGGAGGTCGTTCAGGGGCTACTGGACCTCGGTGGTTCTCAGCTTGAACGGTTGCAGTGGGATCAGCCGCTGCGCGCCGAACTCGACCTGGCCCGCAAAACACGGCAGCACGGTGCCCGTAAGCGCCAGATCAAGCATCTTTCCGCCTTGCTGCGACGTGATTCCGAGGCTCTTGAATCCGCACGAACGGTCCTTGAGAAGAGTGTCGGCGCTCATCGGGTTCAGGTGCAGGATTTCCATCTGTTGGAAGACCTGCGTGATCGGTTGTGCCGGGAGCAGTCCCGCGCAGATGCCCTTCAGGAGGCGTCGCAGCGCTACCCGACCTGTGACGGGGCATTGCTGGAGCGGCTGGCGCGCTCGTACAGCGAAAACGGTGACCGCCGCCCTTATCGCGAAATATTCCGCCATCTGCGCACAGCTGCTGAAAAAACGCCGAGGTGAAAAACCGGGGCGGTTGCGGCTGTCTGTACCGGCATGAAAGGAGTCCGGGTATGAGCGTTGTGACAAAGAGGTTGTTGCTGGCGGCATTGCTTGTCGCGACCTGTCTGCCTGCGCATGCCGAAATTTACCGGTGTCGCCAGGCTTCCGGCTCTCTGCTGATGACTGACGATCCGAGCAAATTCCCGCCCGACTGCATTCCGGTTGAAAAAAACGGCAGCAAAGGCAAGGGGCCCTCGGGTTCGTTTTCGCTGATGCCTGAAGTGCAGGTACCCAGCGTCGGGAGCGGGGATGTCGAACAGGCCGTGCGCGAGCAGCGGGAGAGGCTGGAAGAGCGCCGCGACCGGATTGCCGGGTGGCGCGACAAGGCCAGCGAGCTGGCATCGCAGTACGAGCAGGCGGTTGTGCGCCGAAATGAGGCCTATAACAGCTGGAGTTATGACAGTCGCGAGGTGGTGCGCAAAAGCCTGGAGGAAATGACGCGCATAAAAAAAGAAAAGCAGCAGTTGTTGCAGGAGGTGGAAAAGGCTCGGATTCCGTCTCCTGCCCGGCAGGCTATCAAGCAGACGCTCTCCGCGATCCCGAACTGATTTTAAGCAAACACGGTGCAAAAAAGAAAGCCCCTCGTGAGGGGCTCTCCTTTTTTGCGGGAGGTAAGTCCGGAGCGCCTCACAGGGCTTTTTTGATCAACCCTTCGAGCTGATTTTTGGGGACCGCGCCCACGACCTGATCCACAACCTGCCCGTCCTTGAACAGGATCAGGGTCGGGATGCCGCGCACGCCGTACTGCCCCGGGGTTGCCGGGTTTTCGTCCACGTTGAGTTTGCCGATCTTGACCTTGCCGTCGTATTCATCGGCAAGTCCGTCCACCACGGGGCTGATTGCCTTGCAGGGCGCACACCAGGAGGCCCAGAAATCGACCAGGACGGGAGTCGAGGATTTGAGGACTTCGCTTTCGAACGAATCATCAGACAATTGGATGACTTTATCGCTTGCCATGAAAACACTCCTTTTGAGAAAAATCGTCACTGAAATTTACATCAGTTGTTTCAGGAAAGGATAAAGCAGCACCTGAAAAAATCAAGAGGGAATCGGGTTTGTCCGGTGGCACGGGGAAGATTTGCCATTCTTGACAGCGGCCGTCGACAATCCTATCCTTTCGTTTCCCTCGGAGGACTCCTTCACTTTTTTTCTCCCCTTTGCGGGGAGGGAGACATTCATGGATCAGACTCGAATCGCCGAATCGATGCATAAACATACCGGTGTGCTGGAAGCCAGCCTGCAGAAGCACGGTGGGGCACTGTCACGGCTGGCGCGACGCCTGACCGAAACTTTCCATGAGGGCGGCCGCCTGGTGGTGATCGGCAGCGGTCAGTTCGGGGCGGTGGCCGATCTTGTGGCCAGTTTTTTCAATTATCGCCTGTCCCTGGAGCGGCCGGTGCTGCCGGCAGTATCGCTGTGTCGTGATTCATTGCTGGGGATGTCGCTCGGCCGCGACGATCAGCTGCAGCAGTTCTTCTCCCGTCAGCTGCAGGCGCTGGGCGGTGGCGGCGACCTGGTGCTGGCGTTCTCCGACGGCGCACGCGACGAGGCCGTGGAGGAAGCATTTGCAGTGGCCCGCGGGGTCGGCAGTTCGACGGCGTTCGTCTTTCGCGGCCGGGAAGAGGCCTTTTTTGGTGAAAAACCCGATTTTCTGTTTGATATCGAGACCGACAGTACCGCCGATGTTCTTGAGGTGAGCCACTTCTGCGGCCGGGTGTTGTGCGAACTGGTCGAAGCCGAATTGTTCGGGCTGTAGTGATGGAGAGCGCAGCGGCACCGGTGCCTGACTACCCCCTATCGCTGCGAGTGCAGGGACGATTGTGCGTGGTGGTCGGTGCGGGAGACGTCGGTCGGCGCAAGGCCCGTGGGCTGCTTGATGCCGGAGCCAGGGTGAGGGTGGTCGATCCGGTGGCCGCGCGAATGCACGACCTGGAGGAGGCCCATTGTCTGCCCCGTGCGTATCGGCCCGAGGATCTGGCCGATGCCTTTCTCGTATTCGCGGCGACCTCGGATCACGACCTCAACCGCCGGGTTGCCGCTGATGCCCGAAAGGGGGGCGCTCTGGTGCAGATGGCAGACGATCCCGCGGGGAGTGATTTTTTCCTGCCGGCTCTCCTGCGGCGGGGCGATTTGACGATAGCGGTTTTCAGTGGCGGCGGCAGCCCTGCGCTATGCTCACTGCTGCGGGACGAAATCGATGCCCATTTAGGCCCTCATTGGGGTGTTTTCCTGGAGATCGCGGCCGCCCTGCGGCGAAAGCGGTTGACAGGGTCTGATTCAAGCTCCTACAATCGTAACGTTTTAGATCAGTTGGCCGCAGCAGGTCTGGCCGGCTTGATCGCGGCAGGAGATCGCGACGCCATCGAGCGCCTGTTGAGCCGTGTTCTCGGCACAAGTGTCTCTCTCGACCAGTTGGGGGTTTCCTTGTCGAAAGGATCGAAATGAGTTTAAACATCATTCTTTTCAAGCTCGCCCTGCTCGTCTATTTCGCGGCCACCATCCTCTATCTGGTCGATATCATTTCTCATCGTCAGAAGGCGGGCCTTGCGGCGCGCTGGGTGCTGCTGGGCGGTTTTGCGATGCACAGCGCCACCCTGGTGGCGCGTTTCGTCGAAGCCGGCCATACGCCGGTGACAAATCTGCATGAATCCCTGTCGTTTTCCGCCTGGTGCGTGGTGGGGATTTTTCTGCTGTTCGATGTGCGCTATCGACTGGCGGTCATCGGTGCTTTCCTGACCCCGCTGGCCCTGGTGCTGATGGTGATCGGCGGCGTGACGGTGACCAACGTCGCGGAAATCAATCCCATGCTTAAAAGCTGGTGGTTTCCGATTCATGTGGCGCTGGCCTTCTTCGGCAATGCAGTATTCACCGTCGCTTTTGCCGTCAGTGTCATGTACCTGATTCAGGAGCGCATGGTCAAAAGCAAGAAATTTTCCTCTCTGTTTTATCGGATGCCGTCGTTGAACATTCTCGACAGCATCAATTATAGATGTCTGACTTTGGGTTTCCCGTTGATGACTATGGGGATCATCTCGGGAGCAATGTGGGCCAATTCGGCCTGGGGTGGGTATTGGCGCTGGGATCCCAAGGAAACTTGGGCCCTGATCACCTGGTTTCTCTATGCGGCGCTTCTTCACGGTCGCCTGGTGGTCGGTTGGCGCGGGCGACGCGCAGCGATTTTCATGATTGTCGGATTCTGTTTTCTGGTGTTCAGCTATCTCGGCGTAGGACTGCTTCTGCCGGGCGAACACAATTTCAAGTCGCTGCAGGGACCGTAAACTCTCCAGGAATGATGGCCGTATGAACATTATCGTCGTGGGGCTCAGTCACAAGACTGCCCCCGTTGAAATTCGTGAAAAGGTGGCGTTCGCTCCGACCGCCATGGAAAAACCTCTGCATGCGCTGGTGGCCCTGCCGTCGGTGACGGAAGGATTGATTGTCTCCACCTGCAATCGTGTAGAGCTGTATGTCACCAGCCGCGATGCCGAGGAGGCAATCAACCAACTCACGCATTTCCTCGCCGACTTCCACCAGCTTCAGGTGGAGGATCTCGCTCCCCATCTCTATGCGCATAAAGGGCCGGAGGCGATCCGGCATCTGTTCAGAGTCGCCTCCAGTCTCGACTCCATGGTGATCGGTGAACCGCAGATCCTGGGGCAGATCAAGACTTCCTACGGTTACGCCACCGATCATAAAACCTCCGGCATCATCCTCAATCGTTTTCTGCACAAGGCCTTTTCCGTGGCCAAGCGGGTGCGCACTGAAACTCAGATTGCCAGCAATGCGGTATCGGTTTCCTTCGCGGCGGTGGAACTGGCCCGCAAGATCTTCGATACCCTGGAGGACAAGACGGTCCTGCTGATCGGGGCAGGGGAGATGTGCGAACTGGCAGCGCGTCATTTCGTCAACAACGGCGTCTCGAAGGTTCTGGTCACCAACCGCACCTATGAACGCGCCGTCAAGCTGGCCGAGGAGTTCCAGGGCAAGCCCATCCTTTTCGACAACTTCACCGAACACCTGCACCGGGTTGATATTGTTCTGACCTCCACCGGCGCTCCCGACTACATCCTGCATCACCAGGAGGTGGAAGGGGTGATCAAGCAGCGCAAATACAAACCGATGTTCTTTATTGACATCGCCGTGCCGCGTGATATCGATCCCAAGGTCAATGACGTCGACAACGTCTATCTTTATGACGTCGACGATCTGCAGGAGGTTGTGCAGGCCAATCTCAAGGAGCGCCACAAGGAAGCCAAAAAGGCCGAGGCGATCATCGACCAGGAAATCCACCAGTTTCACCAGTGGCTGTCCTGTCTCGACGTGGTGCCCACCATTGTCGCCTTGCGCGGGAAGTTTGAAGATATTCGTCGAGCGGAAGTCGAAAAGACACTCTCCAATCTCAAAGATCTCGGCAAGAAAGAGCGCAAGGCGATAGAAGCCATGGCTGCGGCGATTGTCAACAAGGCGTTGCATGCCCCGATCACGGTGTTGAAGAAGTCGCAGAATGACGCTCAGGGCGACAATTACGTGGAGGCCGTGCGCACTCTGTTCGATCTGCCGACCTCTTGTGAGGGGCAGGATGCCGAGCCCGCTTCTCAGGATAAGAACTGATGTGACAAATGTAACGCCCTGAAATGACAACCCTTGCAAGGAGAATCACCTGATGAGCAAACAGACCCTGCGGATCGGCACCCGGAGCAGTCAACTGGCCCTGTGGCAGGCGAACTGGGTCAAAACCTGCCTGGAACAGCGCTACCCCGGGCTGGAAGTGACCCTGACCAAAATTAAAACCCAGGGCGATAAGATCCTCGATGTGCCGCTGGCAATGGTTGGCGGCAAGGGGTTGTTCGTCAAGGAGATCGAAGAGGCGATGCTGCGAGGCGAAGTCGATATCGCGGTTCATTCCATGAAGGATGTGCCGACGATTTTTCCCGAGGGCCTTGATCTGCGCTGCATCACCGAACGCGAAGATCCCCGCGACATCGTGGTATTGCGATCCGGGCTGTCGAGCTGGCGCGATATCCCGCAGGGGGGGCGCATCGGTACCTCTTCGCTGCGCCGCAAGTCCCAACTGCTCCATCTGCGCCCCGACCTGGAGATGCGCGATATCCGCGGCAACGTGGAGACCCGCATCCGCAAACTCACCGATGACAAGCTCGATGCCGTGGTGCTGGCGGCCGCCGGCATGAAGCGGCTGGGCTTTGCCGATCAGGTCGGCGAATACCTGGAGCCCGAAGTGTCGCTGCCCGCCATCGGGCAGGGGGCGCTGGGCCTAGAGACCCGCATCGATGACGAGCGCACCAACGAAATGATCGATTTCTTCCATCACCCCGAAACGGCCTATGCGGTCACCGCCGAGCGTGCCCTGCTGCGGCATCTCGAAGGCGGCTGCCAGGTCCCCATCGCCGCGTACGGAACCGTCAGCGGCGATACGGTCAGTCTCACCGGCCTGGTGGCCAGTGTCGACGGCGCCCGCTTTCTCAAGAAGACCCGCAGCGCCTCCGTCGCGGAGGCGGCACAACTGGGGATTTCGCTGGCCGAAGATCTGCTGGGGATGGGTGCCGGAGAAATTCTCAACGAAGTCTATCAGCACGAAACCTTCAACAGCGACCATGAGGACGTCTGAGGCAGAGCCGGAATCGTTGGCTGCCATGGGACCGCTATGATGAAGCAGGGCATAGTCTATCTGGTCGGGGCCGGACCCGGCGATCCCGGCCTGATCACCCTCAGGGGGCGCGACTGCCTGCGCCGTGCTGACGCGGTGGTCTACGACTACCTGGCCAATCCATGCCTGCTGGAGGAAGCCCGCGCCGATGTGGAGAAGATCTACGTCGGCAAAGAGCGCGGCCGGCACCACCTGCCGCAGGAGCAGATCAACGCGCTGCTGGCCGAGTTGGCACAGGCCGGAAAAACGGTGGTGCGCCTCAAGGGCGGGGATCCCTATCTTTTCGGGCGTGGCGGTGAAGAAGCGCTCTTCCTGCATTGCGCCGGGGTGGAATTCGAGGTGGTTCCGGGCGTAACGGCCGCTTTTGCCGCCGCGGCCTATGCGGGCATTCCCCTGACCCACCGGGATTGCACCACGACCCTGGGGCTGGTGACCGGCCACGAAAAGCCGGAAAAAAAAATGTCGTCCCTCGATTGGGGAAAGATCGCAACCGGCATGGGAACACTGGTGTTCTACATGGGGATGGTCAACCTGTCCCTGATCGTGCGGGAGCTGATCCGCAACGGCCGTTCTCCTCAGACCCCGGTCGCCATCGTGCGCTGGGCCTCCACCACGCAGCAGCGCACTCTGACTGCCACCCTTGAGGATGTCGAAGAAAAGGCCCGTGCGGCATCCATCGGTCCGCCTGCCGTCATTATCGTGGGTGAAGTGGTCGATCTTCACCAGCGGCTGGCCTGGTTTGAAAACCGCCCTCTGTTCGGCCGCCGCGTCCTCTCCACCCGCGCCGCCGCCCAGGCCTCCGGATTGCGGGATCTGCTTGAAAAGTGTGGCGCTGAAGTGGTGTCCGTGCCCACCATCGCGCTGGCGCCGCCGGCGGACTGGGGGCCGGTCGACCGGGAGCTGGACCGCCTGGCGCAGACCGATCTGCTGATTCTCACTTCGGTCAACGCGGTCGATTTCTTTTTCGAGCGCCTGCGCAGCAAAGGCAGGGACGCGCGTGCCCTGGCCGGAGTGACGCTGGTTTCGGTCGGACCGAAAACCGCCGAGGCCTTTGAACCTTACGGAGTCAAGGCGGACCTTGTGGCCGCCGATTATCGGGCTGAAGGGGTGGTCGCGCTGCTTAAAGGGCGCGGCATCCAGGGGCGCCGGGTGCTCTATCCCCACGCCGAGCTGGCGCGCACACTGATCCCCGATGAGCTGCGCTCCCTGGGTGCCGAGGTCGCGGCGCCGGTTCTTTACCGCACGGTTGTGCCGCAAGAGGGCGGTGAAACCCTGCGCGAACTGCTGATGAACGGGTCCCTCGATGCGGTGACCTTCACGGCCTCTTCAACCGTTGATCATTTCGTCACCATGGTGGGTGAAGATGCCGCCCAGCTGCTGCGCGGCGTCGTGGTGGCCTCCATCGGTCCGCTCACCAGCCGCACCGCCCGTAAGCACGGGATCGAAGTTACGATCGAGCCGCGTGACTCCACTCTGGACGCCATGGTGGAGGCGTTGGCGCAGCGTTTCAAACCACATCCTGCCCCTTCCGCGCGGGATTGAATCCTGATAACAGTTTCGGAAGAAGCGAAAAGGAGTCTAATCATGTTTTTCCCAGAATATCGTGCCCGCCGCTTGCGCCGTACCCCCGGCATCCGCCGCATGGTGCGTGAAACCTTCCTGCGGGTGGATGATCTGATCTATCCCATGTTCAGCGCCTTCGGCGACAATATCCGCAAGGAGATTCCTTCCATGCCGGGGATCTATCAGCAGTCCATCGAGCATATCGTCGCCGAAGCCAAAGAGGTCCATGAACTCGGCATCCCGGCGGTCATCCTGTTTGGGATTCCTGAAGAGAAGGATCCTCTCGGGCAGGATGCCTACAGCGACGAAGGGATCATCCAGCGTACCGTGCGGGCCATCAAGGATGCGGTCCCTGAACTGACGGTGATCACGGACGTCTGCATGTGCGAATACACCGACCACGGCCATTGCGGCGTGATCCGCGACGGCGATGTGGACAACGACGAGACGCTCAAGTTGCTGGCCGCCGAAGCGCTCTCTCACGCCCGCGCCGGGGCCGACATCGTGGCCCCCTCGGACATGATGGACGGCCGGGTCGCCGCCATCCGCGAGATTCTCGACGCCAACGACTTCAACCATATCCCGGTGATGAGCTATGCGGTCAAATATGCCAGTGCCTACTACGGCCCTTTCCGGGATGCCGCCGATTCCACCCCTCAGTTCGGCGACCGACGCTCCTACCAGATGGACCCTGCCAACCGCCGCGAAGCGTTTCGGGAAGCAGCGCTTGACCTGCAGGAGTGCGCCGATTTTCTTATGGTGAAGCCTGCGCTGGCTTATCTCGATATCCTGCGTGACCTCAGCGACCGGTTCGATCTGCCGCTGGTGGCCTACAATGTCTCCGGTGAATATTCGATGGTCAAGGCGGCGGCACAGCTGGATTGGATCGACGAGGACCGGGTTGTTCTGGAAACCCTGGTCGGCATGAAGCGGGCCGGTGCGGACCTCATCATCACTTATCATGCCAAAGAAGCGGCGCGCCTGCTGGCTTCTTCACGGGACTGACCATCCGCGCAGACCTTCGAGACTCTGGTACGCCTGGTCTGGAATCAGGTATTGAGATTTATTTTTTAAAATCCTGAACGGCGGCTGCGGAGTGTCAACCGAGGAGTGCGGATTTCAACCTGGGCGAAAATCTCAGTCGCAGCGAGATGCTGACGGCCCTGACCCATTACCGCCGGGCTGAAGTCTCGCGCAGCCTGGCGTGGCGCGAACGCCTCGACCGCACTACCAACCGGGCGGTCGGGGCAACCGCGGCCTTTCTTGGTTTCGGTTTTTCCCGCCTGGAGATGACCCACGCCTTTTTTCTTTTCGGGCTGGCCATTGTTTATTTTCTGCTGTACGTCGAGGCGCCGCTACCGCTTCTACGATGCCTATGAGTCCCTGAGGTTCAATAACCGGGACGGAAACATTCCTGCATTTCACGTTCACCTGATTTTCGGATAATTTTTCATGAGTGATTTTTTCAAGGATACCCTCGCCAACGGGTTGAGAGTGCTTACCGTTCCCATGCCGCATCTGCATGCGGTGGAGATGATGTTTTTCATCGGCGTCGGCAGCCGCAACGAGGCCTCCCGTGTGGCCGGCGTGTCGCATTTTCTCGAGCACATGCTGTTCCGCGGCTGCGAAGACTATCCCACCGGTCCGGAGCTTGAGCGTGCTTTCGAGGCGATCGGCGGTTATGTCAATGCCGCTACCGATGTGGAGACCACCTGTTATCACTCGCGTGTGCACCCGGATCATGTCGATCGCGGCACCGCACTGTTTGGGCAGATGCTGCGGGCGCCGCTGATGCCTGATTTCGAGACCGAGCGCCGCGTGATCCTGGAAGAGGCCCTGGAGGATCTCAACGCCAAGGGCGAGGACGTCAATCCCGACAATCTCACGGCCGCCCTGCTGTGGCCCGGCCATCCGCTGGGACGCCCGACCATCGGCACCCGCGCCAGTATCGAGGGGCTGACACTGGATGACCTCAAGAAACACCATTCCATCTATTACCGTCCCGTCAATGTGGTGGCGGTGGCAGCCGGGCGGGTCGGACATGATCGGTTTCTGCAGTCAGTTGAGCGCTATTTCGGAGGCTGGCAGTCAGCACCGGTCCCGGATTCAACCTTGTTTGTTGCTCCTACTGATGAGACGGAACCCGAATCGGTCTGGGTGCGTGACAGCGGTTCGCAGGTCTCATTGCAGCTCGCTTTTCGCATCCCGGGGCGCACTGATGCGAACAATATGGCCCTGCGCCTTCTGCGCCGCGTGCTCTCAGGCGGGGGCAGTGCGCGCCTTATGCAGCGCCTGCGGGAAGAGCTGGGATTGACTTATGCGGTGGATGCGCAGATGGCGACGGTCGCCGAAACCGGCTCCTTCTCCATCGACCTGGCGTTGATGCCGGACAATGTCGAACAGGCGGTGGAAGAGGTTCTCGCGATGCTCGTCGATCTGTGCAGGAATCCGGTGCCGCAGAAAGAGCTGGACGGAATCCGGCGCGGGTTTCTTTACGAGCTGGAGTTCAGCTGCGATTTTACCGAGGAGATGGCCGCGCGCTACGGCTGGGGGGAGATGGTCGGTCAGGTGCGCACGCTGGAGCAGGAGCGCCGCGACGTCGCGGCGATAACACCGGAGATGCTGCGTGAGGCCGCCTGTCGGACCTTCCGGCGTGAAACGCTGAAGCTTGCGGCGGCCGGTCCCTGGAGTTCGGAAATAAAGCGGCGGGTCAATCGCCGTCTGCAGGCTTTTGATCCGCACGCCTGAAAAGCGCCCACTCAGTCGTCATGGGACTCGACCTGCTCGGTCCCTTCGTTGAGCACCATGCCCACTTTCAGCAGCATGGCGGCCAGTTCCTTCTGGCCGTAGGGGCGCGTGGGGTGCGCGTCCCACACCGGTGCGGGCCAGGCCGCATCGTCTTCGTAGCGTACGATGTGATGCAGGTGCAGCTGCGGAACCTGGTTGCCGAGGGCGGCGATGTTGATCTTGTCGGCCCCGAACACGGTGTGCAGGCGTTCGGCCAGAAAGGACGACTCCTGCAGCAGGGCGTGCTGATCGGCGGTGCTGAGTTCAAAGATTTCACGCACCCCCTCGCGGCGGGGGACCAGGATGAACCAGGGATAGTTGGCATCGTTCATCAGCAGCAGACGGCACAGGGGGAAGTCCCCCAGCATGTGGGTATCGGCCTCCAGCCGCGAATCGAGTTCAAACATGCGATATTCCTTCCTTGTTGATCACTTTTGAGCATGGCCGGCAGGGTGCGGCGAGCATTATTCTGAATATTTGGCAACTGTTCAGCATGGGTTCGCAACTCCCATGAAAAGGGCCACTTTTCGCCACCCCTGGCCGTTTGATTGGTGCCCTCCCTGGCGCCAAACACCCTTTTCATGGGAGCTGCGAACCCATGAGGTCGAATTTCACTTCAACGGATGCGGATCGTTTTGTAGAGAAAATTTTTGAAGCGGAAGAATACCTTCTGCTCTTCAGCGTCGCTGCTGCGCGGGTCGCAGGCCCGCAGCCGCTGCGCCATCTTCGGCATGGTGGTCGCGCCGTCGTCGCGGGCTCTCTCCACCAGCGCCAGCACCGTTTCGCGCGTCAGGTGATTGGACGAATAGGGCTGGTGCACGGCTGACCAGAAATCCTCCCGTCCCGCCAGAATGTCGTCATAAATGCGCACCGCCACCTCTTCGGTCAGCTTGCGGGTCTGATCGCGGGGTTCCGCCGCGGGCGCTCCCGCCACCGCGGTACGGATATCCTCCTCCGCAATCATCGCTCCACGCCGGAAAAACAGCGCCCGCAGCAGGATGCTGCGCAGTTCTCGGATATTGCCGGTGAAATGATGATTGGCAAGGGCTTCGCGCGCGCCGCGGGTCAAAGTCGGCTGGTTGTCGTCGCTTTCCTCGGGTTTTTTATAGATGCGAAACAGCTGCCCGAGGAAATGGGTCGCCAGGTCGCCGATATCCTCGCGGCGTTGATTGAGGGACGGCACTTCGATGGTCAGCTCGGTCAGGCGATGGTAGAGATCTTCGCGGAAGTCACCCGCTTCGATCAGCTGATGCAGGTTCTTGTTGGTGGCGGCCACCAGCAGCACCCGGGCGTAGCGCGTCGTGTTTTCGCCGAGGCGGACAAAACCGCCGTTGTCGAGAAAGCGCAGCAGCTGCACCTGGGTTTTAGGATCGGCGTCGCCGATTTCATCGAGAAACACGATTCCGCCATGGGCTTCTTCCAGAATTCCCATGCGGTCGGCGTGGGCGCCGGTAAACGCGCCGCGCTTGTGGCCGAAAAGCTCCGAATAGGTCAGTTCGCCGCTGTAGGCGGCAATATTGGATTTTTTCACCGGCAGCTCACGCCCGGGGCGGATCTTTTCGCGATAGATTTCATTGAGGCGTGAGTAAATATTGTTGAAAACGAACTCCTTGCCGCTGCCGGTTTCGCCTGTAATCAGCAGCGACGGCAGCCCCAGGGTCGCCTCGTGGATGCTTGCCTGGCTCCAGAAAGCGATGCGGTTGGCCAGCGGCGGCGCTACGCGCTGAATGAAATCCACGACCTGCATGGCCTTGCTGGAGTTGCCGATGATATTGCCGAGCTTGTAGGAGGAGACCTTCGGATCCTTGTAGCCGACGTCTGAGCGCAGTTGGTTCACCTCGGTGGTGAGCTGCTCGATGCGCCGCCGGTCGCCAAGGTGGCGCGAGATCATGCGCTCGATCAGGGTCAGGATGCGCTGATGTTCATCGGTGAAGAAATGCGGGCGCATGCTGTCGAGGCAGATCACCGCGATGACTTCTCCCTCGCAGATGACCGGCACCGCCAGCTCCGAACGGATCGTTTCGGTGATCTCGCGGTAGAAGCCGCCGGCGCTCTTTTCCGCGATCGTATCGTCGATGCGATGAGGTCTTCCTGTCGCGGCGACGAAGCCGGTGAGGCTGCGTTCCTCGCGCGGCAGTTCCGAGCCGCCGATGGGGATCGGGGCGATATTCTGCTTGAGCCACTCCTTGCTCTTGGCGCCCACCACGCGCCCCTCGCTGTCCTCAACCACCAGCCATTTGCGTTCGTCGATCTGCTCCACCAGGGCGATGCTGCCGGTGTCGGCGCCGATGATTTCGGTGGCTTTGGACAAGACCCGGTTCAGAAAAGGAGCCAGACCCTCGAAGCGCTGCTGCAGCAGGTCGTTGATCTCCGCCAGCACCTGGATTTCGATATGCTGGCCGCCGATCTCCTGGATCGCGCGCTCCACCATGTCGGCATGCTCTTCCAGCAGACCCTTTTCAAAATCGCTGAAGGTGTGCGTTTCCCTGGTATAGTAGTTGACGAGGCAGATGACACGCCGGGTGCGCGCCTCGTAGCGCGGCACCAGAAACAGGGACTTGAGGCCGAGCTGATCTGTCAGATAGCGCTTCTGCAGGGTTTCCGATTCCAGATAGGGAAAATACAGCGGTGAAAGCAGAGTTTCGTCGGTAATGACCCCTGAAGCGTTGATGAAGCGCGACAGCAGGGATTGGCCGGGCCCCAGGCTGACCAGCTTGTGATCTTCGTAGAGCTGCTTGGTTTCTTTCTCCTTGGAGTAGGAGGCCAGAATATGCAGCCCCGTATCGCCTGTTTCTCCCGGCGGTGCCGGCACCAGCACCGAAGCCAGCGCCAGCTTGTCGATGAGGCGCACTGCGGATTTAACCATGTGAAGCGCTGCTTCGCGTTTCTTGGCGGCGTCCACCTGCCGTGCCAGCAGGATCTGCTGATGGTATTTGCGGGCCTGGTCGATGACGGGGGTGACCTGCGCCATAAAGTGCTTGAGCTGATCACGCTGCAGTGGAGTGGGAATCTGCCCGATTTGTCCGCTGTCGATACACACCACTCCCAGCGCACGACCCTCGTGCACCAGCGGGATGAGATAGCTGGCGGCGATGTCGAACTTCTCCGCCAGCTCGCGGGCATAGGGAGAGGATTGCGCGGCGGCATCCTCCATCACCAGCTCTTCCTGGTTGATGTAGACACGCGATACGGCGAAGCTGGTGTTGTTGATGGGGAAGGATTTGAGCAGAATCAGGTCGGCATAGGGTCCCGAAGCCTGGGAGCAGGCGAGGACTCCCCGTGTCAGGTCCTCAAGGTAGACGCGGCTGCGTGAGCGTTGCGACAGCAGCCTCAAGGCTTTCTCCAGCACATGAAGAATATCGGTGAGGTTCTCCTTGCCGTAGCTGAGGATTTTGTTTGAAAGTTCGTTCAGACGAGAAGCGGGTTCAGGATTCAAGCTCATTCTCCGCAGTGGGATGGTGGTATCGGGACTTACGGAATATCGAGTGCACAGGTGGCTCCCATGTCGAATCCGATCATAACGCCGGACTCTGTTTGGCGCAACAATCCGTTTTTTCTCTGTTCTTTCTGCCAGGGTGAGGGCGGCGAACTTCGAGGCGGATTGATAGTCAAGAGTTGGTTTTTCCTGTATGGTGTGGGATCTGCCATAACTTTCAATCTATGAAGGATGGGGCTTTTGAATCCTAGTCGTTTTTTTATCATCGGAGTCGGCAACGTCGGCCTTCAGCTGATCAAGATGTTGTCCAGGGCCTTTACTCTGACCTGCATCGACAACAATGCCCAGACGCTGGAGATGGTCAAGTCGCTGCGCGGCGATTCGGTCAGGGTGGTTGAAGGGGACGCTACCAGCCGCCTGGTGCTGGAAGAGGCGGGAATCAGCGACGGTGATACGGTGATCATCACCACCACCTCGGAAAGAGTCAACCTGGAAGTGGCGCGGGTGGTGCGCGAACATTTCACCGTGGCACGCATCGTTTCAGTCGGGATCACCAGAAAGGGGATTGAAGCTCTCGAAAACCTGGATGTCGAGGTCGAGGGCATCTTCAACCTCAGTGCCCTGGGCCTGCGCAACCGCCTGGAGCACAAGACCAAGGCGGTGCAGGGCATCGGCCTGGGCAAGAACGAGATCCTCGAAGTCGAGGTCCACCCCAACTCCCGCGTCGCCCACAAGCGGCTTTCCTCGATCAACCCTCATAACTGGCGGGTCGGGATCATCTACCGCGACAACAATATCGTCATCCCGCGCGGCGATACCGTCCTCAAGCCCAAGGACCGCCTGATCATTCTGGGCGATCCGCAGGTGCTGCAGACCGTGGCCGAGATCCTGACCTTCCGTTTTCAGCATTTTCCGCTGGAATACGGGGACACCCTGCTGGTGCTGCTGGAAGGGGATGAAACCGAAGATTTCTTTTCCGAGCTGGGCTACATTCACAGTGTTTTCCCTTTTGAACGGATGCGGGTGCTGCACCCCGAAAAAAACAACGGCTACGATGAGAACGTACGGCGGCAGATCGAAGAAGCCGGGCTGCGATCGGCTGAATTCATGACACTGACTGCCAAAAAATCGGTCGCGGCCGCCCTGGATTCTCTTTCTCAGGAGCCCAACCTGCGTATCGGCATGACGGTTCTGTCCCGCCCGCGCCTGGTGGATTCTCTCGGGTCGATGTTCGCCCGCTCCCAGAAAAAAAGCTATCTGCAGGATCTGGCCCATCGGGTGCGCTGTCCCCTTGTGCTGGCCGGCGGCAGCCACCCCTGGGAGAAAGTCGCCGTACCCTGCACCGATCCGGAAAATGTGCAGCATGTGCTTGAAACGGCTCTGGAGATGTCCTCGGCGATCAACTACGAAATCGAAGCACTGCTGGTCAAACCTTCCGATTACATCGCCACGGATGAAGAGCAGGATGCCTTCACGGTCATGAAAAAAACCGTCTCCGACCTGAGCTACATCTACAAGGCCACCATTCATGCGACCGAACTCAGCGGCAATCCGATTCGCTCGTTCTGTGAGCGCGCACGGGATTACTCCCTGGTGGTCAGCGACCTGACTGCCTGGAGCGACCGCGGCTTCATCCGCTCCCTGTTCAATCCCGACGTGGCCTGGAATATCGTGCGTAAAACCCCTGTGTCCGTCATGATCGTTCCGCCGCCGGGCGAACTTATCTAGGAGGTTGCCGGACTTTGGAAGAATCTACTGCGAAATCGGCAAATCGGCCCATATTTCTGAAAATTTTCGACCAATAGGTTCACTATTCGCTCTCAAATTTCCAAAAATCTGTTATCGATTTGCCAATTTCTCGCGACGATCCCTAAATTCCGACAGCCTCCTAGCGGAGCGAAAGCATGGTTCACCATTATCTGCCTATTTTTTTGATTGTGCTCGGCGCGGCCATCGTGCCCTTTATCGCACGGCGCATGCGGGTGCCGTCTGCGGCCCTCGAAATCGTTTACGGCCTGCTGCTGTTCAATTTCATCCTTGATGAACGCCCCGGTTGGTTTCCTCTCTTTCGTGAACTTGGACTGGTCTACCTTATGTTCATCGCCGGCATGGAGCTTGACCTGCGCAGCCTGTGGCGCGGCGGCCGTGCCGGCTGGTATGTGCTGGTGTCGGTGGTGTCTTTTACGCTGACGCCCCTGCTGTTCGTCGCCCTGGGGCTGCCGTTTTTTCTCGGAGTGGCGGTGGCGATGATCTCCGCGGGTATTGTGGTGCCGGTCCTGAAAGAAACCGGCCTGATGAAGACGCCGCTGGGACAGAAAATCATGGGGGTTGTGCTGACCGGGGAACTGCTCTCCATCATGGTGCTGGCGCTGATCGATGCCTATCACAAGCACGGTATGACCTGGCTGGCCGCGACCGACCTTCTGAAACTGACCCTGGTGTTTGCCCTGGCCGTAGTGGTGCTCAAGGCGATGCGCCTGCTGGCCTGGTGGTATCCGGCGCGGGTGCAGAAGGTGATGGAGAGCGAAGACCCGGTTGAAGAGGGGGTGCGCATCGTTGTTACCGTTGCCTTTGCCGGGGGGCTGCTTGCCATTTTAGTCGGAGCGGAAGCGATCCTCGGCTCCTTTCTTATGGGGGTGGTCTTTACTTTTGTGTTCCGCAACAAGGGGCGCTTTGAGGAGAAGATCAATGCGCTGGGGTTCGGTTTTCTGATCCCGTTTTTCTTCATCGGCGTCGGTTCCGACCTGACCCTGGATGTGCTGACCTCTTGGGACACGGTGCTGCTGGCGGTCTTTCTGACCCTGGCGGTGCTGGTGAGCAACCTCTCACCGCTGCTGGTGGCCCGGCCGCTGGGGCTCACGCTCCGTGAAGCGGCAGCCATGGCCATCCTGCTGTCGGCACCCCTGACCATGATCGTGGTTGCGGGCACCATGGGCGAGCGTATCGGTGTGCTTTCCCCCGAGATGACCGGCCCGCTGGTGCTGACCGCATTGCTGGCCAGTCTCCTCTATCCGTCGCTGTTCCGGCCTTTGGCGCAGAAAGTGGCGTCTGAAGAGCAGGAGAAAACAAATCAAAATAGTCAGTAAACGCATTTCGATTTTATTGTTGATGTTTTTTTATTAAACGCTTAGAATGATTTTCCGTCGTGATTTTGTGCGTCCGTGCTTGTCGGCCCATTTCCCAGGAGAGGGCAGGTATGAGTGAAAATTCGTGTGTCCGCCATGATATCGAGCCTCGAGAAGAGGTGATCCTGCTGGTTGAGGATGCGCAGGGATTCGCTCGTATCGTGACGCGCATTCTGGAGAAGGCGGGGTTCACCCTGGCCGTCGTCGGCAGCGGCTCCGATGCCCTTGCCTGGCTTCGTAAACACGACCCGTCGCTGATGCTGCTTGATTATACTCTGCCGGACATGAGCGGCCGCGCTGTCATCGAAACCCTGCAGACCGACGGCCGTTTTGTTCCCTTTGTTATTATTACCGGCAACGGCGACGAGCGCGTGGCCGTGGATATGATGAAACTCGGAGCCTTTGACTACCTGGTCAAGGACGAGGCTTTTCTCACCCTGCTCCCCTCCGTGGTACGTCAGACCCTGGACCGGATTTCAGTTTCGCGCCGTCTGCAGGAGACTGAAGAAATGCTGGAAGAGCGCCAGGAACATCTACGCGCCTTCGCCGCCGCTCTGCCCGATATGGTGTTCGTGCTCGACGAGGAGGGACGCTTTGTCGAGACCCTTTCCGGGGAGAATGGCTCCGATGCGCCCTGGTCGGGTTCTCTCACGGGGCGCTATGTGCGCGACGTGTTTGGACCACGCAATGCACTGCTGTTCCAGGGGGCCATCCAGGAGACGCTGGCCAGCGGGACTACCCAGGTGGTGGAATACTCGCTTTTTGATAACAAAACAGACCGCTGGTTCGAGGGACGTACCGCGCCGGTCAATTTCCGCGACCGTCCACCGTTGGTGGCGTGGGTGGCGCGCGATATCACCGAGCGCAAGAAATCCGAAGAAGAGCTGCGCAAGCTGCTGCGCGCCATCGAACAGAGCCCCAGCATTGTCATGATCACCGATGCCGACGGGGTGATCGAATATGTCAATCCCACCTTCTGTCAGGTCACCGGGTACCGCCCCGAGGAAGTGCAGGGGCAGTCACCCAATTTACTGAAGTCGGATGTGCACCCCGAGGAATTCCATCGCCGGATGTGGAACGATATTTCCAGCGGGCAGGACTGGCGGGGCGAATTTGCCAACTGTCGCAAGTCCGGCGATGTTTATTGGGAACATGCCATGATCTCCCCGGTTCGCAACGAGCGCGGTCATGTGACTCACTACCTCAAGGTGGCCGAGGACATCACCGCCCGCAAAAACGCCGACGAGAAGATTCACACCCTGACCTACTTCGACGTCCTGACGGGGCTGCCCAACCAGGCTCTTTTCTACGATCGTGTGCGCCAGGGCATAGCCACCGCTCACCGGACCGGTGAAAAGCTGGGCGTGGCGGTGGTTGACATCGACCATTTTCAGCGCATCAACAACGCCTTCGCCCATGAGTTCGGCGATCAGGCTCTGCGCATGGTGGCCGATCGCCTCTGCCGCATTCTGCGCGAAGAGGATACCATCGCCCGCTTCTGGGGCGACAGCTTCCTGCTGGCGCTGCCACGTCTGCGCTCTGAGGCTGATCTGCTGAGCGTCACCTACAAAATCAGCAACGCTCTTATTGCGCCGTTTCGAATCGAGCAGCGCGAAATCTTCCTCACGGTCAGTATGGGGTTGGCCCTGTTCCCCTCCGACGGCACCACGGTGGACGTACTGCTCAAGAATGCGGAAGCGGCCCTGGCCCGCAGCAAGGAGCAGGGACCGGGCGGTTATGCCGTCTACGCTCCCAGTATGAACCGGCAGGCTTCCGAGAGCCTGATGCTGCAGGGCGACCTGCGCAAGGCCATCGATAGCGGTCAGTTCGAGCTGTTCTACCAGCCGCAGCTCGACGTGGCGACCCGACGTGTGGTGGGGGCCGAAGCGCTGGTGCGCTGGCGCCACCCCACGCTGGGTCTGCTTTTCCCCGACAAGTTCATTCAGATGGCTGAAGAAACCAACCTGATCTGCCCGCTCGGCGAGTGGATTATCCTGGACGCCTGCCGGCAGTTGGCCCAGTGGAACAAGGCCGGGTCCCGCAATTTCCGCATGTCCATCAATCTTTCGCCGCGCCAGTTCCACTCATCCGACTGCGTTGCCGTGATCGAACAGGGGGTGCGAAAATATGGGATCGACCCGACGCAACTGACCTTCGAGATCACTGAAACCCTGATTCTATGGAATACCGAAAAAGCCATCAACGCCCTCAACCGCCTTAAAGAGATGGGGTGCCATGTCGCTATCGACGACTTCGGCACCGGCTATTCCTCCCTGGGTTACCTGCAGAAATTCCCCCTCAATACGATCAAAATCGACAAGAGCTTCGTCATGCAGTGCGACCTGAACCCTCAGGATGCCTCCATCTGCCGCACCATCATCGCCATGGCTCACAGCCTCGGCCTGCGGGTGCTGGCCGAAGGGGTGGAAAAGGAAGAACACTACAGCTTTCTGCGTGACAACGGCTGCCATGAGATGCAGGGCTACCTGTTCAGCAAGCCGGTTGCGGTAGACGAGTTCAGCAGCCGCTGGCTGAACAAAGGCTGACCCCCCCACTTCTCACTCCTCGCATCCTGTTCAAAAATTGGATCCATTGCCAGATAATCGCCCAGGGTATCAAGGTGATCGACCAGAACCTGCACTCCGACATGAACTTCGGTGCCGGCGCGCAGCATGCGGCTTCTAATTTTCTGCTTTCTCACCAAACCCTAAGCTCCCCGCAACACCAATCAAACAAAAAGCCATTAAAAAAATTCCGCCACGCAACATTGATGCTTTCGCAAAAAAGCATCAATGTCGATGGCTAAGCAAAAAGCGCCAAATGCAAGGCGCGCGATTGTCGAGCAATGAGGCGTACTTACGTACGTCGAAGCAGCGAGAGCAATTG
>JAXHUR010000027.1:10645-38088 GCA_034189505.1 Thermodesulfobacteriota bacterium | reverse complement strand
ACCGCTTTTTCGAAATCGTCATGAAAGCGGGCGGCAAGATAATAGGCTGCCGGCAGTTGGTGGTAGATGGCACAGGGCATGCCGTAGACGATTGAGACTTTCCACGCCGGTTCAATGTGAATATCTGGATCGGCAGCTGCTGCCGCCATGTAAGAGGGGGTAAGCAGGGCATCGGGAGAAGCGAATCGTCCGGCCCTGGGTGGATCCGAGTCTTGCGCGCGAGGAGGCGCAAGCTTGGGGCGGGTCACGGCATGAAAGGGAAGCTCTTCTTCGCTGACAAGCTCCATCAATTTGCCGGACAAGTCTTGATCAAAGGGTTGCCCCTGCACCAGCAGGCCGAGTACAGCACCGTAGGCGACGGTCATGGAAACCACAGTCTCATCGATTTGTGTCAGGATGGTGTTGCTCGTGACAGATTCCGCCAGCTTCCCCGGATGGTGAGCATACCGTACTGCAATTGCAAGAGTCCGTTCAATGGCTTCGGTGGTATCGGCATGGCCGCCAATCTTCCCCCATGGTCGTTTGTGTTTGACCCGCTTTCGCCAGGCATCCCGTATGGACTGACTGGTATATTCG
Source organism: Thermodesulfobacteriota bacterium (assembly GCA_034189505.1). Lineage (GTDB taxonomy): Bacteria > Desulfobacterota > Desulfuromonadia > Desulfuromonadales > Geoalkalibacteraceae > Geoalkalibacter_A. The sequence goes on along the minus strand of JAXHUR010000027.1, from coordinate 37,512 downwards.
CCAGGTCCGCTGACAGGGTTGCCGTCAAGAAGCGGAAACAGTTCCTCGTCCATCCGCCGACAGAAATCGCTTTCCTCGTAGCCACTACATTCCACGAGCGAGCGAAGGGTCAGTGACAGAATGAACCCGGCTTGAGAGAGCTGGCCGGCCTTGAGCCCGGAGTGATAACGGCCAGGACGCGGGTCGGTGTAATCGCTGATCCAGCTGCAGTAGTCACGGCGCATCTCTTCCAGGTCGTAGTACCAGTGCGGCCCAAGCCCCAGCGCATCGCCTATAAAGGCACCCATGATGGCTCCGGCAGCACGGTCTTCGGTCGTCGTCCCAGTCATAACATTTCCTCCTGAAATTGTTTCTCCTCTTCGTAAAAACTCCGTCCCCTGGAATCTGATTTTATCTCAAGTACCTTCGCTTGAAAGTGAGGGGGGCGGTTTTTTGTCAAATTGCCCTCAATCTTTTATTTGTGCTAGACATAATGGCGGAGCAAGAGGCTTGCTTTTTTTCAGTTGCGAACTCCGCACACCGATCGGGTGATCTCTTTCTGACAGGAGGGATTGATATGCCAAATCCAGTTTTTCTGGCCGACCTGCGCGCCGGCCATCGTGAAAACCTGCTCGACAAGATTGAACGTCTGCTGGCGGATGGCGGCCTGGATGAAATCGTCGCGCGCGACGATCTGGTCGCGGTCAAGGTTCATTTCGGCGAACGCGGCAGTCACGGTTATGTGCGCCCCGTTTTTCTGCGCCGGGTGGTGGAATGCATCAGGGCCGCCGGCGGCAAGCCTTTTCTGACCGATTCGAGCACCCTCTATCCGGGGGAGCGCAAGGAGGCGGTTTCGGCCCTGTCCTGCGGCATCGAGAACGGTTTTGCCTACGCTGTCGTCGGTGCGCCGCTGATCATGTGTGACGGGCTGCGCGGCCATTCGGCGCGGCGCGTGCCGGTCAGCGGGGAGTTGCTCTCGTCTGTCGACATCGCGTTGGGGATTCTCGAAGCGGACGCTCAGGTGACCGTCTCCCATTTCAAAGGGCACGACCTGACCGGTTTCGGCGGCGCTATCAAGAATCTCGCCATGGGCTGCTCAAGCCGCGAGGGCAAACTCGAGCAGCACTCCAATGTGGCACCCAAAGTGGCGGAGAAGTATTGCACCGCCTGCGGCGCCTGCTGCAAGGCCTGTGTGCATGACGCGGTGGCTATTATCGAAGGGGCGGCTGTCATCGATGCGGAAAAATGCGCAGGCTGCGGCCGCTGCATCACCGTCTGTGCAGAGAAGGCCATCAAAATCCAGTGGAGCGAAGAAGCACCCCAGGTGATGAAGAAAATGGCCGAGTATGCCACGGGTGCAGTGGAAGGAAAATCCGGCAAAACCCTTTATCTGAGCTTCGTGACCGATGTTTCGCCTTCATGCGACTGTTATGGACACTCCGATGCGCCTGTCGTCCCCGATATCGGCATTCTTGTCTCCACAGATCCCGTCGCCATCGATCAGGCCGCTGTCGACCTGGTCAACCAGGCCACCGGAATTCCCGGTACAGCGCTTCAGACCGGACACGAACCCGGCGGCGACAAATTCCGCGGCATGCACCCGCAGATCGATTATGAAGTGACCCTGGAACACGCGGAGAAAATGGGATTGGGTTCGCGCAGCTACGAGCTGGTACGGCTGGAGCCGAAAGGCAAGGGGTGGTAGCAACGGAATAATTGGTGCTATCGAAACGTAAAAAGGGTTAGCCGAAAAACCGGCTAACCCTTTGATTTTTTGGTGGAGCTAAGCGGGATCGAACCGCTGACCTCTTGAATGCCATTCAAGCGCTCTCCCAGCTGAGCTATAGCCCCGTGAAGTGAGGCCTGTTTATAGCAAAGGCCGCATGACGAGTCAATAGAAAATTTTTGCCTGCTTCAACGCAACTTTTTGTGAAAATTAATCTCCTACCGATACGGTTATCCGTCTTCCTGACAAGCGACTGTAAAATCGTATTTTTTACTATTTGAAATAAAGAAGATAGTTTTTGTAAACAAAATGAATAAGAAGATATCCTTTATTTTTTGTTTTGACATAGATCGCCCAACATGTTAAATCCCCTATCTGTAATTATTTAATGAGCTTTGGGCTGCTTGCGCTGTACGAAATTTGGGGGTTTGGAATTGATCGTTTTTTTATTGGATTGAATTTTCTGGGGGGAACTCTTCGCCTTAATCAGGTGTTTTCTGCGTACGTATCCCATCAGTCCAGCACGCCAAACCATCTTCTGCTTCGATAAAAATCTTTTCCTCGATCGCGCGGGTCTGCCGATGATGCGGCTTTTTTGCCGTTTTTTGTGCGATATCGTGTGCCAAAGAGCGTGAACCTTATGGCGAAACGCAAAAAAAATCCGGCCTGTTCGTCTGTCGGCATGTCTCGCAGCGATGAGCAGGCAACCCTGCAGGCAGGCCATTGTGCTTCGCACGGCGCGGTCGGGGCTCTCATTTCAGGCGTGGCTCGGATGATCGAAGGGCTGCGCTGTTTTGCCGACGAAGTCGGTTTGTCCCCGCACCGGATTTTGGGTGACGCCTGGGAAGAGTTTCAGGAAGGCAATGCTGAAGAGGTTCTGCGGCGCTGGCTGCGCGACAAAGAGGACGGGCCGCAGCGTATTGAGCGCCTGTTCGGTGCTCTTACGACGCACCAGGTGGCCCTTTTCAGTGGGGTGGACGGGGTGGCGCGCGAGGCAGCACAGCGTTTCAACCCTAACCATTTCAAAAAGAAGACTCCCGGCCTGCTGGGACTTCGACCCGGGGTCTGGCGCAATTACTGCCGCTATTATCGGGAAGTGACCGACTCAGAGCAGCATCTGCACCGCACTCTGGTGTTGCCAGGTTTTGTCGCCGCCTATATCAGGACGCGCGAGGCATGTTGCAACGAATCCTTGCCGCCGTTTCGAAAATCGCATGAATCTGCACGAAGGGAACTCTGATGGTGCGAAATATTCTCTCCTGGTTCTGTTTTCTGCTGATCGCCGCTCTACTGGCGGGCTGCGCCGAACCGCGAGTGCGCATGGGATTGTCATCCACGGCCAACCTCAACCTCAATGATTTTGATGAACCTCTGCCGGTGGTGGTGCGTATCTACCAGCTCAATGACGACGCAGATTTTCAGTCGGCGGAATTCATGGACCTGTGGAAAGACGACCTGAAGTCTCTGGGCAACTCGTTGCTGACCCGCGACGAGGTGGTGATGAATCCCGCCGCGCAGATGACGCTGGAATATCCCCGCCACGAGCAGACCAGATTCGTTGCAGTGATGGGCGTGTTTCGCAAACCTGAGGAGAGCAGCTGGCGCGATATCCATCCTCTCTCCGAAGGTTATTTTGCACGCCGCTTCGGCGGAAAAATTGTCGTTCATCTCAAGGGCAGCGCGCTGGAAATGGTCGATTGAGATGGAAATAAACGGCGTGCGAAAAATTGTCTGGAACGAAGGGATGTTTCTTGGTCCGCAGCATTTTCAACAGTGGGACCGTTATCAGGAGCAGGTTCAGGGGCTCTTCACCCGCGCTCTTAACCCTCTGGCGTGGGGGTTGCTCGATCTGCGGATTAATCACCAGTCCCTGGAAAATGGCCACCTGCGCATTGAAAATTGTCTGGCCCTGTTCCCCGACAGGCAGTTGATTGCCTATGACGCCGCTGTCGATCCTCCGTTGGCCTGCGAACTGGAGGGGCGCGGCGGCGACAGTGTGGAGGTCTATCTGGGGCTGCCGGCAAACCGCTGTGTCGAGGGGATTTCCGGGTATCCACAGCGGCAGCACCTGTGTGGCTGGCAGGCGGAATATCTTGAAATTGACGATGAATACGACGCCGAACGCAGCCGCGAGGTGTTGATGGCGCGCCCCAATCTGGTGTTGTTGCGTGACGATCAGCCCCGCGATGCCTTGACTACTTTGCCGGTTGCGCGGGTCCGCAGCCAGGGGGATGGCAGCTACAGTCTGGTGCCGGAATTTATCCCTCCTGTGGCGCGCATCAAGGCATCACCCCGTCTGGAATCGCTGTTGAGCGGGATGGTGGAGACCATCGGCGCCCGTATGCGGATGTTGAATGACCGCAAAAATGCCTGTGGCGGCGGTGCCGGCGAGTTCGTTCAGAGTGACCCTCTTAATTTCCACCTGTTGCAGATTCTTTCCGGCGCCTGGGGTCCACTCAAGCATTTTCAGCATCACCCCGAACTGCACCCCGAAATCCTTTATCGGCATCTGAGCGCTTTCGCAGGAAGCCTGCTGGCTTTTGCGACAGGGGACATCGACGAGATCCCCCGCTATCATCACGAGGCTCCGAATCAGGTTTTCCCTCCGCTGGTGGCTCTGCTCGAACAGTTGATGGAGGTACAGACCCGCCAGCGCAGCGCCGAGATGGTCCTTGAACGTGAAAACGACTGCCTGTGGCGGGTTGAAGGTCTTGCTCCCGAGCAGCTGCGGGGAGCGTCCTTTTTTCTTGAAGTGGATCATGCCGCCGACAGTCCCGACTGGATCACCGACTTTGCCCGCCAGGTCAAAGTCGGAGCGCGCAGCGGCATTGAGCAGATGGTGGCTTCGGCGCTGCCGGGTGTACGCCTGGTTCATACCCAGCGTCCGCCGGCGCGCATGTCGGTGCGTAGCGGTTGCGAATATTTCCGTCTGGAGGCGCGCGGCGATGCGTGGAAACGGATGGTGGAGGAAGGGACGATCGCCGTGTTCGTCTCTCACCCTTTTGCCCAGGCGTCTCTGGCCCTGGTCCGGGTACAGGAGTCTTAAGAGATGGAGTCACAGGTCAGAACCGGCGAGATCAATCCTCTCCTTGAGTGCAGTCAGACGCTTTTCAGCCTGGTGGCGCCGTTGCGCGGCAGCGATGACGCCAAGCTGCCGGACGAAGATTTTCGCGACCGGATCATGGCCGGTTTTGATCAGATGGAGCGTATGGCTTTCGAACGCCAGATCGGCATGGTCATCCTCAAAGATGCCAAATATGCCCTGGCCGCATTTGTCGACGAGGCGGTGATGTGCAGTCGCTGGCCGGGGCGCACCGCATGGATGAGCCGTCCCCTGCAACTCGAAATGTTCGGCGATCATGTGGCCGGCGAGGGTTTTTTCGAGCGCCTGGCTCAGCTTCGCCAGGGGGGCGAGGCCAATCTCGACCTCATTGAGCTGTATTACATCTGTCTGCAGCTGGGATTTGAAGGGATCTACAAGATGCGGGGTCTGGAACAGTTGATGGCGTTGCAGGTCGATCTGCGCAGTCAGATTGAAGGATATCGCGGTGTGGTCGATCCGCGTCTTTCGCCGGCGGGTGTTCCCCGGGACGGTTTTTTCAACCGGGTTCGGCGTGAAGTGCCTTACTGGGTGGTCACGGTAACGACGGTGGCGGTGATTTTTTTCGGGTATGTGGGCTACGCCTACACCATCAATCGAATGGCGACTCACAGCGTCGTTGAGATGGAGGCCGAAGGCCGCATCATCAACCAGCTGGCGATGAGCCAGCGGAGGGCGCCTGTCACGCCGGAGGAGGTCGATCCGTGAAAAGCGTTCTGCTGCTGTTGCAGGGGTATCTGCTGGGGCGAACCGGCAGCCGGATCATCGGCATCCTGCTGATTTTCTCCCTTATCTGGTGGGCTGGGCCTTATATCGGACTTGAGGGAGAAAATCTGCGTATCGGGATTATCCTGGCCATCATTCTCCTGCTGCTGCTGGCGTGGGGTGTGCGGCTGCTTCTGCTGCGCCGCCGCGCCGGACGTTTCCATGCTGAACTGCAGTCCAGCAGCGGTGCGGATGAGGAGAACCGCCGGCTTGAGATCGAGGAGCTGCAGAAAAAGATCGACGAGGCGGTGGCCACGCTCAAATCTTCGGAGCTGGGCGTGAATCATCGCGGCAGCGCGGCTCTTTACGCCTTGCCCTGGTTCATGATCATCGGGCCGTCGGCGGCCGGCAAGACCACCCTGCTGCGCCACTCGGGTCTGCACTTTCCCTATGCCGATAAGAGCGATATCGATATCCGCGGTTTCGGCGGCACCCGCAACTGCGACTGGTGGTTCTCCAATGAAGCGGTTTTGCTGGATACGGCCGGACGCTACACGACCGAGCCAGCCGACAACAGGGAGTGGAAGGCTTTTCTCGGCCTGCTCCGCAAACATCGGCGCCGCATGCCGGTCAACGGAGTGCTGGTGGCCATCAGCCTTGAGGATCTGCTCACCGGCGATGAGGACGCCATCGCGCAGCACGTCAAGATCATTCGCGACCGACTCGACGAGCTGACCACGGGGCTTGGATGCCTGGTTCCCGTTTATCTGGTGGTGACCAAGTGCGATCTGCTGCACGGCTTCGTTTCTTTCTTCGAAGATCTCGGCGAGCACGACTGCAATCAGGTCTGGGGTGCATGGCTGGGAGAGCAGAGCGACCCGGAGAACCTGGTTGCTGAACTTGAAAAACATCTCGATGATCTCTATGAGCGACTGTGCTCCATGCGGCTGCGCAAGCTTTCCATGCAGCGCCGCTTTTCCACCAAGGCGCAGATTCATGAATTCCCGGTCGAGTTCAAAGAGGCTGCGGCACGTTTCGGAAAGTTCGCGCGCCTGCTGTTCAAGTCCAACCCGTACCAGGAAACCCCGCGTTTCTGCGGCGCCTACCTGACCAGCGCGACCCAGGAAGGCACCCCCCTGCAGCGTATTCTTGGAAACATGCGGCAGGCTTTCGGTTATGTCGAGGATGGACCGCCGGCCAAATCGGAAACCGTGCGCAGCTACTTCGTCAAAAAGGTATTTCAGGACATTATTTTTGCCAATGCGCAGGCGGGGGTGAAAACCCGGCGGCGCGAGATTGCGGCGCGGCTGCTCAAATCGAGCTGGATCGCGGCATCGCTGGCGCTGATTGCCGGCAGCTTCATGGTCCTGAGCACGTCGCTGACCAGCAACACGCTGCTGGTGAAGCGTGGCAGTGCTGCGGCGGAGCAGGTGCGGACAGTATTGGCCGCCGCCGAACCACAGCCGGAGCAGGTGCTTGGCTCTTTCGAGAAATTGTACTCTCATTATCGCGATCTGCAGGCGTATGAACGTAAGCGCCCCTGGCATCTGGTGCTGGGAGTTTATGAGTGCGGGGCGCAGCTTGCCCCTACCCGCCGGATTCTGCTTGAAGGGCTGGAGCTGAGTTTTTTCCAGCCGGTGGCACGGGCTCTCGAGTTTCGCCTGGAGAACCAGAGTCGGCAGTGGGAAGCCCTGGATGAAAAAGGGCGGGAGAAGATGCGCGCGGCTTTTTACCGTGATCTGAAAACCTACCTCATGATCACTGAGCCTGAGCGGTTGGACATTGAGGCGGTGAGTCCTCTGTTGACTGAGCTCTGGCAGCAAGAGCTGATGCGCAGCCAGGTGCAGGATTCCGAAGATTCAATTTTTGCCGATCATCAACCGCAGACCCTGGTCGAATTTTATCTCGATCATCTGAAGAAGGACTCACCGCCCTGGAAGGTTGCCGCCTGGACGGCGCGTGAGGGGCTGGTGGAACAGACCCGCGGGCAGCTGCGAACTCCGCCGGACGCACAGCGCCTCTATGCGCAGCTTGTCGGCCGGGGACGGGATCAGTTGGCGGAACTCACGCTGAAGGATCTGATCCGCGGCTATGATTTCGGCCTGTTGAGCAGTGATTTCATCCTGCCTGGCGTATTTACCGAGAAGGGCTGGCGCGAATTTGTACGTCTGGAAATCGCCCAGGCGGTGAACGATGCCAGCCGCGGCGATTGGGTGATCGGAGCGCGCCCGAAACCTGAGGAAGAGCAAACGGGAGAGCCTGCCGGTTCCGATGGTCATTATGACGATGCTGAGTTGGCGCAGCGTCTGGAGCGGGAGATTCGGCGCATTTACTTCGCCGACTACGCCGAAGCCTGGTTCGCCCTGTTGGATTCGGTGCGGGTTGCGCCCTTTTCATCTCTGGATGATGCGGCACGAAAAATTCACATCCTGTCGCGCAGCGACGGTCCCATCGGTGAACTGATGCGTGTGGTTTCCGGCAATATCAGTCCCTTCGACAGCCCCACTGCGTCGGCAGCCGCGCTGACGGAAAAAGCCGCCAATATTTCAGGTGAGGCTCGCAATACCGTCGCCGAGTTGGAGGGGCCGCTGCGCGATCTGCGTAAATTCTGCGACCCGGCCGACAAGATGAGCGTCAGTCTGCTCGTCAACCAGTACCTGCTTGCCGTCTCCGCCATGCAGAGCGAGATCGAGGCCCTGGGGGCGGCCGCCGATGTGCCCCGCGAAGCAGGCGAGTATGCCGCCAATATCCTGACCGGCGGTGGCGCCCGTTGCGAGCTTTACAAGAGTTGGGTCTCCACCACCAGCCTGCTGGGCGGCATAGGAGCCCGCACGCGGCGCGTGGCCGGCAACCTGCTGATGGCCCCGCTGCGCCATACCTGGCAGGCGATTCTGGCGGAAACCCGCAAGGATCTGCAGAGAGCCTGGAAAAACAATGTCCACGCCGCTTACGGCCGCAAAGTCGAGGGACGCTTTCCTTTCGTCGCCGATGGACAGGATGCGGCTCTGGTGGATGTGACTGATTTCTTCCGACCTCAGGATGGTGTGCTCTGGTCATTCGTCAACCACAATCTGGCGCCCTTTCTCACGCGCGAACGCAACGGCTGGCGCCAGAAAACCTGGCTGGGGCAGGGGCCTGGCTTCAACCGTCATCTGCTGCAGGGATTGGAGCAGGCGCGGCTGATCAGTGACGGTCTTTTCCGGCGCGGCGGCGACGAGCCCGAGGTGCGTTTTCATCTCTACCCCATGCCGGTGCGCGGATTGAGCGAAATGTTCCTGGAGTGCAACGGCGGTTCCTACCGGTATCGCAACGAACCCCAGGAGTGGCGCCAGTTTCATTGGCCTGGAGATATGCAGAGCCCCGGAGCGCGGGTGTACGGCATAACCGGTTTGGGAACCGGGCGGGCTGAGCTCGAATTCGACGGCGTCTGGGGGCTGTTTCACCTCCTGAAGAAAGCCCGGCTGACGGCGGAAAGCGGTACGCAGTATCTGGGCGTATGGGAGCTGAATGACGATCACGGCATGCCGGTCGCGATTCAGTTTAAAATCCGCGCCGACCGCGAGAACAATGTCTTCGAGCGCGGGCTGTTTTCAAAACTGCAGCTGCCTTACACCATCTTTTAAGAGTTTTTCGGATGTTCGGACTTTTTACACGCAGCACCAAAAATCCTGTCGTCCGCCGCGACGTCGACCCGCATGGTTGTTTCGGCAAGATGCCGATTCATCCCGACTTTATCCGTCATGGCGTGCGAGCCAGGGAGGTGGTGGCGTTTGAGAACTGGGTGCAGGAGGGTGTCGGCCTGATCTCCCGCTACGGGCAGGAAGGCGAACGCAGCCCCCTGGCCTCTTTTCCCCGCCACCATCTGGTCATGACCGGCGGAGAACAGGACCGGACCCTGGGCGCGACCCTGAGTGCCAGTCGCGACCGTAGCGGCCGTGCCTATCCTTTTGTCGTGTTCAGGCTGGCCGACGAGCCCCTGTTCCACGAGATGCAGGCCGCTGCCCCGCTGGTTTTTGATGAATTTTATCAGTGCAGCAACGAAATTCTCGACGCGCCCTGGCGCCAGGAGCCGCTTACTCTGCTGCTTGATCGTATCGACGGTATGGTCTCGCGCGATTACGGCCGGTCCCGCCGCCAGCTTCTTGAACGACAGATCGCCTTGCTCGGCGACATTTCCATGGGCCGCTTCTGGCAGGAAGCCTTCCCGGGACAGGCGCCTGCCCGGCAGGGGGTGTTCGAGGCTCTTTTCAGCGCGCTGCGCAGTGCGGCGCGCAGAGGGCCGGGACGCATCACATGGGGGCTGCGCTTCCCGCTGGCGACCGGTGCCCATGTCCTGCCGACGGTGGTTTTCTGGGTGCAGATGGTGGAAGCGATTCTTGAAGACCGTCACTGGCGGGCTCATTATTTCTGGCATGAGGGCAATGAGGGGGGGCCGGGTTCGCTGACCCTGTTTTTCCGGCCGCCGGCTGCCTCCCTGTTTCTGTGGCTTATGCCGGACACTGTTGACGATAGCGGGTTGTTCGATCTGAGGCGGGCCATGCACGCGCGCTCCGATGTGAGTTGTCCCCCGGAGCTTGCGCGCATGTTGCGGGATGACGAGGTGTCCATGCTGGATCTTCTTTACCGCGCAGGCCGACGGGAGGTGCTGCTGTGAGCGCCCCGGCCGAAGCCGTCGCTCCGGCGCAACTGTCGCTGCTGGACGCGTTCTGTGCTCCTTTGCCCGAAGGTGGTGAAGACCCGCGCTATCGGGATGAATTTCTGCTGGCCAAGCGGGAAATCGACAAACTGCATAAAAACGATTACGACCTCATCCATGATCTCTGCTGCGCTCTGCTGTCCAGACAGGGCAAGGACCTCCGGGTTGCGGGCTTTCTGGTGATGGCCGCTCTGGGGCGTGACGGCCTGGCGGGGCTGCTCGATGCAGTCGAGGGCTACCGCCTTCTGCTGGAGCATTTCTGGGACGACTGTCATCCCCGCAAGGATAGTCTGCGGGTCAGCTCTGTCAACTGGCTCAACGGCGCGCGCCTTGAGGCGATGGCACGAGAGGCGGGACGCAAGGCCTCTGCGGACCAGCGGGATCAACTTCGTCGTAAGGTGGATGAAATCAACCGCCTGCTGAGTTCCCGGCTGGGGGATAAAGCCCCGCGCTGGCGATCGATGGACGACTGGCTCAAGACTGATCCGCCTGCGGAACCCTCTCTGCCTGCAGCGGCGGGGGATGTTCAGAATATGCCCGCATCTTTCTCCAAAGGAGGAAAAGATGAAGCTGAAAAGAATCGTGCATTTTCCCGGCAGCAGGCTGACATCGGTTCGGAGCGTGAGGCCTTCGGCATGACGCGCGCCCTGAGCCGCTTTTATCACGAGCAGGGCAACCGTCTTCAGGCAGCGGCATTCAACCGCGCCCTGCGCTGGGGAGGTTTGACCCTGCCGCCCCATGACCAGGGGCGGACCCGGGTTCCGGCCCCCCGCGACAGTGCATTTGCGGCTCTCGAACATCAGTGCCGGGCCGATGCTCCCGAAGTGTTGCTCGATCTGTGCGAATCGCTGTTTATGGAACCCGGCGGGCAGTTCTGGCTCGATCTGCAGCATCAGTGCAGCCGTGCCGCCGGGGCGGCAGGGTTGGAAGATCTGCAGCGATTCGTCGATGGGCAGACCCGCCTGCTGCTCGAGCGCTTCCCGGAACTTGAATCGTTGAGTTTTGAGGACGGACGTCCCTTTGCCTCGCCCGTGACCCGCAGCTGGCTCGATGAACTGCGGAATACCCATACCAGAGAGACGAGCCAGCCTGAACCTGCGGCCCTGGATGACTGGGACGCGCAATTGACGGACCTGGTAAAAAAAGCCCGCAGTCTGGCGGTTGAAAAAAAGCTTTCCCAGGCGTTGAACCTGATTCGCATTCTGCCTGCGCCGAATAAGGCGCGGCGTCTGCGCCTGCAGCTGGCACAGGCCGAGATCTGCCTGCAGGGGGGCCGGCCCGATGTGGCGCTGCCCCTGGTACAACATCTGGAAGAGTCGTCCGCAAGTCTGCAGGTGGAGCAGTGGGATCAGTCCCTGGCCCTTGAAATCTGGCGTACCGCTCTTGAAACCTTTCAACAGTGTCTTCGCAGAGCCGCGCCCGAGGAGAAGGCCCTGCTCAACGAAAATATCCGCTGCCTGCGCGCCCGGATCTGCCGTGCCGACCCGGCAGTCGCGGTGAAATGGCTGTAAAAAGACCAACCGGGACAGAACCCACCCCGGATTGAACAGTGACCTGACTTCGTTCCCACAAAGGAGGCCTGCATGGCTGACAGTTTTCAGAAAGAAATCCCGAAGGCGCGCGTCAATATCGCTCTCGACGTCGAGACGGGGGGCAGCCGTAAAAAAATGGAACTGCCTCTGAAGATGCTGGTGGTGGGTGATTTCACCAACGGCAGGACCCAGGGCAAGGTGGCGGAGCGCGAACGGACCGAGATCAACCGGAATAACTTTGAAGCCGTGCTGCGCGACATGGCCCCTGAAGCGCGTTTTTCCGTACCCAACGAGCTGACCGGTGACGGCAGCGAGATCGGGGTGTCGCTCAAATTCGACTCCATGAAGGCCTTTCATCCGGACCGGGTCGCCAACCAGATCCCCGAGATGCACAGCATGATGGCGATGCGCAACCTGCTCAAGGATCTGAAGGCCAATCTGCTGGACAATGCCGGCTTCCGCAAGGAGCTGGAAAAGATTGTCAAGGATCAGCCCGAGCTTGCCGAATTGACCGGGCAGTTGGAAAAAATTCTCGGACCGGTGTCCGTCACCGGCGGCGAGTAGGAGGACCCTCGATATGGCTATCCAGGAAAGTATCCAGAGTAAAAACGTCGTCACCGAGGATTGTTCCCCTTCGAGCGCCTATGAGCGGTTGTGTCGCCTGGTCGACATTTCCCCGCTTGACGAAACTGTGGCGTTGGACACCTTCGCTGACGCCGGCAAACTTGCCGATATCTCTCTCAACAAGCGGCTCACCGCGGCCATCCAGGTCTTTCTTGATCTTGCCGCACGCAGCAGCAGCGGCGTGGAGCGCATCGACAAGGCCCTGCTCGACTCCTATATCGCGCAGATCGACGAAACCATCAGCCGTCAGCTCGACGCCGTACTCCATCACGCCGATTTCCAGAGGATCGAGGCCTCCTGGGGCGGCCTGAAACACCTGGTCGACCGCTGTGATTTCCGCGCCAATATCAAGCTTGAACTCCTTGACTGCCGCAAGGACGACCTGCGCGACGATTTCGAGGAGGCGCCGGAGACGGTGCAGACCGGCCTGTATCGCCACGTGTACGTCAATGAGTACGACACGCCGGGCGGACAGCCCATTTCGGCCATGGTCGCCAATTACGAATTCGACAACACGCCCCAGGATGTGGCGCTGCTGACCGATGTTTCGCGGGTCGCCGCCAGCGCACACTGCCCCTTCATCAGCTCGGTGGGCGCGCGCTTCTTCGGCAAGGAGAGTATCGACGAGCTGCCGAAGATTCATGATCTCGCCACCTACATGGAGCGGGCCGAATACATTCGCTGGCAGTCTTTCCGCGAGTCGGAAGATGCCCGCTACGTCGGTCTGGTTCTGCCGCGTTTTCTGCTGCGTCTGCCCTACGGGGCCGACAGCAACCCGGTGCGTACCTTTAATTATGAGGAGGAGGTCCGTGCCGAGCACCACGGAAATTACCTGTGGGGTAATGCCGCGTTTGCTTTTGCCGCCAATATCGCCCGTTCCTTTGCCGACAACGGCTGGGCGGTCAATATCCGTGGTCCCGAATCCGGTGGCAAGGTCGAGAATCTGGCCATTCACAATTACGATGTCGGCAAGGGGCTGCAGAGCAAGATTCCCACGGAGATCCTTATTCCGGAAACGCGCGAACTCGAATTCGCCCAGCTCGGATTCATCCCCCTGAGCTACTATAAAAACAGCGACTATGCCTGTTTCTTCTCGGCGGACTCGGTGCAGAAGCCGACCCAGTACCAGGCTGACGACGCCACCGCCAACGCCCGCATCAATGCGCGTCTGCCCTATATCTTCCTGGTTTCGCGCATTTCGCACTATCTCAAGGTGCTGCAGCGCGAAAATATCGGCACCACCAAGAGCCGCCAGACGCTGGAGAATGAACTCAACACCTGGCTGCAGACCCTGGTGACCAAGATGAAGGATCCGGAACCCGATCTGCTCGCCACCCATCCCCTGAAGGACGGACGGGTTGAGGTTGCTGAAATCCCTGAAAATCCCGGTTTCTTCAGTGTCAGCCTGTATGTGATTCCCCACTTTCAGATCGAAGGCGTGGACGTGAGGCTCAACCTGGTGGCGCAGATGCCTCGCGCGGAGAAATAGGCGGGGGAATGGAGAAACGGGGGAAGCTGCCGGTATGGCCCCTGCCCATCTCCAGGGACGCATGAACCCATCCCTGGGGCTTAATTGTCGCCATCCCTGGCGACAAATATCCTGGAGATGGGCCGTACCGGCTCTCCCGTAACAAGAAAAAGAGATGCAATGTTTTTCAATGCCCGGAGATGAGCTTCGGGATATCAACCCAAGGAGGACGTACAGAAAATGGCAATTCCGGCTTACATGTGGATCAAGGACGATCAGGGCAACCAGATCGAGGGACCGATCACCGTGCAGGGGCGCGAGCAGAGCGTCGAAGTGCTCGGCTTCGATCATGAACTGCGCATCCCCACCGACAACGATACGGGCGCTCTCACCGGCACCCGCAAGCACGAGCCGTTCAAGTTTCTCAAGGCTTTCGACAGCTCTTCGCCCTACATGTACAAGGCCTGCAGCAACGGCCAGACCCTCAATGAATTACTGCTGCGCTGGTACCGCATCGACGACACCGGCACCGAAAAGGAATATTTCCGTCACAAGCTTGAAGGCGTGAAAGTCACCTCCATCAAGCCGACCATGCACAACGTCAAGGATCTTGACAAAGAGCGCTTCCCCCATCTGGAGGAGGTTTCGGTGCGCTACTCCAAGATCACCTGGACTTATGTGGACGGCAATATCGAGTTCAGCGATTCCTGGACCGAGGGCCGCTGATTTCCATTGTCATGCAGTTTGTTGTTATGCCGGGGCGGGGAGGGGCGCCCCGGCCCTTTTTTAAATTTTCTGATGATTTGAATAGTTCATGGCTCTGGCTTTATTCGACATTCTGACCGGCTCCGAATTTTCGCAGCAAGACTCCGGTCCACGTGCCGCGTTGGACAGCGTGCAGACGCATCTGCAGCGCTTGTTCAACACCCGGCGCGGTTCCCTGGTACATCTGCCGGATTACGGTCTACCCGACATCGGCGCAGTCTATGAGAATCTGCCCTATTCAGTGGATGACCTGGCACGGCAGGTACGGTTGCTGATCGAGCGGTATGAGCCGCGGTTGAGCGCGGTGCGGGTGCGTCGTCTCGGGTCGGTGGGGGATGACCGGCGCATTCACCTTGAAGTGGCGGCTTCTCTTGTCTCCGTAGGGGAAGTGCGTTTTCGAACGGTGTTCGAGAGTGCCGGCAGCGCTCAGGTGAACGCCCGCAGCGTGCGGAGCGGTCATGCGTGAGTATTACGAAGCCGAAATGCGCCTGCTGAGCGAGTCGGCACGGGAGTTCGCCCGCCTGCATCCGGAGCAGGCGGCTATGCTCAAACTTGATGAACTGCGCGATCGCGACCCTTACGTGGAGCGCCTGTTGGAAGGGGTCGCCTATCTGAACGCCCATGTGCGGCGACGCCTTGACGATGATGTGCCCGAACTCTGCGAAGCGCTGCTCAATCAGCTCTGGCCTCATTTTCTGCGCCCCTTTCCGGCGGCGACCATCGTGGAATTCTCTCCTCGGCCGGGCCAGCTCCCGCAACCTCAGACTCTGGATCGCGGCGCTCTGCTGATGAGTCCCCCGCTCGGTCCCGATCGTGTCATCTGCCGGTTTCGCACCACCAGCGAGGTGGTGCTGCAGCCCCTGCAGCTGAAAAACGTGCAGACCGAGGAGACAGCGGCAGGCGCTACATTGCTGAGGCTGAGCTTTCAGGTCGATGCAGGGCTGGAGGCCGGAAATCTCGACCTCGCGCGAATAAAATTCTATATCCACGCCGATGCGGCCCTGGCCCTCAAGCTCTATCATCTGCTGGCGGCGGGGGTCAGAAATGCGCAGATCCGCTTTCCTGATTTTTCCACGCAAAGCGCACAGAGTCTCGGCGGGCAGCAGTCCGTCGCCCCCTGTCATCTCGCTGGCGATGATCTGCTGGTGCCGGGCGTCGGGCGCTGTTTTTTCGGCTACCACCTGTTGCATGAGTATTTCTGCTTTCGTGAGAAGTATCTCTTCGTCGAACTGCGAGATCTGGAGGAGGTTTGCTGGCCGCGGGACTGTCATGATTTTGAGATCGAACTGATCCTCGCCGGCCGGTTTGAGCCTGAAGAACGCATCAACCGCGCGCACCTGAGGTTGCATTGCGCACCGGCGGTCAACCTGTTTGAGACCACGGCCGAACCGATCCGTCTGACCCATCGGCGCAGCGAGTACCGGCTGCTGGCCGATGCTTCCACCTCTGACGGTGTGGAAATCTACAGCCTCGATGGGGTCGAGGGGATCAACGCTGCCAACGGGGCGCGGCGCGCTTATCGGCCTTTGCACGACTTCCGCCACAAAAAACAGGCTGGACCTTATTATCAATTGTCCCGCCGCCAGGAAGGAGATGCCGCGCCGGCGCATTTTCTGACCCTCGGCGGTCTGGAGAATTACAGCAGCGAGACCCTTTCCTGCGCTCTGACCGCCTGCAACGGCGAACTGCCCCGCCGTCACCTGCAGGAACGGGGTTTGAGCCTGTCCACCAGCGACATGCCCTCCTTCCTGCGTTTCGCCAATCTGCTGCGGCCCGCGCTGCGGCTGCACCCGCCGGCACGCCGGGATTTTCGCCTGACTCTGCTTTCCCATTTGAGCGTCAGCCTCAACGCCCTGGATTCACCAGACGCTCTGCGGCGGCTGCTGCGGCTCTACGACTGGAGTGGACGGGAGCAGAATCAGCGAAGGATTGAGGGCATCTGCGACCTGCAGGTCGCAGCACGCAACCGCATCCGCAAAGGGGGATTGTGGCGCGGAGTCGAGGTGCGTGTGGGGCTGCGGGAAGACCACTTTATCAACCGGGGTGACGCGTATCTGTTCAGCGAGCTGCTGCATCTGTTTTTCAGCCGTTTTGCGTCCCTCAATGTGTTTGTTGAAACGGTGACGGTGCTTTATCCCTCGGCTCAGGAGATGCGATGGCCCCCGCTGTACGGCGACAGCTCTCCGCTCTGATCAGCGATCTGACGGTTGACGCCGCGCCCTTCGAGTTTTTTCAGGCCATGCGCCTGCTGGAAACCGCCGCTGCAGGCTTTGGCGGCGGAGGCCGGCTGAGGGAGGTGGTCGGACTGCGCACCGCGGCGGATCTTTCGTTTCCCTCTGCCGATGTGCGCCGCGCCTCTTTCGGAAAAGACGGGCGGGTGGTGCTTGAATCCGCTTTTCTCGGGCTTTACGGGGTCGATGCTCCGCTGCCGGCCTATTTTCGTGAGAGCGTGGCGCACGACGGCGAGGCGGGACAGTGCCTGCGGTCATTTCTCGATCTGTTCGGCGGGCGTTTTTACGAGCTGTTGTATCTGGCCTGGAAAAAGAACCGCGCCCATCTCTTCGATAACAACGCCGCCAATCCCCTTGAGGATTACCTGCTGTCCCTGTCCGGCGTGGTGCAGGGTGAGCGGAGAGATCTGGCCATGGCCTATGCAGGGGTTTTCGGTCGCCGGGTCAAAGGGGCCGCCGCTCTGGCCGGAATGCTGCGTGACCGTTTGGGGGTGGCGGCCCACATCGATGAGTTTGTGCCCTGCTGGGTGGAAACGGGGCCGGTTTCTTCACTCGGGCGGAGCGGCATGACGCTGGGTGACGATGCCCTGCTGGGCGAGCGGGTGCTCGACGTCGGGCGCAAGATCAATATCCGGCTCGGTCCCCTATCGGAGGATCGTATGCTGGATCTTCTCCCCCTGGGCAATGGCGCGGGGGATTTGCGGGATATCGTTAACGGCTACCTGGAGCCGACGCTGGAATACGACGTCATTTTCGAGTTGGAATGCGCGGCAACTGAACGCCGCCTGGGGTGCGATCCCATTCATCTGGGCTGGACCAGCTCTCTGGGACGATCGGCTGCCGCGCTGCACCGCATTCGCCTGGCGGGCAGTGCTTACAAGGGGTGATGAATCATGGATAATCGACAGCTTCGCTCTCTGCTTGAGCGTCTCAACAATCATTGTGTCAATGCACTGGAAGGCGCCGCGGCGTTTGCCGCCACACGCGGTCACGGCGAGGTGACTATCGAGCACCTGTGCGTCAAACTGCTGGAGCAGGGGGGCGGTGATTTTGACCGTGCCCTGCATCGTTTCGGCGTGGATCTCGATGCTTTCTGGCAGGGGCTGCTGGCCGCGCTTGCCCGGCGCCCCGCCGGTCCGGCAGGCAAGCCGGTGTTTGGCGCGACCCTGCAGCAGTGGCTGGAACGCGCCTGGCTGTCAGCCTCGCTGCATTATCACACCGATCGGATTCACTCGGCGGCGCTGCTCGATGCCCTGGTGACTCTGGCTCCGGCGCTGTCCGCCGAGACTTTCGCCCTGCTTGACAATGTTCCGCCGGAGATCCTGCGCAAAGAGTTTGGCCGCCCTGGTGATAATTCCGTTGAGGAGCAGGGGGGACAGGATTCTGCAACGACGATGTCCGCCCCCCAGACAAAAACCTCGCCCGGAGGGAAGATCGGCTCCTTTCTGGCGCGCTTCACGGTAGACATCACCGCCCGCGCCGCCGCCGGTGAAATCGATCCGGTTCTCGGACGCAGCCGCGAGATCCGCATGATGCTCGATATCCTTGCGCGGCGCCGCAAGAACAACCCCATCGTGGTGGGCGAGCCCGGTGTCGGCAAGACGGCGGTCGTAGAGGGGCTGGCCCTGCGCATCGCTGCCGGCAGCGTGCCGGACAGTTTGCGCAAGGTACGCCTTCTTGCGTTGGATCTGGGACTTCTGCAAGCCGGAGCCGGGGTCAAGGGCGAGTTCGAAAAGCGGCTGAAAAATGTGATCGAGGAGGTCAAGACCTCGCCCGAGCCGATCATCCTGTTTATTGATGAAGCGCACACACTCATCGGCGCCGGCGGCGAAGCGGGACTCGGCGATGCCGCCAATCTGTTCAAACCGGCCCTGGCGCGCGGCGAACTGCGCACCATTGCGGCCACCACCTGGGGGGAATACAAAAAGTATTTTGAGCGCGATGCCGCCCTGGCACGGCGTTTCCAGCCGGTCAAGGTCGAGGAACCCAGCCAGGAGGACGCCATTGCCATGCTTGGCGGACTGCGCGAACTTTACCAGCAGCACCACGGCATCCTGATTACCGACGAGGCGGTGACCGCCGCAGTGCACCTGTCGGCGCGCTACATTTGTGGGCGGCAGCTGCCCGACAAGGCGATCGACCTGATCGACACCGCCGCCGCACGTCTGTGCATGGCCCAGTCCGCCGTGCCGGCGGAGATCGAGGCGGACAGAGAGCGTGCCGCGTTCCTGCAGAAACGGCTCAGCGCCTTGGTCGCCGAAAAAGCCCAGGGCGTGTCCCTTGACGCCACCTTGCTCAAGAAGGTGGGAGATGAGCTGGATGAAATCCAGAGACGGGTATGGATGGCGGAAAAGAAATGGGCGGCAGAAGGAGAGCTGATCCGCCAGGTGTGTGGTCAGCGTGAAGAACTGCCTGAGGATGCCGGGGATTGCTGCGGCAAGGTGATGGCTCTGCGCCGCGCCGCCGGACAGACCCGCGCCCGGCTCAAAGAGGCGCAGGGAGAAAACCCCATGCTGCAGGCGGAAGTCAACGGCGAGGCGATTGCGGCGGTGGTCTCCGAGTGGACCGGCGTGCCGGTTGGCCGCATGCTGCGTGACGAACTTGGGGCACTGCTGAGCTTCGAGGAATCACTGGCGCAGCGCGTCATCGGCCAGGACGATGCATTGGCCGTCATCGGTGAAACCATCCGCAGCGCCAAAGCCGGTCTGCGCAACCCCGCGGCTCCTCTCGGGGTGTTCCTGCTGGCCGGACCGAGCGGCGTCGGCAAGACGGAAACCGCCCGCGCCATTGCGCAGCAGCTGTTTGGCGGCGAGCGCTTTCTGGTCACCATCAACATGAGCGAATATCAGGAATCTCACACCGTCAGCCAGCTCAAGGGGTCGCCTCCCGGCTACGTCGGCTACGGCGAGGGCGGCATCCTGACCGAGGCGGTGCGTCAGCGCCCCTATGCCGTAATTCTGCTCGACGAGGTGGAAAAAGCCCACCCTGACGTGATGAATCTGTTCTACCAGGTTTTTGACCGCGGCTTCATGCGTGACGGAGAGGGGCGCGAGATTGATTTCAAGAACACGGTCATCCTCATGACCAGCAATCTCGGTGCCGAGGAGATCAATGCTCTGTGCAGTTCGTTGGATGAAGAGAGGGACGAAAGCCCGCTCGCGCCGACTCTGTCGCAACTGGGCGATGTCATTCGCCCGGCCTTGACCCGGCATTTCGCACCGGCACTGGTGGCCCGCATGCAGGTGGTGCCCTTTCGCCCCCTGAGCGCGGAGGCGCTGCACAACATTGTCGCTCTCAAACTCGACGAGGCCGCACAGCGCCTGCACGCCGCCCATGGGATCGAACTGCGCTGCGCGCCCGAGATGCTGGAGTTTCTCGCCGAGCGCTGCCGTCAGCCGCAGACCGGCGCGCGCTTCATCAACGCCCTTCTGGAGCAGCGCCTGCTACCCGGTATCGCGCGCAGCCTGCTGGGGTATATGGCCGAAGACGACATGCCGGATATCCTGACTCTGGAGATGGATGAGCGGGGGGAGGTGGCGTGCGTGTTTGCCGATCGGGTGGAGGCGGATTCGGTGAATTTCACCGCGGAGGACGCTGAGCACGCGGAGGAAAATCTCAAGGAGTTTTCTTCTCTTTAGACTGCGTTGAACAGTTGCACATGATGATTCAAAGGGGGGAACATGTCATTTGTCTCTGCGGCTTGGGACGCCTCGTCTCACAAGGCTGATGCCCAGCAGTATTTCTTCCGTGTTCAGGGGGTGCCGGATGGGACCCTGGCGGTGAAGGATTTCAGCGGGAGAGACCACGGGTTGTCGCAGGATTACTGTTTTACCATCAACCTGTTCTCTGAAAGCTTCCTGGATGTGGGGCTAGCCGTCGGGCGCAAGGGGACGCTCGAGATGGCATGGGAAGGTCAGATGCTGCCCATTCATGGGGTGGTGAGTGAAATTTCCTACGCGGGCGAGGCTGTCGGCGGCCATGCGTATGTTGTTTTGCTCAACTCTGTCCTCCACCCCCTTAAATTGAGGCGGGACAACCGGGTTTTTCTCAACACCACCGCACCGCAGATCCTCGAGGAGATCCTGCAGGGAGCCGGCTTCAGCGAGACCGACTACGAACTGGAGCTTGACGGCGACTATCCCTTCCGCGAATTCGTGGTGCAGTACGATGAGAGCGATTGGGATTTTCTCCTGCGCATCTGCGCTCATGTGGGCATCTTCTTTCGATTCTCCCAGAACGGGGAGGGGGTACGGGTCGTTTTTCACGACCGTGTCGACGATCTGCCGGCCTGTGCCTGCGGCGAACTGCTCTATGAAGTTCAGAGCGGCACCCGCCGCGGCTTTGAGACGGTATTCGCCCTGCGTGAGCGCGCCAACCTGCTGAGCGCGCAGGTCGAACTCAAGGATTACAACGATCAGTCCCCCGAGGCGCATTTGTCGGCTTATGCCTCATCGTCCGGCGGCAGCGGGCGTGACTACCGCTACGGAGAACATTTTCTCGACCTTGAGCAGGGGCAGCATTTGGCCCGGATGCGCGGTCAACTGCTGGACTGGCAGCGCCGCACCCTGGTTGCCGAGACGGACTGCCGGGCCCTGGCGCCCGGAGAAATTCTGTCCATAATCGGTCACCCGGATGAAGGACTCAACGGCGATTATCTTATCGTCGAGGTCGAGCATGAAGGGGATCAAAGCGCCGGCTTTGCTTACGGCGATAGCGGCAAAGGGATGAGCTACTGCAACAAGCTGCTGCTGATTCGCGCCGGAACGCCCTATCGGCCTCCCTTATCCGCCGCGCGCCCGATGCACGGTCTATTGACGGCGCGCATCGAGACGACCGGCGGTGACTATGCCTATCTCGACGAACAGGGGCGCTACCGACTGCGCACCGATTTCGATCTCAGCGAGACCGCCCCCGGCGAGGCCAGCCACCCGGTGCGCATGGTGCAACCCTGCGCCGGCAGGGACTATGGTTTCCATTTCCCTTTGCATGCCGGCACCGAGGTGGTGATTTCCTGCGTCAACGGTGATCTGGATCGGCCGGTCATCCTTGGCGCCCTGCCCAATCCCGATACGCCGACGCCGGTAACCAGCGCCAATCGCACGCAGAACATCCTGCGTACCTGGGGCGGCAACGAGCTGCTCATGGATGATCGCGACGGAAAGGAAAAAACCGAACTCTTCACCCGCGAACGCAAGAACATTCTGAGCCTCGACGCCGATCGCGACGGGCATCGCGTGCGTCTGGCCAGTGAAGAGGGAGAGATGGAAGTCTATGCCGCCAAAACGATGCTGCTCGAATCGGGAGACAGTCAATTCGTCGAGGTGGGCAAAGATCAGATCGTCACCGTGGAAAACGCCCAGCGCCTGATGACCCGCACCGGCGAGATCGAGCAGCAGGCGGCCACCGACATCCGCATGAAGGCCGGCGATAACATCCTCATGCAGAGCGACCGGCAGGATATCGTAATGCGCAGCGGCCGCGACCTGGTCGCCGAAGTCGGCCGCAACCTGTCTATGGAAGTGCGCAGCGAAGATTTCGATCTCCAGGTCACTCAGGGAAAAATCAGTATCAACGCGGCCCGCGCCATCACGGTGACGGGGCAGGGAGGCGGTGCCATCCGCATCGGCCAGAGCGGCGGCGGCATTGAGATCACCGCCGGCGGGGATGTGATCATCAGCGGCGGCAGCGTCGAGGTCAACGCCGGCATGATCAGCCTCAAGGGCGGCAAAATCGGCAGCAATTGATGAGAACCAGGGAACGCAGACGATGACAAATACGGTGGTAAGGTTTCGTGAAAGCAGGGTTGAAGCGGAAGATATCTGTTCTGTCGCTAAAGTGGTTGAGGCAGAACAGGGGCAGGCGCTCTCGGTGATGCTTGCCGATGGACAGGTTCTGGATGTCCATGGACACCTGAGCGAAGTGTCTGTGCTTAAGGCCGGCGACCGGGTGCTGGTCCAGCGCACCGCCGCGGGTCTTGTGGTGACGGGCCGCCTGCGCGCCGAGGGAGAACCCGCCCGTTCGCTGGTGCAGGAACGCAACGGTCGCCTTATTCTCGATGCGGCTGCAGGGATCTGCCTGCAGGCGGGCGACGCCTGCATCGAACTGACCTCTGATGGTCGGATCCAGGTCGACGGCAGGGAAATCTGCAGTATCGCTTCGGGCCGGGTCCGCCTTCAGGGAACGACTGTGGAGATTAATTGAAATTTCAGGATCGAATGGAAAAACCGGAGGGGGAAAGATGAGCAACGTCCTGATCAACGGCCGCACGGCGGTGCATGCCGGCAGCGGCGGCATCCTGACCACTGTCGATGTATGCCGCACCAAGATCGGCAAACCGGTCGTCAACATCGCCTACACCAATATCGCGCGCAGCGCCGATGCCGCGCAAACCGCCGCCACCGTGTTCGTCAACGGCCATCCCGTCTGTCATCAGAAGAGCATCTTCGCGGTGAGTACAGGCGATGAGCCCGGCGACCGCCTGGGCGTGGTATCCAACACCATCAAGGGTAAGGCTGAATTCATCACTGCTTCGTCCAATGTGTTCATCGAAGGCGTGCCCGCCGTGCGCCAGGGGGACATGATGGTGTCCAACAACGGAAATACGGCTCCCATGCCACTGATGCAGCCCGGTGCCGCGCCGCCTGTCTCCCTGGAGAAGCAGCTTGAGAAGAGTCTTGAAGCATCGCGGACGCCCTTTAAGATCGCCGTGGAAAGGGCCGGGGAAGAGAGTCTATGAAAGGCACTCTGATCGCCAGGCAGGGCCGGGAGGTGCATGAAATTCCCCTGGGTTCCGCAGCTCATGCCAGAAATCACTGCTGCGACCTGGTTTTCGAGAATCTCCCTGCAGGCTGTTATCAACTGG
Organism: Thermodesulfobacteriota bacterium; assembly: GCA_034189505.1. Taxonomy (GTDB): domain Bacteria; phylum Desulfobacterota; class Desulfuromonadia; order Desulfuromonadales; family Geoalkalibacteraceae; genus Geoalkalibacter_A. The sequence continues at coordinate 13,824 of JAXHUR010000027.1, read as the reverse complement.
CCTTGTATTATTCCGACAGCCGCCACGGCGCGTACCAGATTCCTGTAGCTGATGATGTCTCCACCGTTGCGAGCGACGAGCAGCGCTCCCAGTGGGACAATGTCCTGGTTCCCGTGATCCCCCGCGCCTACCTCACGTCGGAAGCCGATCGAATGGATGCCTCCTATCCCCGCTGCGATCTGCAGACCCGTATTGGCTGGATCTACATCTACCTTGACGGCCGGCTGTGGCGCGAACTGCAGGTGCTGCCTGAAGGCGGAGTCAAAGACGTCAACCTGAGCTTCGAAAAGGGGCTCGACAAGCGGGAGGCTACAGCCGGCGGCGATTACCTTGTCGCCCTGCCGTACAAGGTCAAGGGGCGCACACCGCTGATCGAAATGTGCTACTCGGAAGTGCAGTGGGACTGGGCGCGCATCGACGCCTTGGGAGGAATGGGGGAGGAAGATCTCCGGCAGAATCACGGCGTCGCCGTCTCCCCCGGCGACAGCTCAGCCGCCGCAGTGCAGTTGCGAAAACAACGCATGCAGTGCATCGATCTGTCCGCATATCCCGATTTCAGCCACACGGACGGCCCCGTCGGTCCTGCCGATGAATCCCACGTGGCCCTGCGCAAGCGTCGCCACTTACGTACCTGGCACGACAGCGGCCTGCCGGTAGTGTATCTGCATGACCCCCTCGGCGTCGCCAAGGAGCTGGCTGCTGAAATCATCGTCAGCAAGCAGCGCTATCTCAACGGCAGAAACCAGGCCGCCGAAGCGGCCGGCAGCAAGCATGCCATGGCGGAGATCGTCTTTCAGATGGGCCTTGGTTCCCCAACGGCCGCCGATCTTGTCGATATGAATGAGCTGCGCGATCTTCTTCAATGGGACCGGCAGATCGCGCACCTGCATGAATTGGAAGAGGCCGTCGTGGCGCTTGGTAAATATATAACCCGGGCACCGCAGCCCCGTGTGCCCGACGTCCATATCGCAATGCAAGACTACACCGAGCACGCTGATCTCGAAAGCCTGCTTCAGGGGCAGTTGCTCTCCAGCGAGTTGGTCGAAAATCTTATCTACGGCGATGGGCGCCACTACCTCGCCCAGAGTCTTACCCAGCCGGATCACTTCCTGGTCGGCGCGTTGAATCCGTCTCAAAGAAAAATTGAAATTTTCGGCAAAAACATTAACAAAATCGCCGAATTCTTCGAAAACCTCGCCGCTGCGGCTCAGATCGATCCGCCCTTGGAAAAACAGGCCTTCGAGCTATTCGCCAGAATCATCGAGCAGATCTCCGACGGCGAATACACCCTTGCGCAAGGCAACTTCGATCTGGCCCCGCTGCTGGCGGGAAGCACCGCCGCAGGCGCCAAGGGCGGGTATCTGAGCAGCAGTTTCACGGCGCTGGTGCGCGGGCGTTTCGATGTGGCTCAATGGGTGGTGGTCAAAAAGGGCTTCTCCCGCCAGATGGTCTTAACCCTGGGGCGTTCCATGGAATGGCTGCAGGCCCATCAACCGTTGATCAAGCTCAATGCCGTACGCTTGTTCGGTGTGCTGGAGGTGATGAATCTGGGGAAGGCTGTTGCAGGGATGAAGGACGAGCAGGGCGGCGGGCAAGAGGCCCGTGCGTATGGGGCAACCTTCACCCTGATCAGCCTCGGTTTCACCTACCTCAAGGATGTCAAGCAACTCGGCGCCGGGTGGGACAACATGGAACTTCCGGATTGGCAACAAAGAAGGTTTCGCTTAAAAAGGATTTTCGTCGCAGGCGGCGCGCACGGCTTCGGATTTGTCGGCAATGTGATCATTGTCGCCCTGGCCTGGAACGATGCCTGGGCTGCCTACAAGAAGGGGGATACCGGTGGCGCGGTGGCCGCCACCGTAGCTGCTCTCGGCTCGACCATCCTGGCCGCCGCCACGACCCTGGGCGGGGTGGTCGAGATGAACACCCTGCGTACCGCCGGCTTTACGGGAGCTCAGGCGGCCCGTGCCGCGGCGTATGGCAAAGCCAATGTTCCCCTGTCCCGTTATTTCCAGGTAAGCCGCGTCGGCGCGGGAACCTTCATCGGCATCGCCGTTTTGGTGGTGGGGGGTGTGCTCATGTACTATTTCTCCCGAACCCCTCTGGAACATTTTCTTGCCCGCGGCCCCTTCGGCAGGAACAAGAGCAAGCGCTACCAGGGTTCCAGGGAGTTTGAGAGCTGGCGTGACGACGCCATCGCCGAGGCGACGCTGTGCAACCTTCTGTTCAGTCCGACCCTGGATCCGAGTCTGGAGCGCAGCGGCAATGGTTATAAGGTCGATCTCAGAATTCATCTGCCGCTGCTGTTCGAAGGCAAAACCCGCATCGACCACGGGCTTTACGGCCTGCCGCCTATGGGATTGTGTAAATCTGCCGAGAAAAGAGTGATCCCGCCAAGTTCAGAAGGGCAGTTGACGCCAAATCCGGACGGCTCCCATACCCTGAAGCTGATCTACGATTCCGAGGCCATCAAAGGGTTTGTCACCTATGAAGCCCAGGCGCTGGTCGATCTGTACGGTGACGGCAGCCAGGTGCTACCCGTCAAAATCGAAAACGCCGCCCTGGCCGGTCACGCCCCGGTGGTGGTGCAGTTTCCCGAGGTTTTGAAATCATGAGTGAACCCCACAAAAAAAGCAGCCGCATGACCCCTGCAATTGCCGCCCGCTACCGGCGTACCTTAGAAATCTTCGAGCAGTCGGAGGCCGGGAGGGATCGCACCTACTCGCCACCCATGCCTTTCGAAGTGCCGGAGGATGCGCCGGGAAGGGGGCGGTTGGTAGAGTTGGCCTACCACGAGGCACTGCTCACTCCCGAGCGCTATTACGGTAAAACCATCATCAGCAAATCGCGCGTCTGGAGCTTTGCCATGATTATGGCGGGTGGGGGGGCAGTTGCGACCCTGGTAATTGTTTTGGCCCATTTGTACCACAACAGGATTGAACCGTTTTATTGGATTCTTTTTACTCTTTTGGTCCTTTTCACCCTTTACGCCCGCCGCAAAGCGCGCACCGCCGATCGCAACGCCTGCCACATCTTCGAGCGCCCGACGGGCAAGGTGTATCTCTATCGATGCGACGAACCGCACCGGGTGGTGAATTTCTACGATCTGCATTTCTCCACCACCGGCATCACCACCTCGGGGCTGGCGTCAAGTTCGCGGCTCAACATTGATGTGCCCG
>JAXHUR010000027.1:0-10545 GCA_034189505.1 Thermodesulfobacteriota bacterium | reverse complement strand
CTTCGATGAGCGCGACCGGGAATATTTTCACCAAATTGAAGTGGAAAAGAAAAAACATGGTTTTCGCGTGGAAGGTGTGCGTTACCCCGACGGCACGGTCGAGTGGGTGTGACAGGGTGAAAAATGTTTGAAAAACGCTTATCCGTTGACTCGCCGGCAGAAGCCTCCCCGCGCCCTTTTCCGCAAACGCACATCCACGCTGTGGGTCTGGTCTGCGCCGCGGGTGATCAACTCTACGCTCTGCTCGGAGCGGTCGGTACCAACCTGAGCTGCGCCATTCCACATCCGGTGCTGACCGTACCCAATTCTGAAGGAGAGGAGGGCGCGGCGCTGTTTGCACCTGTCCCAGGACTTGAACCCTATTCAGAGCGCGAGGAGCGTGTCGCCGAGCTGGCTTTGCATGCCCTCGGAACCGCTCTGACAGAGTGCCCCGACGTTTTGAGCGGGCATAGAGTTCTGGTTTCAACTTTTCTGCCGCCGATGGCAGAAGAAGACATCTCGGATCTTGAAGCCCTGCTGAGGGAAGAAATTCCAGCTTTGAATAATGCCACACTGCGCTTTTCCTCCTGCGAAGAAGGTGTGGTTGCGGCTCTTGAATCCTTATGCGTCGAACTTGCCTCCGGAACCTGGGAGGCGGTCATTTTCGGCGGGGTCGATTCGCTGGTGGGCATCGAAAATTGCCGTGAGTTGCTGCGGCAGGGGCGATTGATGGCACCCCATTGCGCCGCGGGCGTTTTTCCCGGAGAGGCCGCGGCTTATCTGGTTCTTCAGGCCGACCGTGCGGATGAGGACTCAACCAGACCCTGTGCCACTCTTATCGCCGCCTCCCAGGCTCCTGAGCCCCACGCAGGCCAAGGGGGAGACAAAAAGATGAACGGACTGGCGCAGGCCCTGACAGAAGCCGCGGACCGGAGTAAAATCCGCTTTGCCGAAGTGGGGGAAGTGGTTCTGACCCTCTCCACGGAAACGGCCAATCAGCTTGAATGGCACCAAACGTTTATGTGCCTGTGGCCAACAGTGGGGGAGGTGAGTCCAGGGGAGAGCCCGATTGATCCGCAAATTCTGCGACTTCATTCCACCCTCGGTGAACTCGGCGCTGCGACTCTCCCTCTGGCTCTTGCCCTTGGCTGTGCCCGCTTTGAATTCGAACACCCCCGGCGCTCATCCATTCTGGTGGCTCATGGCGGGGGTGAAGTACCGCTGCGCGGTGCGGTATGCCTGAGGTCGCCCGAATGATAAGACAAAAATGGACATCCCTATTCCTGATGATCGGCCTGCTGCTGGTTTTTCTGGAGGCGGCTCCTTCTGCCGCGGCCTCTGCAGACGGTCAGATGCTGCCGCGTATTTATACGGAACAGGTTGAGGTGACGGGCTGGCTGATGAGTGAAAAGCTCGATGGCGTGCGCGGGAGATGGGACGGTTGTCGCCTCTGGTCAAAGAACGGCCATCTCTTTCATCCGCCGGAGGAATTCATCCGCGGTCTGCCTGATTTCCCGCTTGATGGGGAGATCTGGGGTGGCCGAGGCACCTTCGGGGAGACGGCGGCCGTGGTGCAGCGAAGCCGGGACGACGAGGGCTGGCTGCAGTTGAAATTTGTGGTTTTTGATGTGCCCGAAACGGGAACTGATTTTACCCGGCGCATGGCCAGAGCTGAAAAATGGTTTGCGGCTTATCCGTCTGATTATGCGTTTGTTCTTCCCCAACAGATTGTGCGAAGCCGCGATCATTTACAGGAGGAGCTGCGCCGGGTGGAAGGTCTCGGCGGCGAAGGGTTGATGGTTCGCCGGCCTGACGCCTTTTATCATGCGGGACGCAGCGCCGGGATACTCAAGGTCAAAAGTTTTCAGGACGCTGAGGCGGTCGTGGTTGCGCACATCCCCGGCAACGGCAGAAACCGTGGACGGCTCGGATCTCTGCGGGTGGAATTGGACAACGGGATTCAGTTCAGGATCGGGAGCGGATTCAGTGATGCCGAGCGTGAAGATCCGCCGCCTGTCGGCGAGGTGGTCACCTTCAAGCATTACGGATTCTATCCTTCGGGAATTCCTAAATTCCCCTCTTTCCTGCGCGTTCGCAAAGACCAGGATCTTTAAATGGCACAAGAAGCAGAAACTCAAAAAGGAGGGTACCTCTTCACCTGGCGGGGTCGTCACTCCCATGTCAAGGGTGTTTGGCGCCAGGGAGGGCGCCAATCAAACGGCCAGGGATGGCGAAAAGTGGCCCTTGTCATGGGAGTGATGACCCCATGCTGAACAGTTGCGAAGATGGATTTGTGCCCTGGGCTCAAACCCACTGGAATTCGGCGGTGGCCTTGTTTCGGCAGCGCAGGGCGTTGATTGTCTCCGCGGAAGTGGACGCCGATGTGGTGGCGCGCAATGAACATCTGCTGCGCATGCATCTGCATGTGCTGGCGCGCTGCGATTGGAGCGCGCCGCAAACCCGGAAAATGGAGCAGGTTTTCGTCATGCTGGCGCGGTACTTGGGTTCACCGCAGGCTGAGGTGCGTTGCGAGGGTTATGCTCTGGCTCGCGAGATGATGATCGAGGGCGGCGAGGCGGGGGAGGGGGCCTTTGCCGCCCTGGCGCTGTTTCCCGAGGCCGATGCTGACAAGATGCTCGATCTCTATCACGGGGATCCAAAGCAGCGCCCGCAGCTCTTTACCCTTTGGCGTGAACAGGGGCGGGTTGTTCCCCGGGCACTTCTCAACCGGGCCGAATTGCAGGGGCGCGACGAGGCGCTGCAGGAGGCGGCCCTGGCCTATTCCGCAAGTCGCCCGGAGATCGGTGTCGATCTGTTCCGGCCATATTATGCTCATCTGCAAAGCGGTGTCACGCCGCGGTGTTCCGGGCGATTGACCGCCCTGGCCCTGTGGGGCGCCCTGGTGCGTGGCGAGACGGGGAGCGTCGAGGTGCTGCGCCGGGCGGTGGAGCGTGAGAATGATGCCGGGATTCGCTTTGAGTTGCTGCGTCTTGCAGCCTTGAGCGCGGATTTACAGATGCTGCCGGTTCTGCGGCGTCTGCTGGAGGAGAACCCTGCGCAGGGAGCGCGCCTGCTGGCGCTGAACGGCAGCATCGAGGCGATTGAGATCCTGCTCGAGGCGCTGTCACAGGCCGCGACTATGGACGCGGCCGCGCGTGCCTGGATCCGGGTCAGCGGTACAACTCTGCCGCAGAAGCCGCGATTGCAGATGATAGGGCAGGACGGCGGGCAGGGGGTGATGCCTGACGCCGAAAGCGCGCGTGCCTGGTGGTCTCAGCAGCGCTCTGCATTGCCGCCCGAGGGGCGGATGCTCTACGGAGAGCCGCTGAGCCTGTCTCGGCTGTATGCGCTGGCGCAGGGCAAAGCCGGGGAGGCGGGGCGCGACCTCCTCGATCTGCTTGCTTTCAAGCTGGGGCGCCCCCTGGGAATCTCTCCCCACGCCGAACAGGCGCGGCGGCGTTCTCTTTTACAGGCAATCTCGGCGACTCCTCCCTCTCAAGGTTAGGTTCCCATGTACCAACTCGATAATCGCAGCGACTGGTCCGCCGGACTCTATCCCGGCTGGAGCCGCACCGGCCAGCGCCAGTTCACTCTTGTTGTCAAAGCGGGGTTTTCTTTTGATGACCAGGGTCGGTTGACTCCTCTGCCGCAGACCCTGATCGAAGAAGCTGACCGCTATCGCGGCGAGCCGGGGCGCTCCAGTCTGGCCGGCGTCTGCGAAACCGTCCCCTTTAAGCAGGGGGCCGAGCTTCTTCTTTACGGAACGGCGCATCCACCAACCGGCAGGCGCACGGTGAGCGAAGTGGAAGTCAGTCTGCGGCGCGGCGACGAATCTCTCTGGAGCAAGACCCTGCGCGTGTTCGGCCGCCGCTGCTGGACAAGTCGCCTTTTGATGACCGTGCCCGGCGATCCCGACCCCCTTGAGGCGGTGCCGCTGATTTACGAAAACGCCTATGGCGGCAGCGACCCCTCAGACCCTGAAAAAATTTTTCCGGCCAACCCGGTGGGGCGCGGCTACAGCGCCAAAGGCCGACGCATCAAGGGAATGGAGCTTCCGCAGATTGAAGTCGGGCCGGAATTTATTGCCAGTCCTATGGCACGTCCCGCTCCCGCTGGTTTTGGAGCTATTTCGCCGCTCTGGGAGCCGCGCGTCGGGGCTTTTGCCGCCCTGGACGAAGAATCAGCGCGGCATGGCGGCTGCCCCTGGGACGAAGGGGTGGCTGCGGACCTGTTCAACGCCGCTCCCCTGGATCAGCGCTTTGCGCAAACCTTTCAAGGGGGAGAGTGTCTCAGGATGCGCGGGCTTGCGGCAGAAGTGCCGCAAGGAGTCACGCTGCATGTGCCGGAGCTGCGGCCTGAAGTTTTGATGTATCAAGACGGTTTAATGCACGCAGCTGAGGTAAGCTGTGACACGCTTGTCGTTGAGGCTGACCGGCAGGAGCTATCCCTGGTGTTTCGCGCCGCGCTGCCCTGGGATTTGAAAAGGGTCGCAAGCGGCTGGGTGGTCGTGCGTGATCCCCGCTAGCCGTGCAGAACAAGCCCCGTTTATCCCCTTTCTTTGAGCCGAAGTCGATTTTCCTGGCCCTCAGCCCCTGCATTTTTTATCCTTAAAAGACGAACCTCTCGCAACATGAAGTTTTTGAACTACTGACACAGTAACGAGGTGCCATGAAGTTTGTTTCGTTCAATGTCAACGGGTTGCGCTCGCGGCTGCATCAGCTTGAGGCGTTGGTGGAGAAACATCGCCCCGATGTGATCGGGATCCAGGAAACCAAGGTGGCCGACGCTGATTTTCCGCTGGCCGCGGTGGAGAAGCTGGGCTACCAGGTGGCCTATCACGGGCAGAAGACCCATTACGGGGTAGCGCTTTTGTCCCTCAAATCTCCGACCAAGGTGCGCTACGGTTTCCCTGAGGACGGTGCTGAGGCGCAGAAACGGCTGATCAGTGCAACCGTTGAAATCCCATCCGGGGAAAAGGTCGAGGTGATCAACGGTTACTTCCCTCAGGGGGAAAATCGTGACCATCCGGTCAAATTCCCGGGAAAGCGGAAGTTTTATGCCGACCTGCGGGCCTATCTCGCCTCACGGGCTGATAAAGACATCCACCTTGTGGTGATGGGCGACTTCAACGTGGCGCCGGTCGATGAGGATATCGGCATCGGCGAGGAGAATGCCAGGCGGTGGCTGCGTACCGGCAAGACCTGCTTTCTGCCGGAGGAGCGCGAGTGGTTCGCTGACCTGATTGCCCTCGGGCTCAAGGACAGCTACCGGGAACTTCATCCCCAGGTCAGCGACCGTTTCAGCTGGTTCGACTACCGCAGCCGCGGTTTCGAGCGCGAACCGCGCCGCGGCCTTCGTATCGACCACATCCTGTTGTCCCCAAAGCTGATGGCGCGCTGCCATGAGGCCGGCATCGACTATGAAATACGGTCCATGACAAAGCCTTCCGACCATTGCCCCGTATGGGCGGTGGTGGACGATGCCCCGGCCTGAGATGGCGGCAGAAACCATGTTTTCCGAATCGCTCAGAGGTGCTTGCTGACCGAGGCGACCTTGCCCGCCATGGTGTGATCGGACCGGTCGCGGCGGTCATCGATCTTGATCAGGGTTGAAACCCGTTGGGCGCCGGCGGAAAAAGGGACTTCATGCATGCGCTCCACCAGGTCGAAAATGTCGCCGATGTCGCCTTCGAGAATGGTTCCCATCGGGGTCAGCTGATGGTTGATGCCCGACTCCTTGACCAGCTGCAGGCATTTCGCCACATATTGAGAAACTCCGGGGGTTCCCGTGCCCAGAGGGGTGACACTGATTTCCACGACAGCCATCTTTCTCCTCCTCTGACGATGGAAACGTCTTGTACAGACTGATTTCCAATAGCTTTTCTTTAAGTGTGTTTGATTGACTTCTAACTTGTATTATAACGAGAAAGGATCGGCTATGGAATTTATTCTCCTCTGGGTTGTTTTTGCAGTTGCAGCGGGAGTTCTTGCTAAAGGAAAAAATCGAAACGTGGCTCTCTGGGCAATTCTGGGGCTGCTTATCGGGCCTTTTGCCATTCTGGCGGTTGGATTGATCAAACCTGCACCGGGCGCGGACCAGGGCTACCAGTAGCCTTGCACCTTCCGAAATGAGCGTTTCGCCACTCCGAAAGGGCACTTTGGCTTGTGAATGGGGGGAGTTTCAGCGTATACTTCTTTTGATAACAGAGTTTTGCCTGCAAGGGTGTGTCTTTTTTTCCAGCTGGGAGGGTTCAATGACGGAGTCAAAGAAGGGCCGCACGCCGGGTAAGAAGAAAGAAGAGCTGAAAGAGGCCCCACAGGAAATTGCAGAGACTGTCGAGGTGGAAGCCGAACCGGCAGCGAAAGTCGAAGAGGCTGCAGAGCACAAGAGGACTGCAGAGGAACAGGAGCCAGCGGCGGAGACTCAGCAGGAGAGCGAAGTTGGATTGTACGAAAAGCTGACCGCCAGGACCTCTGAAATTCTCGAAGATGGCCGTAAAACCTTGGATGAGGCTTTGAAAAAAGCCAAAGATGAGATGACTCGAGCCGGAGATTTCTCAAAAGAACAGGTCGACAGGGTCGGCGAGTTTGTGCGGCGCGATATTATCGAAAGTGCCGGCAAGGCCGTTGAGGCGGTAAAAAATGCTGTTGATCCGCAGCGGTTGTCTGCCGGCATTCAGGATTTCATTGCACGCATTCTGACCAGTACCGCTGACGCTATAAGTGGACTTGCGCAAAAAACCGAAGAGAATCTTGAGCATAAAACCGGTGAACCGACCAGCGCGGGAACGCTGACCTGCAAAGAATGCGGAGCACAGATGCATCTCAAGCATGCATCGCGGATTCCTCCCTGCCCCAAGTGTCATAAGACAGTTTTTCGCAAAACATATTGAGGCCAAAAACGTTTTCCAGATCATGGCGGACACGTTGCCTCCCGACTATTTTTTGTTCCTTTGTTCGGGTAGTTAGCGTGCTCCGTTGTGGTCGGCCCAACAATTCTTTTCTCTTCCTCGTCAAACCGGCAGCATACTGAAATCCTTAAAAAAATTGAGTCAGCACTGGAATCTTTGCGCGCTGATGGTATTAGTTGATAAGACCCACGGTCTGTTGTTTGCGTGTTCAGTCAGACTCTAAAGTCAAGCTCTATTTAACTCGAGGAGGTTTCTATGCCGCAGGAATATAAGATGAAGGAAGCTCTAAAGACTGCGATTCACGCCAAAAAAAATCTGATGGATTTTTATAAAGAAGCCGCGGCAATGACGGATCATCCCGGCGGTAAAAAGGTTTTGCTGCGTCTGGCAGACGAGGTGCGTGAAAATGCAAAGAAATTTTACGATCACTATCGATGGGATGATATTGATACTTTTGAAAGCTTGATAGATGCACCGACGCGCCCGGATTCAGCTATGATCGTTTCCCTGCGCAAGGCGCTCGACAAAAATATTCATGAACGTAAAGCCCGTGAGTTGGCCATGAAGGAGCATGAAGACCTGGAGAAGAGTTTTCTTCTGGCGGCAAAAAATATGGTTGACCCTCAGGTTAAAGCCGTATTTGAAGAGGTTGCCAAGGATGCCCGGAATCACTATGCCATTATTGAATCGGAATATGCCCACACCATGGGGATGGTGCATGAGACCGATATCGATACCTATGTTCGCGAATAATCTGAAAGATTGAGCGCCAGGAGTTCTCTGTCTGGCATTTTCAGGTTGGGTCAGAACCCGGATGCTGTTAAAGTCCTGGTATCCGTCCTTGTTCAGATGCCGGAGAAGTGTTTTTCGCCTCCGGCATCGTGACCTGAAGAAATGAAAGGCTATGCTGATGACTGAACTCGATAACGCTCTTGAAACTCTGCGGCAGGATACGAGAAATCCAGAAAAGCAATCTCGATTTTACGACCTTTTTCTCAATTCTGAATTTTACATCCCGACAAATATCGCGCCCGAAAATACCGATGAAAACGCTGAAGAGTCCGAAGAAAATCGGCAGGGCGCACCGTTGGTATTGGAGGCTGACGGCAACGATTTCCTGGTGCTTTTCAGCAGCCTCGATCGTTTGAACGACTGGGCGAAATCCGAGGCCGGCTACATCCAGGTGCCGGGGCATGTGATTGCCGAAAACTCGACTCATCCCCTCCACTGGGTTCTCAATCTGGGGACCGAGCATGTGAAAATTTTTGTGCCTGATGAAATTGACTGGCTGAAGGAAGCCGTGGCGATGTGCAAGCAAGAGGCGGGTGTTGATCAAAAATCTTCATCCTGAACCAAGAAATGTGTCATGCGAGCGGGGGACCTCCCCCGCTCGTTAATTTTGAGGTCACCATTGATCCCCGATCAGGGGGAGGACTTTTTCAACTTTGAAGTAGACAATGTGCTTGGGACCTTTTTCGCGGTCTTCCTCTTCGGATAAACAGCGGCGGGACATGTCGGCCATCAGTTCCGGATCCTGGTCTTCTCGAATTTTTTCCAGGTAAAGTCGCACTCCTTTATAGCCTTGCCCCTCCTCGATAAAAAGATAGGATGCGTAAGGATTGCGTCCGATATTATGGTAGGTCAGCCGCTCACGCATGATAAAGGCAGCGGTGTCTTCATCGATGATGCGAGGACGGGCATATACTGCCGAATCGACACGACCCTCAGCATCCGCTGTCGAAAGAATACCGGTTCCTTTTTTCTCATCAAAATACGTACCCAATTCCATGGGGATAATCTCCTTCCATTTAAGGTGTCGAGGTTTCCCGGGATTGATTCAAGGAGGTTAACTGTTTGCGAAAAGCGCGCAGTTTGGACTTGATCAGCCGGGAATTTTCATTGCCGATGCGAATCATGAGTTTCTGCCCGGCGGACAGGGCTTCAAGTTCGGGGTCGGCAAAGCGATATTGAACGACATGCTGCTTAACGGCGATGGGTTCGTCAACCTCCGGTGCTTGAAGCAGGTGGTCGATGACATCGACGAGGCGGTCGTTGAAATAACGATCTGGATAGCCAAGATTCTGGTAAGCCTCCTGAAAAAGTGGATAGAAGTGAACATACCAGTCAACGGCTTTCTGCGTATCGACAGCATCGACCAGTTTGACAAAAGAACGGTACCGCCAGCTGTTTTGAGCCGTTATATAGCGGATCTCCCCCTGCCCTTCGACCGCAAGGGATCCAGGGGCGGGCTGATAGGGTAGAAGCCGCGGGGGAACTTTTTTATGGGGCAGCATGTCGACCGTGACAACGATGCGTTTGACAAAATTGTCGAGGCGGAAGAGTTCGCCCAGCTTCTGCCGCGGGAAAAATCGAGCCAGAATGCTGCGCAGGGCCTCATCGCTTTTATTAAGGTCGGGCACCGCAATCTGAAGCTCATCCGGTCCGGGTGGCGCGGAATCTTCCTCGAATTGAGAGGGTCCAGGTTCTACGACAGAACCCGATGCCGGTTTTTCCGGAGGAGGGGGGGCAGATGGTGATGGTTCTGGCACTGGATAGCGAACATTGGAGGGTTCGCTGTCAGGGGCTGTGTCGATGGGTGGTATCTGCTCAGAAGACAAAATGGAATCCTGGCCGCTTTTGCCAAACTGCCAGGCAAAGTATCCGCCGCCAACAGCAATTATGAGAATCAAGAAGATAAAAGTAGTTCTTTTCATGAGGCGTCAAAAATCCCAGCTTCGAAGAGGAGAGAAAAGCATATTTTTATTGATTCAGCATACAACTCTCTAAGAGTAACTGGAATGTGGCGATTGGCAAGTTTGTCTTAATTATTTTGTGTAGGGACCTTGTTTCTTTTTGTCTGTTTTGTTCAAAAAAAATTACTGTTCAAGAAAGACAAACAAACGTGATAGTTATGGTCTGCCGCAAAAAAATCTCGTCCCCGCCGGGCAATTTGAAAATGCCAGTGCTCAGATGCGGGACTCTCTACTTCAAGGTATGTCGCCTCAAACATTGTTGATCTCTAATAACTGGTTTGCAGTATGATCGGGATATGGAATGTAAAATTTTCCGGCCAGTGGCGACCCGACATTCAAATGTCTAATATACTGAAAATACTCGAATGTCGATCGACATCGGGCGGCGAACGGCTCGATGTCCACTGTTTTAGTGTGTAATTCTTTTTATAGTATGCAACAGAAATACGAACGTCGTGTTCGTAAGTAAAAAACATGGATCTATGAAGGAGGAAAAAACATGAAACGTTTGACTGCTGTGATTGCCGCTGCTGCATTCCTGGGTGCTGCCGCTCTTGCTTTCGGTGCCGATTCCTACACCTACGAAGCCAAGAACGGAAATGTTGAATTTAATCACAAAATGCACCAGAAGGCTGCCGGAAAGTGCTCCGCCTGTCATGAGGGCGGTGTAGGGCCCATCGAAGTTGATAAAGATTTCGGGCACAGCACCTGTAAGAACTGCCATAAAGAGATGAACGGACCTACCAAGTGCAACGAGTGTCACAAGAAGTAAGTTAAGCAAGATATGATGCTTTCGCAAAAAAGCATCAATGTCGATGGCTAAGCAAAAAGCGCCAAATGCAAGGCGCGCGATTGTCGAGCAATGAGGCGTACTTACGTACGTCGAAGCAGCGAGAGCAATTG
>JAXHUR010000026.1:0-39597 GCA_034189505.1 Thermodesulfobacteriota bacterium | reverse complement strand
AGTCAAGGCTGACCTCCACATCGTCGAGCTGCAGCCCCTGCTGCGCAAACGCTTCGCGCAGGCGCGGCATGTGGCGTTCGAGGACTTCCTGCACCTGGGCCGTCTGGGCCTGGATATGGGCCTTGATGCCGCCCTTTTCCATCACCAGCTCCAGCCTGAGTTCGCCAAGCTCTTCAGGATGAAGGCGCAGCGTCATCTGGCTGCGGTCTCCGCTGGCCTGCAGGTTGATACTGCGTGCCACCTGATCAAGCAGTTGATTTTCCGGCATCGGCTGCCCCGAAGGGGTCTGAAACATTCCCGGCGCGGCAGGAGTCGCACTGCTCATGGTTGTGGCTCGCGCACTGTCGAGGGTAAATTGCACGCTCGATTCATGGCCGGAAGAGGTCGCAGAAGGGAGCGCGGCTTCGCGCGGGAAAAAACCTTCGAAATCACGCTGGCCGGCATCGCCCATACTGCCGCCGCTCAACGCGGCCGCCGGCATGGCGGATGGCTGAGACACCACCATCTGTACCCGGGGCTGATCCCCCTGGTTCTGTCCTTCTGGCCGGGGCTGAAAACCGAACAATTCGCTGAAACGGCTTTCCAGGTTTGCCGAACTGCGGCCTGTATTTGCCGTGCGCAATGAAGCGGCCTGGGAGTCATCCAGCACCTGCTGGGTGGTGCGCACCGACGCCGAAGCGCTCTCTTCGGCCTGACCACGCTCAGGCCGCAAGGCCTGGGTCAGCAAGGCCACGAGTTCGGTGCGGGCCGGCATTTCCCGACGCGCAACAACAGGTTCGGTTGCAGCGATCCGTTTCTGCACCTCCATTTCCAGAAGCTGGCTCTGCCCCTGCTGAGGCGCGACCTGTTGCGGCTGCTCCTGTTGCGCCTTTGCTTGTTGAGGCCGTGCCTGCTGAGCCTGTACCTGCTGAGCCTGTACCTGCTGAGCCTGTGCCTGCTGTACCTGTGCCTGCTGTGCCTGTGCCTGCTGAGCCTGTACCTGCTGTGCCTGTACCTGCTGTACCTGTACCTGCTGTGTCTGTGCCTGCTGTGCCTGACTGTGCGCCATCCCGAGTCCTGCTTTTCGCTTTCCTGCCGAAAATTCGTCGGCCTTCTGCAAAATCGCTGCATTTTCACCTTTCACATCCGCCGCGACAGCAAAGTTCTCCAGCAGAGCGATCAGCTCATCCGTGTCGAAATTCCTGTCGCTCCAGGCGCTTTCGAGCTGCGCTGCGCCCTCTTCACCCTGCAGCCACTGTAGGAACTGCTGCTGCTTTTGCGGCCGTTCCAGTCCCAACTCCTCGAAGATTGACGCCAGTAAATTTTCAGCGGCTTCCCCTGAAGGAGGCTCTTTGCCGCCCGTTTGCTGCAGTGCGGCGAGAAAACCCTCTGCGCCCGAGCCGTCACCGACGACCGCTCCCTGCCCTGCACTGTGCGGCTGCGGCGCAAACATCTGCGCAAAGTCGATTCCAGGCATGTTCATCTCTTTTCACCTCCTTTCGTTTCATTTTTTCGGGGGACTTACCCCTTACTTCTCACCAGCTATTCAGCCAGTGAGGAATAAGAAACTGTCAAATCCGCCGCCGTTTCACGCTCCATCTCTTCCAGGATCTTACCGGCTGACTTGCCTCGCATCCCTTCGAGAATTGCCACCGCAAGATCTTTCTCCAGAGAGGCGATGACTTCAGCGGCTTTTAAGGGGTCCATCTTTTCGTACATTTTGCCGAGTTCTTTAGCTTTACGTATCTCGGTTTCGTCTTTTTCGGCCAGCATCTGCGCCAGTTCGGCGCGCCGCTCCTTTAGGTCGGCGAGTTTCTTATCGACCTCTTCACGCAGAGTCTTTAGCTCCATTTCACGTTGGGCAACTTTTTGCTCACGCTCCTGAAGAAGCTGCCGCGCCTCGCGCAACTCGGCAAGAATCCGGCGTTCTTCAACCGACGCAGCACGCATAGCGGAAGAAGTTTCGTCCGCCTGACCGACACGGCCGGCGGAACCCACAACCATGCACAATAGCAACAGAAACAGAATTCGCTTGAGCATCAGAATCTCCGGTGAAACTGAACCGCAATCTCGTCCAGCATCGCGGTTTCGCGACGCTTGAGCTCCTGTTGAAACTGCAGGTTCTTTTTCTCTTTGAGTTTTTCGAGCAGCTTTTTGTCCCGTGCGGCGTCAGCCAGGATTTCGCGCTTGCGTACGATCTGGTCCCTCAGCCGGTCCATACGATCCGCCAGGTGAGCTAATTGTTCTATTTTTGAACTGATGCGATTTTGATAGAGCAGCAGTTCATCGACACTGATCCCCTGCTGCTGACGTCTCTCAAGATTACGATAAAGTGCGCCGAGGTCCTGCTCTTCGACCTGAATCGCTTCCATCAGCTCAGCCTCCTTCTGCAGGCAGCGCCCGAGGTCCTGCTTGGCCTGGTCTTCCAGTGTCTGGCGGTAGTTGAGAACGGGCTGAAGCTTGAACTGGTTTTTCATCCTGCACCTCATCTGAAAACGGGTAGCCACGAAGACTCAAAGCTCGCTAAGAAAGTCAAAAAATCAGCTCACTCTATGCTCCGCCCACAAGCCTATCTCAAAGCACCCCGGAGCTGCTGCCCCAACAGCCCCCACCCTAGCCCTCCCCCGCTGGGAGAGGGGATAGATCATTTTTTTGACTTTCCTGGCGATCTTGGTGTCTTTGCGGCGAATTAAAGATTTTCCAATGCACTCACCGTTCCAAAATCCGCCGCATTCTCTCAGCGCAGTTCTTTGCGGCGATCGAGGACCAGGCCGGCCATTTCTTCCACCGCGTCCTCGAGTGCGACCTTATCGTCCATGCCCTGGCGCAGAAAATCGGTGACGGCATCGATGCGGGTCAGGGTGTAGTCGATCTTGGGGTTGCTACCCTTGGCGTAGGCACCGATATTGATGAGGTCTTCGGCTTCCTTGTAGGTGGCCAGGATTTCCCGGACCTGACCGGCGTACCTGGTGTGCTCGGCAGAGACGATGTCACGCATGACGCGACTGGCCGAGCTGAGGATGTCAATGGCGGGGTAATGGTTTTTGGCGGCAAGGTCACGCGACAGCACGATATGGCCGTCCAGGATAGAACGCACTGAGTCCGCGATGGGTTCGTTCATGTCATCGCCTTCGACCAGCACGGTGTAAAGTCCGGTAATGCTGCCCTGGCCACGGAAGGAGCCGGCGCGTTCGAGCAGTTTGGGGAGGGTGGCGAAGACCGACGGGGTGTATCCCTTGGTAGTGGGGGGTTCGCCGATCGCCAGCCCCACCTCGCGCATCGCCATGGCGAAACGAGTGACCGAGTCCATCATCATCAGCACGTTGGCGCCGCGGTTGCAGAAATACTCGGCGACAGTGGTGGCGACAAAAGCCCCGCGCATGCGCAGCAGCGGCGACTGGTCGGACGTTGCGACCACGACGACGGAGCGGGCCAGCCCCTCCGGCCCCAGGTCGCGCTCCATGAACTCCATCACCTCGCGACCGCGTTCGCCGATCAGGGCGATCACGTTGACATCGGCGCGGGCGTGTTTGGCCATGGTGCCCAGAAGCACGCTTTTGCCGACGCCGGACCCGGCCATAATTCCCATACGCTGTCCCTTGCCGCAGGTCAGCAGGGCGTTGATGGCGCGCACGCCGAGATCAAGGGGTTCTTCGATCTTCTTGCGGTGCATGGGACCGGGCGGAAGACTGTAGAGGGGCAGCTCGCGCTCGGCGGAGAGGGGCGGACCGTCATCGAGGGGTTCGCCCATGGGACCGATGACGCGCCCGAGCAGTTCCTCGCCCACCGGCAGGGTGGCACTCGGGCGGCGTACCCGGATCAGGCTGCCGGGCCCCAGACCGCGCAGATCACCCAACGGCATGAGCAGCGCCTGAGAATCCCTGAATCCGACGATTTCCGCCGGCACCGGCTCACCGCCACCCAGGGGCGAGAGCTCGCACAGGGTTCCCACTGAAGCTTCCGGGCAGTAACCTTCGACAACCAGTCCGACAATACGGGTGACCTTGCCGAGCACCCGCACCGGCGGCACTTCGCGGATGGCATTGAGCAGCTCATCCATCAGCTCTCCTCGAGATGCGCCAGCAGACTGCGGCGGATCTCTTCCATGCGACTGTCGAGGGTAGCGTCGACCTGGCCGAGTTGACTCTCCACCACGCACCCGCCGCGGGTAATCGCGGGGTCCGTCTCAAGGCGGATGTTTTTCAGCCCGCTGACCGCCGCCATGAAAAGCGGCTTGTTGTCGGTGACTACTGCCAGATCGTCGGGATGCACCCTGACCTGGTATTCATCGGTCTTGAGCGCATGGTGCATGGCCTGCTTCAGCGTTTCGAGCACGAATTCGGGACGGGTCGCGATTTCCGCGCCGATGACCTGCTCGGCGATAGCCATCACCAGCCGCACCATATCTTCGGTGCTGCGCCGCAGAATCCCTTCGCGCAGGCGGCTGATCTCCCGCAGGGCTTCGCCCAGGGCGTCGGCGGCACTGACCAGGTTGGTCCCGGCCTCGGCCAGCGCCTCTTCACGCCCACGCTGATAGGCCTCGGCCAGCTGCTCCTCGCTGATGCCCTGAGCCGCAGTTCCGCCGCCGGAGTCTTCGCCGCGCGGCGTTTCTACCACCGGCGCACGCGCCGCCATGCTCTCCTGTATGAAAGGGGAACCCCCGTTCTCGCCGCCTGCATCCTGATCGGCGAAGTCGACAAATCGCAGCGCCTTGAGCTGGCAGGTATCGTCGATACGGAAAACCCTAGACAAGGGCATCCTCCCCGCCGCGGCCCGGGATGACCAGCTGGCCCTCCTCCTCGAGCTTGAGTGCGACCTGCAGGATGGCCTGCTGCATGGCCTCGACCTCGGAAACCCGCACCGGGCCCATGGCTTCAAGATCCTCCTGGATCATCTCGGCAGCGCGCTGGGAGATGTTGTTGAAAATCTTGTCCTTGACATCGTCGGAAGCCGTTTTGAGTGCCATGGTGAGGGTATCGTTGTTGATCTCGCGCAGCACCATCTGCAGGGAGCGGTTGTCGAGCTGCACCAGGTCGTCGAAGGTGAACATTTTCTTGCGAATGGTTTCCGCCATCTCCGGGTCGGTTGCCTCGATGGAGGCGAGAATGGCCCTGTCACCGCCTTTTTCCAGGCGCCCGAGCACCTCCACAACCTTGTCGATGCCGCCTACCTGCTTCTGTTCCTTGCTGACCACCACGCCGATCTCGCGCTGCAGTGCGTCTTCGATCTGAGCGATGACTTCGGGAGAGACCCGGTCGATGCAGGCAATGCGGTACATGACGTCGGCCTGCAGCTCTTCGGGAAGTTGGGACACGATCCGTCCGGCATGCTCCGACTTCTGGGTCGAGAGAATCAGGGCAATGGTCTGGGGGTGTTCGCTTTCCAGCAGGCTGGCCACCATACGCGGCTGCATCATGGAGATGGTCTCGAGGGGACGCCCCTCGGTACCGGCGTTGACCTGGTCCAACAGGCTCTCGGCACGCTCCTCGTCACCCGAACCGGTAATGGCGCGGCGCACGAAATCGTTGCCGTTGACAAACAGGCCGATGCTCTTGGCCTGCACGCGGCGGCACTCCTCCATGACCTCCCGGGCGATATCGGCCGGGACATGATCGATGGACATCATGGCGCGGCTGATCATGCGCACTTCGAGATCTTCGAGGTCGGCGAAAATGGCGGAGGTGGCTTCCTCGCCCAGGCACAGCAGCAGAATCGCTGCCTTTTCCACGCCGGATAATTTGGAATACTGCATCACATCAACCTGCCGGAGGGTCGGTTTACGATCAATTTTCCTTGAGCCAGGTCTTGATCACCTGCGCCGGGGTCGCCTTTCCACTCAGGACTTCGCGACGCATGGCTCGCATGGGATCCTTGCCTTTGGCACCAGGCAGCATGGAAGTTTCATCCTCCATTTCAGACTCAAGCTCCTCGACGGTCTTGTAGTGTTCGACCATCCGTGCTTCTTCTTTGATGGAGCGTACCATGGGGCGTATCAGAAGGAAGTAGAGCAGTGCGCCACCCAGGGCCAGCAGGGCATATTTGATCAACGGCCAGTACTGCCAAAGCAGATCGATGGGACCGGTTTCCTCCACCGGGACGTCGATCATGCCATTCTCGAAGGGCATCGAAACCACTTCGATCTGGTCGCCGCGTTCCAGGTCAAGACCCAGAGCGCTGGCCACCATGTTGCGGATCGAGTTGAGATCGTCTTCATTGCGAGGGACCGTGGCAGGACCTTCGGCATCGGGCGGGGCCGGTTTTTCACCTACCAGAACGGCGACGGACAAATTCTTGACACCACCGACGGCCCCGACCGTGCGGCTGATGACCTTGCTGATCTCGTAGTTGACCGTCTCCTCACTGCGGCTGGAGTTGTTGCCGCCGCCCAACCCCATCTTACCCCCATCGAGGTTGGCCTCGACGCCAGGCACACCGCCGGCAGCGGCCGAATCGCTCTGCTCTTCGGTGACCTGCTCACTGCGCACGGCAGAACGATCGGGATCAAAAATCTCTTCGGTCTTTTCCACCTGAGAAAAATCAAGCTCAGCCGTGATCCGCACCATCGAACCGCCGGGACCAAGGGCACGGTCGAGCAGCGACTGGGCGCGCTCTTCCAGGCGCTTTTCCACCTGCTGCTGATAATCGAGCATCCCCGGCGTCATGGGGCCGTTGAACCCCTCGTCGCGCCGCTGGGTCAGGGTGCGGCCGCTTGAATCGATGACGGTGACGTTTTCCGGATTCATCCCTTCGATACTGCTCGCCACCAGATGCACGATCCCCTGAACCTGGTTATCACTCGGAGTACGTCCGGGGGCAAGCCTCAAGATGACTGAGGCGCTGGCTTCTTTCTGCTGCTCGCGAAACAGGCGTTTTTCCGGCAGAGCCAGGTGCACCCGCGCCCCTTCCACCAGGGACAGATTCGAGATGGTGCGCGCCAACTCTCCCTGCAGTGCCCGCTGATAATTGACCTTCTGGGCAAAGTCGGTCATGCCGAAGCTCTGCTTGTCGAAAAGCTCAAACCCGATGCCGCCGCCCTGGGGGATCCCCGAAGCGGCCAACTCGAGCCGGACTTCATACACATTTTCAGCCGGCATGTAGATGGACTTGCCGTTATCTTCAATGCGATAGGGCAGGTTGTTCTCCTTGAGCCATCCCACCACTGCCCCGGCATCACTGGGATCGAGATTGGAATAAAGCAGGCGATAATCGGCATCGCGCGCCGACCAGATCAGCCCCCCGAACAGCACCAGGCTCAGCAGCCCCACACCGAGAAAGCTCAGCTTGCGCTTGAGCGGCCACTGCTGAATCACTTCAAGCAGGTTTTTCGGCGGTTGTGGTTTCTTTTTTTCTTCTTCGGCCATCGGCCAGACACCTCATGTCAAAGATGTGGGATCGCTTTGCGCGGTGGATCGTCAGACGGTCGTCCGCTTTACACCTGCATGCGCATGACTTCCTGGTAGGCATCGATGACCTTGTTGCGCATCTGCACCATCAGACGCAGCGAAATGTCGGCCTGCTCCATGGAAATCATGACTTCGTGCAGGTTCTTGGCCTGGCCGGTATGCAGCCGCTCCACCTGCCGGTCCGCCTCGATCTGGGCGTTATTGACCTTTTGCATGGTGTCCTTGAGCATTTCGCCGAAACCGGGACCACTGTTTTTCTGCGGCTCAAGGGAGGGCTGGTTGAGATTCTTGAGATGGGTCAGAAGTGTGATGTCGTTAGTCATAGTGGGATCACTTTCCTATTTCAAGGGCCTTGAGCGCCATGCGCTTGGCCGATTGAACCACGGTCACGTTGGCTTCGTAGGCGCTGGTCGCCGACATCATATCGACGATCTCATCCATCACGTTGATGTTGGGCATGGCCACATACCCCTGGGGATCGGCGTCGGGATGGGCAGGATCATAGACCATGCGCGGTTCGCGCTCGTCGGCGGTAATGCGCTGCACCTGCACCCCCTGAACCGCTCCCTTGAGGTTGCTGTCCAGTTGTTTTTCAAAAGACGTGCCTACCGGACGAAAAACCACATTTTTCTTTTTATAGGGCCCGCCTTCCGGGGTGCTGGTCGTCTCCACATTGGCCAGGTTCGAGCTGATGGTATTGAGTCGCATCCGCTGTGCCTTGAGGGCGGAGGCGCCGACTTTCATGCTGGTAAAGATATCCATGGCCTGCTCCTCCTTAACGGCCGTCCTGGGCCGCGTACTTGAGAAGGCCCATCTTTTTGTTGAGCATCTGCGCTGCGGCCTCGAAGAGAATCTGGTTTTCCGCCAGTCCGATCATCTCCTGGTCGAGATTGACATTGTTGCCGTCACCCAGACCCGAGCGGTCGGGGGTGCGCATCACTTTGCCCTGCACCTGGTCGAGGCCGCCGCCCACCGGCAGATGCTGCGGGTGCGTGGTGGCCATCCCCTGGCCATCGCGGCCCACCGCGCCGGCCAGCGCATCCTCGAACTGCAGACGCGCCGGTGCGTATCCCGGGGTCTGGGCATTGGCGATATTGGAGGCAATGACATCCTGGTTCTGCTGGCGCAGATCCATGACCTTCTGCAGCAATTGACCCGTTTTGTCGAAAATTCCCAGTGTCGACATATAAAAACTCCTTTGACCGGAAAAACCGACACGCATTTTGATCCCACCGTGTGTCGATATTTTGACTTTAAAGGGAGAGTGACATCAGTTCGAGCATCTCCCGTGCCATCTTTTGCCACTGCTCACTATTGGCCTCATCGACCAGTCGCTGAAAAAGGTTAAGCGCCTGCTCTTTGCGTCCCTGCTGCTGCATGATCTGCCCGATTCGATACAGGGCCTGGTCGGCGGTCTCCTCCACGGCAACAAGCTGTTGGAAATAGGGCAGCGCTTCCCCGGGACGGTTGGACCGCAGCAGCGATTCGGCCAGCAGCAGCAGATCCCCCGCATCATCTTCAAGATCGAGTTCCGGGGCCAGACGCATAAGAGCGCTGGCCGCATCCTCATAACGGTTGACCTCAAAGCAGAGGCGACCTGCCCACAGATCAAGTTCGGGAGAGGCGGGGCGACCGGTGGCAGAGAGGAGGTCGGCGGCCTGCTCCCGGCGATTCAGTTCCATCAGCGCCCGGGCTTCGAAAAGCAGAACCGAAGCGCGATCCTCTCCTTCGGGATATTCCCGGGCGTACTGCCGGGCGTATTCGACCGCCAGACCGTGCTGGCCGCTGAGAAAGAGAATTCGCACCAGCGGAAGATACAAACCCCGCTCGCGCCCCGGCACCCGGTTGTTGTCCAGCATGAAGAGGTAGACGCGAGAGGCGCGCTGCAAAAGAGCCATGTCGCCATAGGCGCCCGCCAACCGTTCCAGAAAATCCCAGCTGATGCGACGATCAAGCAGAATCCGCCGGTGGCGCTCCACCATCACCAGAGCCTGCAGATAGTCTTCGTCGGCAATCATGTCCTCAATGACCCCGGGCAGGATCTCGCCCAGCAGCGCTTCGGCATGGGGACGCAGATCTCCACTGAAATGGTTGCGGACAAAATCTTCCAGCACCGTCACGCAGCGCCTGTGATCGCGATTGAGGTACAGAGCCAGGGCCTGCTTAAAGCGCGCCTCTTCCCGCAGGGCCCGCTCGGAGAGATTCTCCGCATGGTGGCCGTAATCCATCACCGCCCAGGCCAGCACTTTTTCGCCGCCGTCGAGCACCGCCAGATCAATCTGGCGCACGGCAGCACGCTGCCCGCCTCGACTTTCGGGAAAAGCCACCAGGATCCGGTCAAGCAGGCGGCGTGCCCCTTCGATATCGTCCCGCCGCAAAGCAGCCTGCACCTGGGCAAAATAAGCGAGCCCTTCATCCGGATGACCGCTGATCAGCTGCGCCAGTCGGGCGTAGGCCTCCTCGGCTTTCAGGTAAGCACCGCCGCGGTAAAGAGCCCGGGCGAAATGCTCCAGTGCATTCGGGTCACGCAAAGGGCCATACTGCTCCTCCATCTCCGCAAAAATTTCTGCAGCCTCTTTATTACGTTCCAATCCGGACAAACTGCAGGCATACCCGAGGCGCCGCAGATCATCTGTCGTTCCGCTCAGATTGAACGAAGACAGGGTTTCATGGGCCTGATCATATTTACCCTGCGCCAGAAGCAATTCTCCCCGCAACAACAACAGGCGCGGGAGAAGAAAATCGTCTGTCTCGATCTGAGACAACGCCTGCTCCACCTCGTAAAGCCCCAGATAGGGGTCGCCATTGACGGCATGGCAGTAGCCGGCAAGATAGCGCGCTCTCAGGCGTTGTGCGCTGTCCGGGTAGTTTTCCACGAAGCGGCGCAGGGTGGCGCCGGCTGCTTTGGGGCGACCATCGCGCAGCAGGGCCTCGGCATAAAAGACCAGGAAAGCCTCGCGCGCCGCCCCTTCAAGAGGTCTTTCCAGCAGCGTCTCGGCATTTTGGCGCGCCTTTGCCCAGTCCCCCGCACCCGCCTGCGCTCGCGCCTCGCTCAAAGCGCTCGGCAGAGCCTGATCGTTCATTCCGGAAGGCAGCGGGACAAGGGGCATGGAGGGCAGGGAAAATCGTGGCGCCAACTCGAAAGAAAAAGGCGTCTCCCATTCTTTGAAAAACCTTCGCCAATCTCCGCTGTAAGGGGAACGAATCAACTTGGACACCGTCGCGCCATCCGCCCCGACCTGCGCAAAACCCGGAGTCTGGTCGACAATGGCAAGACGCTGCCCTGCCCCGCGTTGCGACCAGTCGATGTGCAGTTGAACCTGCCCGTGGTCTGCATCATACTGGGCGCGGGCATCGGTGGGTGGACGGCGAAACAGAAAGGATACCATCAGGCCTTCGCGGCGGGCTATCAGCAGAGTGCGGATAAGACTTTCATCTTCCGGCAACTGGCGAAAAGCCGGGGCAACCTCGGTTCCGGCAAGCATCACATCGACCCGCTGTCCGGAAACGACCACCTCCGGTCGGACCGGACCGGAAAGATCGATAAGGATGCGGGCCTGTTGGCGACCCTGCTCTTTCTCCATCCCCGTCAGCATGACTCCCTGCGCAGCAGCTGCGACGGGCAGCACAGCCAACCAGACTAACAGCCAGGTCAGAACTCGAAACCGTTTATTCAAAAAATCCACCCCCGGAATAAAGAATTTTTTTCAAGATGCAGTGATCACTGCCCCCGTACCCGTAGATCCGGCAGAAGCGAAACAACTGAGAAAAATGATAGCGAATTCCATGCCAACCCATGATCGAGCCAAAACCGTCATCTGTCGGCATCTTGACAGCCTCTGTTGGCTCGCTTTCTGCTTTCAGTTCGTTGTATAGCACATCACACCCTCATAAAAAATAGTAATTAGGTATTGCTAATTACAAAAAACTTTACTAACCTGAAACCGCAACCTCTCGAATCTCTGCCGGGGCAAGACCCCTTCAACCCGCCGGCGCCGGCGCGCCGACGTATGCAAGGAAGCCGCACATGAGCAACATAAGCGACGATCAGATTGAAATTCTCCAGGAGTTTGTCACCGAAAGCCGGGACATGATCGAACAGCTCGAACCGACCATTATCGAGTTGGGGCAGAGCTGCCACGACGCCCAGTGCTGGGAAACCCTTGGATGCCCGCAAACCGACTGCGCGCGCCATGGAAAGCAGATGCAATACCCTTGCTGGCTGCAGATGGGGAATATCGGCGATGGCAACGGCAGCTGCATCTACACCGAATCGAAACAGGACTGTCTGCAGTGCCGGGTGTTCCAGATGATCAACGGCGACGGCCCCACCATGAACGCCATCTTCCGCCTGTTTCATTCCATGAAGGGCAGCGCCGGGTTTCTGGAACTCAACCACATTACCCGCGCGGCTCATACGGCGGAAAATCTGCTGGACCTGATCCGCAACGGCGGCGTGCGCATGGAAGCAGAGCATGTCAACCTGCTGTGCTCCGCCTGCGATTTCGCCAAGGACGCTCTCGACTTCGTCGATGCCAATTTCTCCGACGAGGGGATGGCCGAAGACGCCGAGAAAATCTCGTCGCGCCTTGAAGCCGCAATCAGCGAAGCGAAACAAAGCGCCGCCGAACAACCAGGTGCCTGTCCCCCGGCTCCTCAACAGGAAGCGCCCCCCGCTGATACGCAGGAGGCGCAAGACGAGGAAGTCCTCGATTTCGAACTCAACATCACCCCCGAAATGCTGGAGAAGTTCGTCCAGGAAGCGGATGAACTGCTGCAGAACGCCGAGCAGGATCTGCTCAAATGGGAGGAGATCCGCGACAATCCTGATATCATCGGCGCCCTGTTCCGCAACATTCACAGCTTCAAGGGCAACTGCGGCTTTTTCGGCTTCGCCGAGATGGAGCGACTCTCGCACCAGATGGAGACCATTCTCGATGCGGTCAAATCCGGCCGGGATTTCGGCTCCAAGCCCGGCGATCTGATGCTCAACCTGATCGACGTGCTGCGCGACGCCATCGACGATCTGCAGAAAGGGGGCGCAGGCAGCGTTGCCGACCTCGAGCGCCACCTGGAGGAGCTGGGCGCCATTCTGGAAAGCGGCATCGACCTGGAAACACCCGAGCGCAAAGAGGAACCTGCCGAAGAAACCCCACCGGCGCCGCCCGAGCCGAGCGGCACAGCACCGCCGGCGGAGGAGAAAAAAACGCCCGAAGCAGCAAAACCTGCGGCAAAGCCCGCCCCGGAAGCGAAAGCCCAGCCCCAGCAGGCCAAGCCGCCGGCCAAGGCCCAGGCGCCGGCGCGGCGCCAGGACATCCGCGTCGACCTGGAAAAGCTCGACAACCTGATCAACCTCATCGGCGAGATCGTCATCGCCGAGAACATGCTGATCCGCAATCCCGATCTCGACGGGCTTGAGCTGGAGAACTTCCAGAAAGCCGGCCAGCACATGAGCAAGCTGGTGCGCGAGCTTCAGGAGATGGCGATGGTGCTGCGCATGATCCCGGTTTCGGGCCTGTTCCGGCGCATGATTCGCCTGGTGCACGACATCTCGCTCAAAGCCGGCAAGAAAGTGGAACTCAAACTCTCCGGCGAAGAGACCGAGATGGACAAGACGGTCATCGAGACCATCACCGATCCGCTGGTGCACATCCTGCGCAATTCCTGCGATCACGGTATTGAGCCGCCGGAAGAACGCCTCAAGCTGGGCAAGCCGGAAAAAGGCGTGGTGCGCCTGTCAGCCTGTCATGAAGAGGGCGAGGTGTGGATCACCATCGAGGACGACGGCCGCGGCCTCGATCGGGACAAACTTCTGGCCAAGGCGATCAGTAAAGGCCTGGTGGAGGGCGACGGCTCCGACATGTCGGACAGGGCGATCTACAACCTGATTTTCGCCCCCGGCTTTTCTACCGCCGACAAGATCACCGACATCTCCGGCCGCGGCGTCGGCATGGACGTGGTGCGCCAGAACCTGGACAAAATCAAGGGGCGGGTCGAGGTCAACAGCAAGCCCGGCAAAGGCACGCGCATCAATCTGCGCATCCCGCTGACGCTGGCCATCATCGACGGCATGCTGGTGCGCATCGGACAGACCAAGGCGATTCTGCCGACGCTGGCGATCTGCGAAGCGTTCAGGCCACGGGGAGATGCCCTGACCATTACCCCGGATGGCGACACCCTGATCCGGGTGAGGGAGAGCTTCTACCCCGTACTTCGCCTTTACGAAGTTCTGGGCAAGCAGCCCGATTCGGAACAGATCACAGATGGCATCCTGATCACCCTGGAGAACCAGGACAACCGCCTGTGCCTGCTGGTGGATGAAATTCTCGGCCAGCAGCAGACGGTCATCAAGGGTCTTTCCGACTACATCGGCTCGGTACGCGCCGTTTCAGGCTGCACCATCATGGGCAACGGCGAAGTCTGCCTGATTCTCGATGTAGGCAGTCTAATGGAGATCAGTCACGGCGAAAGTCTGGCCGGGGCCTGAAAGCAGACGTCGGATATGTAGCTGCGGCAACTTGAGGTTCTCCTTTTTATCAATAAAGTCCGGAAATCAATGAGCGATCACTCTCCCTGCGCCCCGGTACGGTCGAAAGACGCCGCCCCTGCCACGGGCGGCGCCATGACCATCGGCGACGAAGAATTCGAACTGCTGCGCCGGCTGATCAAAAGCCGCTTCGGCATCAACCTCACTGACCAGAAGCGCTCGCTGGTGGTGGGGCGGCTGCAGAAGCTGCTGCGCGGCGAGGGGTTCGTTAATTTCAAGCAGTACTACGAATACCTGGTCAACGATAAAAGCGAACGGGGTCTGAGCGAGCTGATCAATCGCATCTCGACCAACCACACGTATTTCAACCGGGAAAAGGCTCATTTCGATTTTTTTCAGCAGACCGCCCTGCCGGCGGTGGTCGAGATGATGCGCCGCCAGAACAACCGCGACCTGCGCATCTGGTGCGCGGGCTGCTCGTCGGGAGAAGAGCCCTACACCCTGCAGATGCTGATGATGGAACATTTCGGCAGCGAGTATTCGAAATGGGACGCCGGCATCCTGGCGACCGACATCTCCGAGCGGGTGCTCTCCATCGCCCGCGCCGGCATCTACCCGCAGGAGCGGGTGGCGCAGCTGCCGCAGCCGCTGCAGAATAAATATTTCCGCAAGCTGCCCGACGGCAATTGCCAGGTCACTGAAGCGGTGCGCAAAGAGATCGTTTACCGGCGCTTCAACCTGATGAACGAGAAATTCCCGTTCAAGAAACCGTTTCACATGGTCTTCTGTCGTAACGTGATGATTTACTTCGATCAGCAGACACGCGAGGGACTGGTGCAGAGGTTCAATCAATTCACTGTCAACGGGGGCTATCTGTTCATCGGGCATTCGGAAACCCTTGGCCGCAATCACGCACTGTACCGTTATGTGATGCCCGCCGTTTTCCAGAAGGGGACCTGAGATATCATGGCGACAAGAAAAGTCCGAGTTCTGATCATCGATGACTCCGCCCTGGTGCGCCAGATCCTGACCCAGGGGCTGTCCGGCGATCCCAACATTGAAGTCGTCGGCTCCGCGGCCGATCCCTACCAGGCGCGCGACAAGATTGTCGCCCTCAAGCCCGATGTCCTCACCCTTGATGTCGAGATGCCGCGCATGGACGGGGTGGAGTTTCTGCGCCGGCTGATGCCGCAGCATCCCATGCCGGTGGTCATGGTCAGCTCGCTGACCCAGAAAGGCAAGCAGATCACCATCGACGCGCTGGAAGCCGGCGCGGTGGATTTCGTCGCCAAGCCGACCTCCGATGTGGCGCGCGGGCTGCAGGCGATGATGCTCGAACTACGGGTTAAAGTCAAAATCGCCTCCACCGCCAACGTGGCGCACTGGAAAAACCGCCAGCCCGCGGCCGCACCCCGCCCCGCCGCGGTTTCGGCCGGTGCGCTGGCTGAATCCACCGACAAGGTCATCGCCATCGGCGCCTCGACGGGCGGCACCGAGGCGATCAAGAAAGTTGTCAGTCGCTTTCCCGCCACTTCGCCCGGCGTCGTGATCGTGCAGCACATGCCGGCCGGCTTTACCCGCATGTTCAGCGAACGCCTCAATCAGCTGTGCGCCATGGAGGTCAAGGAGGCCGAACACGGCGACCGCGTTATGTCGGGGCGAATCCTGATCGCCCCCGGGGAGAAGCACATGCGGGTGATTCGCTCCGGCGGATTCTACCAGGTGCTGTGCGAGCCGGGGGAAAAAGTCAGCGGACATTGTCCGTCGGTGGACGTCATGATGCACTCGGTGGCCAAGCATGTGGGCCGCAACGCGGTGGGCGCCATGCTTACCGGCATGGGTGCCGACGGCGCCGACGGTATGGGCGCCATGCGCAAGGCGGGCGCGCGCTGCATCGCGCAGGATGAGGCCACGTCGGTGGTTTTCGGCATGCCCAAAGTGGCCTTTGAACGCGGCGGCGCCGAACGGCTGCTGCCCATTGACGACATCGGCCCCTCCCTGCTGCGGCTGGTGACAGAGAAGCGCGCATGAGTCTACTTGTCCTCGGCATCGGCGACCTGGGCGCCACTAAAAACCGCGACGACCTGGTAAAGACCTACGCCTTGGGTTCCTGCGTGGCGGTCGTCATGCTCGACCCCAAAACGCGCACCGTCGGCATGGTGCACTGCGCCCTGCCCGAGGCCCGCATCAATCCGACCAAGGCCAAGGAGCGCCCCGGTTATTTCGCCGACACCGGCATCCCCATGCTGCTGCGCGAGATGGCCAAGCACGGCTGCGACCCCTCCGGGCGCGGCTTTATCGTCAAAATGGCCGGCGGCGCGCGGGTCATGGATCCCAACGACACCTTCAACATCGGCAAGCGCAACCACCTCGCGGCGCGCAAGTCGCTCTGGGCTCTCGGCCTGGGCGCAGTGGCCGAGGATGTGGGCGGCAATTTCAGCCGCACCGTCACCGTGACGGTACGCAACGGTGAGGTGATGCTCTCCTCGCCGGGCCGCCCGAACTGGAAATTGTAAAGGGACGCTTATGGAACCGACTACGGACCGCAAAGCGATCATCGAAGCCATCCAGAAAGCGCCCATGCTCTCGCCCAACGCATCGCGGCTGCTGCAGGTCACCTCGACCAGGGATCACGATATGGCCGAAGTGATCGGAATCGTCAAAACCGACGCCCACCTCACTGCACGAGTGCTTAAGATCGTCAACTCGGCGGCGTTCGGTCTGCTTTACGAGATCACCTCCATCGAGCGCGCCGTCAACTACCTGGGCGAGCGCATGGTGGTGGGACTGGCCATCGGCGATTGCGCCGCGCAGCTTTTTCAGAAACCCATGGAGGGCTACGACGGCGCCAAAGGCAGCCTGTGGCAGCATGATCTGCTCACCGCCATCGCCTCACGTGAGGTAGCCGCTTACTGCACCGAGCCTCTCAACCGCGACCTGGCCTTCACGGCAGGGCTGCTGCACGACATCGGCAAGGCGCTGATCTCGGATTTTCTCAAGGGCACCGCGCCGGGTATGCTGCGTGAAATCGAGGATTCGCTGCTCAACGACTATGTGGAAGGGGAACGAGAAGCCCTCGGCATCGATCACCCCGAGGCCGGGGCGGTACTGGCCGATGCGTGGAAGCTGCCGCCGGCACTGATTTCAGCGATCCGCCACCACCATGCCCCGCGTAACGCCGCTGTCGAGCATCAGGCGCTGACTTATGCCGTCCATCTCGGCGATATCGTCGCCATGATGGCTGGTTGCGGCACCGGAGCCGACACGTTGCGCTATCACATGGATGATTCCTACACCAGGCTGTTCACACTCGATCAGGACAGCCTGTACGGCATCATCCTGACCGCTAACGAAGAATTTGAAAAGATCACCACCTCAATGGCCGAACTCAAGGAGTAAATGGCGTGGAAAGAATTATTATCGCCGACGACTCGGAAACCGCGCGCATGTTCATCAAACGCTGCCTGGAAATTATCGGCCTGCGCGACGCGCAGTTCCTCGAGGCCGCCAACGGGCGCGACGCCCTGCAACTGGCCAAGGAGCAGCTCGCCAAAGGCGAGCCGGTCGACCTGCTGGTCTCCGATCTGAACATGCCGGTCATGGACGGCGTGACCCTGCTCAAATGGGTCAAGACCAGCCCCAGACTGGTGCAGCTGCCGGTGTTGATCATCACCAGCGCGGGCAACCCGGCCAAGGAGCAGGAGCTTATGGAGCAGGGCGCACTCGCCGTTCTCAACAAGCCGGTGTCGCCCGCCTCCCTTCTCAAGGCTCTCGGCTCCATGATCGACAGGGAGGATGGCTATGCCTGAGGCCGCACCAAAACTGCAGAGGGCGATGGAGCGGGCCGTCACCACCACCCTGGAGAACATGGCGTTCATGGAAGCGCGCGCGTTGCACGAGGAGCACGACTGCCTCGCGCCTTCCCCGGTTTACTGCGCCAACCTGCTGGTGCTCGACCCCTTTCAGGGGGAGCTGGTGATGCTCATGCCTGAAGAGTTGCTTCGACGGATCGCCGGCAACATCTACGCCCTGCCGGAGGAAGAATTAAGCGACCGGATGCTCGCCGACCTGATGAGCGAGCTGCTCAACACCATCGCCGGCATCTTTCTGAGCGAGTTGCTGCCGAGCGACCAGACCTTCGGTATGGGCCTGCCCTCCATCAGCCGCGACGAGTGCCAGGAGCTCGAACCACCGGTGGAGCGCTGGCATTTCCAGATCGACGGCCGACATTTCTGTTTCAGCGCCGGGGGCAGCGCCTGGCGCAAGTTCGAGGACGAGAGCTGACCCTTCCTCTCCCTGGGAGAGGGAGAAAATCAAAAACATAACTCACTGCAAGGAGGATAAAACCATGGCAGCTAAAGTACTGATTATCGACGATTCCAACACCATGCGTAAAATCGTGCAGCGCTCTCTGCGCCAGGCAGGCTTCGAATTCGAAAAGATCCTCGAAGCCGGTGACGGCCAGGAAGCTCTCGGCCTGCTTGAAAATGAAGAAGTCGATTTCATTCTCTCCGACATCAACATGCCCAACATGGACGGCATCGAGTTCCTGCGGCAGAAAAAGGACAACGCCGCCATCAAGGATATTCCGGTGGTCATGATCACCACCGAGGCGGGCAACGACATCCTGGGCGAAGCCAAGTCTCTTGGCGCCAAGGGCAGCATCAAAAAGCCCTTCACTGCGGACCAGGTTCAGGACGTTCTTGGCGAATTCCTCTGATACTGCGGGCGGCTGCCACTGCGGCGCCGTCTCTCATACCTCTCTAACAACAGGAGTCGACCTTGGATCTGGCAAAAATCATTACGGATGCCACCCAGGAAATTTTCGAGACCATGATCATGGTGGAGGTCACCCCCGGTGAGCCCAGCAGGGAAAACGGGCAGACGCACTACTGCACCGTGTCGGGCATGATCGGGCTGGCAGGGCTTTTCAAAGGGATGATCGCCATCCACGCCCCGGATGAAGTGGCCAAATCGATCACCTCGAATTTTCTCGGGATGGATGTGGACGAAGTCAACGAAGACGTCACCGACGCCATCGGCGAGCTGGCCAACATGCTGGCGGGCAACGCCAAAATGGCCCTCAGCCAGAACGGCAAGGACATCACCCTTTCGATCCCCTCCACCATCTCCGGTGAGGAATACACTATCAGCTGCGCCATCGACACCGATCGTGTCGTGATGCCGTTTACCATGGAGCAGGGCAAATTCGTGGTGGAACTGCAGGTCGAAAAGCAGGAGTAAGGCGGTGAACTCGACGCATCAGACAACCACTGAGCCGAACGCCGACAAGAGGATTGACAGAACGTGAACTATGGTCAGATAATCGCCGATGCTGTCACGGATGTTTTCTCCACCATGCTGATGATAGAGGTCAGCCCGCAGGACGCCTGTGATCAGTCCATGCTCTTCATCCCCGCCGGCGCCTCGGGAATGCTCGGTTTTTCCGGGGATGTGGCCGGGATGCTCACCATCCACTGTCCTGAGGCGGTGGCGCTGAGCATCACCTGCGGTTTTCTCGGCATGGAGGTAAGCGAGATCGGCGAAGAGGTCAAGGATGCCATCGGAGAACTGGTCAATATGGTGGCGGGCGGCCTCAAAGACGGCCTGGCCGGGCAGGAGCGCGACATCAAGCTCGCCATTCCCACCACCATCGCCGGCCGCTCCTTTCGCATCTCCTCGAAGAGCGACGTGGGGCATCTGTGCCTGCCTTTCGACATGGAAGCCGGGCGTTTTTACGTGGAATTGAAATATAAATAATCAGTGAAGATCCCGCCAGAGGGATCGGGAAAGTTGCGTGAAAAAAGCCGTCGTTGACAGCGTTCTCAAATCCGCGATCGGCAAGATCGCCGAGGAGATTGCCGCTCTGCTCGGCGAGGAGTTCAAACTCTCCGAACCGAACATGGTCGCGGTTTCCAAGGAAGAATTTTTTGAAACTCCACGGGAAAAGTGCGCCCTTACTCGACTGAAAACCAGCGGCGACGCCGAAGGAGAAGCGGCGGTCGTCCTGCCCCTCAAAGATGCCATCCTGCTGGGCGGCACCCTGATCATGCTGCCCGATGACGAGCTGGCGGAAAAAGTCAAAAATCCCGACCTTGCCGGTGAAGAGGGCGACGCCTTCAGCGAAATCTCCAACATTCTGGCCGGCTCCATCACCTCGACCTTCGAGGAGATGTTCCCCAAAAAACTTCACTTCGTTAAAAGCGCCTGCGAAAACCTGGTTCCCACCAAGGTCGACATGGACTCCGACCAGCCCTTTGCGCCAGGGCACTATCATGTCACCGCCAGCGAAATGACCCTGGCCGGGAAAAAGCTCGGCAATATTGAAATTGTGCTCCCTTTTGCCATGCTCGGCATGGAGCCGCCGCAAGGGGAACAGACCAAAGCGGAAACCGCCCCAGGGGATAAGTCGCCGGAAAAGAAAGCGGCCGCTGGCACCAGCGAAGAATCAAGCGCCGAAGAGCGGCAGGCTGCCGCCCGGGTCACCTCCGAGGCGCAGTCGGAAGACCCCGGCGAGGGCGAGGCGAAATCCGGCGCAGCCGCACAAGAGCAGCACGAGCCGGAGAAGGTAGCGCAGGCGGAAAAGGAAGGGACGGCAGAAAAACAGCAATCCCCTACTGAAAAGCCCGAGGCGGAGAAGAAAAAAGGGGTGCCGCGCAAGGTCGCCGACAATGTTCTCGACAGCGTTTTCAAACAGATCGCCAAGGATCTCAGCGACCTGATCGGCAAGACCCTCAAGTGTGCCGGCCCCTCCTATCAACCGCTGAGCAAAGAAGATTATCTTGCCCTGCCGCGCGACAAGGGCGCGATTTCATTTCTTGAAGCCAGCGGCGACGCAAAGGGCAATGCCTTTCTCATCGTGCGGCAGAAGGACGCCATCCTGTTTGGGGGCACCCTGGTCATGCTGCCAGAGGAGGAACTGCGCGCCAAGGTCAAAGCCTGCGATTTCGACGGCGAGGAAGGCGATGCCTACGGTGAGGTGGCCAACATCATCGCCGGGTCTCTCGCCAAAATTATTGGCGAGCAATATCCACGCAAGCTGCACTTCAAGCGCACCAAGGTCGAATCCTTCATCCCCACCAAGATCGACCCCGACGGCGACGAGCCCTTTGCGCCCGGGGAATATTATCTCGGCACCTGCCAGATGTCTCTCGATGGAAAAGCGCTGGGAGAGCTGGATCTGCTGTTTCCGCTGGATGTTCTCGATCTTCACATAGAACAGGAAAAACCGGCCGGGGGTGTGGACCCTGAGAAAAAAGACGCTGCCGGAAAAACCGTCGCAGGACAGGCAGGGGAAAAGACCCGCCCGGCCGCCAGCAGTTCATCTTCCATCAGCGCCGCGGATCTTGCGGCCCTGCAGGCTGCGGCCACCACAGACGGCGAGGAGGAGAATCAAGGCAGCACCGTAATTATTCTGACAGAAAACGATGAAGCCGCTGCGCCCTTCAATGAGGTATTGTCTGATTACGGAATTGTTCACCAGAACCTTCATTTTCAGGACAATATCAAGCAGGCGGTGCAGGGGGGAAATGTGGCGGGAATTTTTCTGGTGATGGAAGAGGTTGGTGAGCAGGGGATGGCCATGGCCATCAAAATCAAATCCGCCTTAAAAACCGGCACTCCGCTGATCATGGCGGCCCCCGCCTGGACCCGCAGCGCAGTCCTGCAGGCGGTTCGCTATGGCGCCTGCGATATCCTGGTCACACCGGCCAGCGCCGACGAAATCGGCGAAAAAATCACCCGCCATATCGACACGGAAACAGCCGCAGCGGCGGCTCAGTAGATCATACGGAACAAGCCGTAGAGCACTGCACACTGTGCACTATTCAGTTTTGCGGACGAGGCGGCTGAACAGGCTGTCAAGCTGCTTTTTTTTGATTTTTTCCAGCAGGGTGGTGCGCTTGAGGTTGAGCAGCGCCGCCGCTTCCTTCTTGTTGCCGCCGGTACGGCTGAGCGCCTGCAGAATCAGACGATCTTCAAAATCACTCACCAGCGCATTAAAGTCGGCTTGATCCTCAAGTGGCTCCGGAATCGACCCCCCTTCACCGCGCCCACTGAGGGCGGCAGCCTCCGAAGTCGTCACCGCTTCAGCGACCTGCTCTTCCGCCAGTTCCTCCAGGTTGAGCCCTTCCCGGTATTTCTCCGGCAGGTCGGCGGCTCGAACCAATCCATCGGCATGCAGGATCGCCAGGCGCTGCACCAGGTTTTCCAGCTCGCGCACGTTGCCGGGCCAGGCATAAGTCTTCAATGCCGCCATGGCATCTGCTGAAAAACCGGTGAGTCCGCGCTTGCGGCCGCGGTTGTAGACCTGCATAAACTTTTCAATGAGCAGAGGAATATCTTCCTTGCGATCGCGCAGGGGAGGAATCTGCAGCGGCACCACGCTCAGGCGGTAATAGAGATCCTCGCGAAAGGAGCCGGTACGTACCGCCTCTTCGAGATTGCGATGGGTGGCGGCCACGATCCGCACATCCGCTTTGATGGACTTCAACCCACCCACCGGCTCGAACTCTTTCTCCTGCAGCACTCGCAGAAGCTTGGCCTGCAAAGCCGGCTTCATGTCGCCGATTTCGTCAAGAAACAGCGTACCGCCCTCGGCGTACTGGATGCGCCCCTGCTTGGATTGAGCTGCGCCGGTAAAAGCGCCCTTGATATAGCCGAACAGCTCGCTTTCCAGCAGCTCATCAGGTATCGCCGCACAATTGAGGGGCACGAAGTTTTTGCCGCTGCGGGGGCTGTAAGCATGGATCGCCTTGGCCACCATCTCCTTGCCGGTGCCGCTGTCGCCCTGGATCAGCACGGTGCTTTCGCCATCCTCCGCCACCCGCTCGACGATCTCGAACAGCGACTGCATCCGGGAAGATGCGCCGATGATGCCGTGAAATCCTTCGGTCTTGCGAATTTTGGGTCCGCGCTTTTCCTTGTGAATGGCCAGGTCGTGATGCTCAAGACTGCGGGCCGCCACGATCACGGCCTCATCATAATGGTAGGGTTTGTTGAGATAGAAAAGGGCGCCGGCCTGCAGCGCCTTGACCGCCGCCTCGCGATCGCCGACAGGCAAGGCGAGCACCGAAACCACCTCCGGGTTACGGCGCAGTACTTCCTTGATCAACCCGATGCCACGGCCTTCGGGAAACAGATCGGTCAGAAGGAGGGAAATATCCTGGCTGTCCAGCATAGAGAGCGCATCTTCCGGAGAGTCCGCCTCCAGAACGAGGCAGTCGATCTCCTTGCGCAACATGACCGCAAGTGCTTCGCGGCTGCGGCGATCACCATCGACGAGCAGAATGGACCGCAATGCTCTCTCCCTGTTTACCTAAATGACGACGCCGCCCTCATCAGACGGCCCCCCCACCTGCCCAAACAAAAGCAATCGTTGCCGCCATGAAAAGGCGGCCTGCCAACCCCTTGAAGACCGGGGAAAACACCACAACGTGAGGATAGCATGAAGTCATCCTCTATTTCAACGAAAGGTGTCGGGATAATGACTTTTTTCATCACTTGGCAGCGGTAAATACCGCCTTATCCAAGGTGCCCCGTCCAGTAATGTTGCGAAAAGTCGTCAAACGAATAGCCAGAATCACCGTCAGCGCAGTGCCGGCAAAGATCGCGATCATGATGGCAATCTGATATTTGATGGCGGTCATGGGATTGCCGCCGCCCAAAATCACACCGGTCATCATGCCCGGCAGGGAAACCAGGCCGATAGTCGAAATTGTCGCCACTGTCGGCGCCAGCGCAGCCTGGCAGGCATTGCGCACAAAGGGCAGAAGCGCCTCCCTGAGGTTCGCTCCCTGGGCCAGGCTGAGCAGATAGGCCTTTTCCTCCCTCTTCAACGACTCGTAGAAGGTATGGATACCGACGATGTCGGCGCGCAGGCAGTTGCCGAGGACCATGCCGCTGATCGGGATCAGGTACTGGGCGTCAAGGGCGGAAGAACCCTGAAGAATCACAAAAGCAAAGGCAAGAAGGGGCACCACGGTGCCGCCCAGCAGCGCGACAAAAAGACCCAACCCCAGGCGAGCGAACCGCAGACGGCAACCGTTGACAATGGAGACGTCAGCCACACCGATCATCACCAGCACCCAGGCGCCGGTGATCCATGGGTTGTTCAGATCGAAAATAAACTGCAGGTAAAAGCCGACGAACAGCAGCTGCACCGTCATGCGCACCACGGCGGTGAGGGTCTGCCCCAGCATCGGCATACGCAGCCACAGCATGATCCCCAGCGGGATGGCCAGCAGCAGATAGGCCGATGCCAGCCGCAGGGGGGTGATGTCGATGATGCTCATGCGCCAGCTCCTTTCGGAGTCCGCTGGACCCCGGACAATTCGATCAGGTCGTCGGCCGCCTCAATCCACTCCCGGTCATGGGTGACCGACAGAAGGGTCAGGTCTTTGCGTGATTTCAGCAGGTCGATGGCGGCCTGCCTGGCGCTCTGGTCAAGTGCGGAAGAGGCTTCATCCAGCAGCAGAATCTCCCGTTCGAGCAGCAGCGCGCTGATCAGTGCGACGCGCTGTTTCTCTCCACCGGAAAGCGAGGTGACGTCCTTGTCCAGCAGATACCTGGGCAGATAGAGTTTCTCCATCAGTTCAGGGGCGCGCTCAATGTTACCCTGCAGATGGCGGTTGTTCTTGAAAGTGAGAGGATGATTCAGGATCTGGCGCACCGTCCCCTCCCCCAGTTCCGGTTCCTGCGGCACGTAGGCCATGCGGGTCCGCAGTGGCCAGGCAGAGGCTGCCGTAAGCTCCTCTTCGAAAATGCGGATGGTCCCTTCGGTCGGCGCAACAAAGCCCAGCAGCGCCAGCAGCAGCGTTGACTTGCCGCTGCCCGACGGTCCCACCAGGCTGGCCTTATGTCCCTTCGCCAGACGCAGGCTGAAATTTGAAAAGACCCTCTGGCCACCCACCTGCACGCTCAGACGATCGATGTCGATCGCGATCTGCTCCAAACAAGTCTCCTTAGCTTTGAATAACATACCGTCAAAATCATATTTCGTCCACAGACCGCGCAGGGCTACTGTGAAAGTATCTCGCAGGGTCGTCACTCCCATGCTGAACAGTGACCTGTCGAAAACGGAAAGATTGATGCGTTCGAAAAAATTCAGAGGGTCGCTAAGCAAAAGAAATCTTGGGGAAAGTGAAGGTTCTGCTTTCTGCCACGGACTTTCTTCATTACTATACATGTGCAGCAAAGGAGGATATGATTCTTGCGTCAAGCCTGCCCGAAGACATTGAACGCCGCCTGGAGGCACCTGCAAAGCGCTCAGGCCGCTATCGGCTGATCTGTGAAATTCAGGATAGAAAAGATTCTTATCCTTGTCCTGATGGCCGGGCACCGTGGACAAATTTACCAAAGAACCTGACCCACTGCGGATTATGCGACCTTGTCATAAAGGAAAACCCACATGTTCAACAATGTGCCCCGCTCCGAACTCGACAACCGCATGCAGCGCCTGCGGCGACGCCTCGACCGGGACGATCCCGACTGGCGCCTGCTGATCGTTGTCAGCAAAATCAACCAGTTCTACCTGACCGGCACAATGCAGGACGGCTTGGTGATCGTTCCCCGCGACAGGGAAGCGACCTACTGGGTGCGGCGCAGCCTGCAGCGCGCGCAGGACGAATCCGAATTCGGCGATATCCGCCCGATGGGCAGCTTCCGCGATGCGGCGGCCGCCCTGTCACGGTCTCCGGAGACGGTTCACCTCGAAAGCGAGCGGGTGCCGCTTGCGACCTGGCAGCGCATCAACAAACACTTTCAATTCAAGCAGTTTGCAAGCGCCGACCTTTCCCTGTCCGCCATCCGCGCGGTGAAAAGCCTTTATGAACTGGGAAAAATAGCGGAAGCGGGGCGCATCCACCAAAGGGTCCTGGAGGAACGGGTGCCCAAGCTTTTTCAGGAGGGGATCAGCGAAGCCGAATTCGGCGCCCGCCTCTACCCGGTGCTGGTCGAGGAAGGGCATCACGGCATCGCCCGCTTCGCTATGTTCGAGACGGAGATTCTACTCGGCCACATCTGCTTCGGCGAAAGCTCCATCTACCCCACCTCTTTCGATGGCCCCGGCGGCAACTACGGCATGAGTCCGGCAGTGCCGCTGCTCGGCAGCCGACAGCGCGTCCTGAAGCCCGGCGACCTGGTGTTTGTCGACATCGGCTGCGGCGTCGACGGCTACCATACCGATAAAACCATGACCTATGTCTACAAAGGAGAACTGCCGCCGCAAGCCGTCGCCGCCCATCAGCGCTGCGTCGCCATCCAGAATGCCACCGCCGCCCTGCTCAAACCCGGCGCGGTGCCGGAGGAAATCTACGACACCATCACACGCGACCTGGAGGCAGGCTTCCTTGACAACTTCATGGGATTCGGAGACCGCCAGGCGCGCTTTCTCGGCCACGGCATCGGCCTGCACATCGATGAATGGCCGGTGATCGCCAAAGGCTTCGACGAACCGTTACAAGAGAACATGGTGCTGGCCATCGAGCCGAAGAAAGGAATCGCCGGCATCGGCATGGTCGGCACGGAGAATACCTTTGTCGTCACACCGCAGGGCGGACGCTGCCTGACGGGCAATCACCCGGGACTGCTGGAGATAGGATGAAAAAGGACAGGCTGGTGTTCAGAAATGCAAATCAGCCTGTCTCCTTTTTCTCTTTTTTTGCCTCCGCTATCCACACCGCATCGTCTTCTTGCCTTCTTCGAAAAGAACTTCCACTTTGCGCGCACCCACTACCCGCTGAACCAATCCCAGTCCGAAAACAGGATGATTGATCAGAGATTTAACCTTGTAGGCGCCCGTCATCGAATAATCGCGCGCCGCATCGCTGTTCATCGCCGGCCGCAGAGTTTCCCATTCTTTGCGCTCGGCCACTTTCGGATCGGCTTTTTTACGTACTGCGGGCTTCTTCTTGGCCACACTGGGCGGACGGTACTTGTGCTGGCGCTCGCATTGACCGCACTGCACCTTGAGGGGGGCTTCCTCCAGCACAGTCACGATAACGTGCTCGGTATTTGCACGGCATTTGGTACAGCGCGCCTCGATGGATTGACCAACGGCGATTTTTTTGTTCGGCATGGCACTTCTCCCTTACTTTAAAAACAGGCCGGAAATTGTCCGGCAAACCAGGGAGATCACTGGGATGCTCGGGCAAAATCGACTGTGAGCAGGCCGGTGCAATCCGGTCTACGGTGAGAAACTCTTCCCAGCTCGAAAACTGCATCTCCACGAAGGAAGATCTCAACGGTGGTTTGAGGCGGGATAACGGCAGGTGGTTGTGATATTTTTCTATTATACACGAGCCTGGAGATAAAAGATACAGCAAGGGCCAGACAGCACGCCCAAGCCTGCAGCATACATCATTGCAACAGCGGCTTTCACGTCGGTTTCCATTGCGGATAAGGCAGACCTCTGGAGGAGCAACGATCTGAAACTCCTGGCAGGAATTCTGGCAGAGAAACGCCACATAGCGAGAGTGCCGAAATTCAGGAAGATCTTGATTTTTGATCAGTTATGTGCGAAAAATCTCATGTCGCTCTGGGAGCATTGAAAGCTCCCGACTTTATGTCAGGTGTTCTGAAACTGCAGGTCGGAGGTCGAAACCCTTTTCGCTTCGATCCTTTTTCTTTACACAAAAGCGGCTTCGGCCGCTTTTTTACTTTGAGTATTTACCGGGAGACCATT
This sequence comes from Thermodesulfobacteriota bacterium, assembly GCA_034189505.1. Taxonomy (GTDB): domain Bacteria; phylum Desulfobacterota; class Desulfuromonadia; order Desulfuromonadales; family Geoalkalibacteraceae; genus Geoalkalibacter_A. Next base: position 12,047 of record JAXHUR010000026.1, on the reverse strand, counting down.
GGTCGTGGGCAGCTTGATTGTGCTGTTGATCCTTTCCTATCTTGTAGGCGCCATCCCCTGCGGAATGCTGCTGACCAAGCTGGCGGGGCTGGGCGATATCCGCAACGCCGGCAGCGGCAATATCGGAGCCACCAACGTTTATCGCGTCGGGGGGCGGCGGCTGGGTATCTTTACCCTGATTCTCGATGCTCTCAAAGGCGCCCTGCCCGTCTTTATTGCCGTGCAGATCGGATTCTCTCCCGTTGAAGTCGCCTTGGTCGCCGCCGCAACCTTTCTCGGCCACTGTTATCCCGTTTATTTAGGCTTCAAGGGCGGCAAAGGTGTGGCCACCGGCCTTGGCATTTATCTTGTTCTTTCCCCCCTGGCCGTTTTGATTGCCCTGCTTGTTTTTGGCGCTGTTCTGTGGCGTTGGCGCTACGTTTCGCTGGCTTCCATTTCAGCGGCAGCCGTTATCCCCTTCCTGGTACTGGGTATTGAAGGCTCTTTCCCCCTGTTTCTCGCCACCCTGTTTATTGCCGCCATGGTGATCGTCCGTCATCGGGGCAATATCGAACGGCTTCTCGACGGCAGTGAAATCCGCTTTCAGGCTTAACCTCCCGTCGGGACATGCTATTGTTGAGCGATGAAAATTAATCAGGGTCTCAAACTTTTTTCTGCAATACTGATCGGTATTGTTTTTCTTTCAACAATCCTCGCGATCGATTTCTCCCTGTTTCTGCACCGCCCCATCGCGCCGCCGCAGCCCACCGAAGTTGAGATTGCTTCCGGCAGCTCTTTGCATTCCGTCGCGCGCCTGCTGGCTGAGCAAAAAATCATATCACGCCCCCTCTATTTCAAGCTCCTTGCCCGCCACCAGCAGGTTCAGGGCGCAATCCAGGCCGGTCGCTACCTATTCGAGCAATCGGCCCGCCCCGCCGATGTTCTCGCCCGGCTGGTGAACGGCGACGTCATTCGCCACACCCTGACGATTCCGGAGGGGTTGACCCTCAAACAGATTGCAGAGCGGATTGAGGAACAGGGGTTCGGATCGGCGGATCGCTTTATGAAGTTGGCCCGGGAGCCGCGTTTTTTGAAAATGATCGAAGCTGACATCTCCTCTCTCGAGGGGTACCTGTTTCCCGAAACCTATCTTCTCGACAAAAATATCGGAGAGCAGCGCCTGCTTACGGCCATGATTACGGAGTTCAACAAGAGAGCGCAGCCCGAATGGCGAGCGGCCGCCGCCGAACGTGGCCTGTCTCTGCATCAATGGGTCACCCTGGCTTCCATCATTGAGAAGGAAACCGCACTGGCTGCGGAGATGCCTTTTATTTCCGGGGTATTCTACAACAGGCTTGAACGGGGGATGCGGCTGCAGACCGATCCGAGCGTCATCTACGGCATCGAAGATTTCGATGGGAATCTGACACGGGCCCACCTGCACACGCCGACCCCTTACAATACCTATACCAACTCGGGGCTTCCGCCCGGACCTATCTGCAACCCCGGGGAGGAGGCCCTGCATGCGGCCGCCTACCCTGCCTCCACCCAGGATCTTTACTTCGTTTCCCGAGGTGACGGCTCCCACGTCTTTTCCCGCACTCTCAAAGAGCACAATCAGGCCGTTCGCCGCTACCAGCTCAATCGGCCATAAATAAAGGCCCGAAGGACTTGCCTTCGGGCCGATTTCGAAAGTGCAACAGATCAACTGGATACTTCAACCGGACAATCAGGCCTTGGAGACCTCAACCGTAATGGAATTGGTCGCCGATGGCAGAACCTGATTAATGTTGAGGTCGCTGAAGTGATAGGGCGCAAACAGCAGGCCTTCAGGAACGTTATCCGAGATACGGACCTTGCCCTGAGCCGCCCCAACCGTGGACTTGACCTGCAAGGCGCCGCCGTCGGACACTCCGAGTTTCTGAGCATCCTTGGGATTAACTTCGATATACCCGTCAGGCGCGACCTCAAGAGGCGATTCGGAGAACGTGGATGTCGTCCCGAAGTGGAAAAGGATTTTGCCGCTGAGAAGCTGCATCCCCTTGACTGCCTCTACCTTACCACCGTCCACCGGAACAAACTTAAGAGATTGTTTCTTCGCCGCAGGCAGCGGCTTGAAGCAGGGCTTGCAGCCTGCGCGTTCGTCGAAAGAGACCTCGCGATACAGCGGAGCAACAGACTTGATCTCTTCCATGAGCTGCTGCAGGCCGACTTCCCCGGTCCGAGGGACCAGTCGCTGAAAGAGGTCGGCAAAAATTTCCCAGTCGGCGCGGGCGTTGCCCACCGGTTTGAGAGCCGGACGTACACGACTTACACGATGGTCGAGAGAGGTGAAACTCCCTTGTTTTTCTGCGAAAGAAGCTCCAGCCAGCACCACATCCGCCAGGCGGGTCACTTCTGAAGGCAGGATGTCCTGCACAACCAGGAATTCGACTTTTTCGAGAGCCTTGCGCCAGCGCATGCTTTCCGGGAAGCTCACCAGCGGGTTGCATGCAGCGAGATAGAGGAATTTGACTTCCCCTTTTTCAATGCCTTCCAGGATTTTTTCTGCATCTCGTCCCGAGGGAGGCAACTCGCATGCCCAGCTTTTTTCAAACTGGGATTTCTCTTTCTGGTACTCGGCGAAGCCGGGCAGAAATTCGGGGCAGACGCCCATATCGAGCATGCCCTGGGTATTGCCCTTTTCATCGACCGGGAAAACCCCGCCGTCATCGCCATGCAGCGCACCGCAGACCAGAGCGAGATTGGCAAGCGCCTGAACCTTGTCAGAAGCACCTTGCGAGCGTGTCAGGTCGCCTCCGAACACCAGTGCGACCGACTTGGCCTGCCCGAGCAGCTCTGCCGCTTCCTCCAGCAGGTCCTGGGAAACTCCGGTTTCTTTCACAACCTGCTTAAGGTCGATTTTTTTCACAGCAGCCTTGATCTTTGCTGCATCAACCACAAAGTTTTTAAGAAAATCTTCGTCCGCCAGCCCCTTATCCACGATCAGGCGGGTGAGGCCGTTGGCCAGTTGAACCTCGCTGCCGGGGCGGTAGCGGAGGTCACTGTTGGCATAGCGGGAGAGCTTGACGCCTCGCATATTGGCGAGCAGCAGCTTGCCGTCATGCTTGCGGGAAGAAAGTTCAATCTGCCAATCAATCGCCGGTGCTTCGGCAGTCGGATCGCAGCCGAAAACAAGCACCGCTTCAGAGGTTCCGATGCGATCCATACGGTTGCTGGCGCCATTGAGCCCCAGTGAACCATGCAGCACGCCCATTGCACGCATGGTCCCGAAACGAGCCTCGGAGTCGATATTATTGCTGCCCAGCCCGGCACGGAACAATTTCTGAAAGAGGTAGTTCTCTTCGTTGCTCAAGCGGCCGGAGGCCAGACCGGCCAGGGCATCGGCGCCATGGGCTTCTTCGATTTCGCGGGCCGTTTTGACAACCTTCGCCAGCGCGTCACTCCATTGCGCCGGCATCAGCTGGCCATTCTGGGCGACCATAGGCCCTTGAAGACGCTGGTCGGAATTGATGAACCCGTAATTAAAAAATCCACCGATACACAGGTTGCCGTTGTTGACGGTCGCGCCGTCCTCGGACGTCACCCGCTGGACTTTGCCATGTTTGACGTGAATATCGACTTCGCACTGGCTGCCGCACTGGGTGCAGATGGAAGGCGTCACCTTCAGCTCCCAGGGGCGGGCCTTGAACTTGAACGGCTTGGAAATCATCGTCCCGGTGGGGCACACAGCCACGCAGTTGCCGCAGAATTCGCACTTGTCGAGGTCCTTGTCGATAAATGCCTTTTCGCCCCTTTCATTGATAAAAAGAGCCTGTGAACCGACAACCTCGTTGCAGACTTTAACGCATTTCTCGCACAGAATGCAGCGTGACGGAACCTGTTGGATCAAGGGCCACTTGTCGATCGGCTCGGGCTGCACATCTTCGGCGGCAAAATCCTGCCGAGTCACGTCGAGTGCATAACAGGCATCCTGCAGATCGCATTCACCGGCAGCATCGCACACCGGGCAATCCAAGGGATGATTAACCAGCATCAACTGCATGACCTGACGGCGAATTTCGGAGAGCTGCTCCGATTGCGTCGTCACCACAATGCCTTCCTTGACCGGTGTGTTGCAGGCGGTCATCGGCCGGGCGACGCCCTCGACTTCCACCGCGCAGACACGACAGGCGCCGGTGGGAGAGACCTTCTCCAGCCAGCACAGAGTGGGAATGGTGATTCCAACCGTGCGGGCCGCCTCGAGAATGGTGCTTCCTTTCGGCACGCTGACCGTTTTGCCGTCAATCGTCAAACTGACCATAAGAATATCACCCCTGAAACCTGGAACGAGGTACGCCACACCCGGGGCGCGTCGACTGAACGCGCACACGACGAGACTCTCTTCCAGATGGTTTAGATCGCAGCCATCGCCATGCGGTAGCAGCGCAGGCACCTTTCGGCCTCGCACACCGCCTGACTGTCGCTCAGGCCGAGTTCGACCTCACAGTAATTCTTGTAACTCGCCCGTTCAGGTCCATGTATTTCGGCCTGTTTCTGGCGTTCTGCCGAGTCAAGCCAGGCCACCTCTTCATCCTTTTCGTAAACACCGAGATTGGTCAGGATGTCTTCCATGATTTCGTCATCGGAGAGATAAACCTTCTTCTCCTCCAGCCAGCGCTGGATGACGCGTGCGGCCCGGTGGGCGTTTCCGACGCAGGCCACCACGGTCAGAGGACCGATCTCGGCGTCGCCGCTGGCGAACACCCCATCGAGGTCGGTGACCAGAGTACGAGTGAGGGCGTTGCCCATATCATCCTTGAGAGAGCGTCCATCAAAGCCTTTGAGGGGCAGATAGCGCGTCACCACCGTATTCCACTTGGTGATATCGATCCCCATGTCTTCGGGAATGAAAGAAAGGTCGGGGTCCTGTCCGATGGCGGGGATTACCGTATCGCACTCGAGAATGAATTCACTGCCCTCGATCGGTTCGGGACGCCGGCGCCCTGAATCATCCGGCTCGCCAAGCTGCATACGCACGCATTCGACACCGGTTACCTGGTTTTTATCGTCAACAATGATTTTCTTGGGAAGCACGAGGAATTCAAACTTAACCCCTTCCTCCTCGGCACCGTCGACCTCCCACACGTCAGCGGGCATCTCCTTGCGGGTACGGCGATAAACCAGGTAGGATTCCTCGGCGCCTTCACGCAGGGCGACGCGGACGCAGTCGATGGCGGTATTGCCGCCGCCGACCACCACGACCTTTTTGCCCATGCCGGTCGGCTTCCCCATATAGGCGTCGCGCAGAAACTCTATGCCGCCGCGCAGAAAGCCTTTGTACCCCTTGTCCTCGCCTTCAACCCCCATGGGCTTCGATTTGTGCGCACCGGGGGCGAGCAGCACCGCGTCGAATTTTTCCTTCAACTCCGGCAAGGTAATGTCCTTGCCCACCCGGGTGTTGTAAATGATCTCCACCCCGAGAGACTGGATGATATCGATGTCGCGCTGCAGAATATGGCGCGGCATACGGTAGGCCGGAATGCCGACCGCGATCATCCCGCCGCCGAATCCCTCCGGCAGGGCCTCGTAAATTGTCACCGCATAACCTTCAAGAGCAAGGTAATAGGCTGCGGTCAATCCGGCAGGTCCGGCCCCGACAATCGCCACGGTCTTGTCCTTGTGCGGCTTGGGCACCATGGGCGGATTTTTCTTGTGCTTCCACTCCCAGTCGGAGGCGGCGCGCTTGAGCAGCATGATGCTGATCGGTTCGTCCACATTCTTGCGGCGGCAGGCTGTCTCGCAGGGATGAGGGCAGACACGGCCGCAGACTGCGGGCAGCGGCATGTTGTCGCGAATGACCTCGAGAGAACGATCAAACCGATATTCCTTGATCTCCTCGATATACTGTGGGATATCGATGTGAGCCGGGCACTTGTCCTGACAGGGCGCGGTGTATTTGTGGACCAGGCGATGCCCGCTCTGGGGTGCGCTTTCACCGTTGATCCGCGCCAGAAAATCTTCGCGGTAATGAGTGACGGCGTCGACCAGCGGTTTGGCTGAGCTCTGACACAGGGTGCACTTGCAGTTGCGCAGCAGTCCTGCAAGAACAGAAACCTTGTCCAGATCCTCAGCCTTGGCGCTGCCGTTGTTAAAACCTGCGAACAGATCAGTCAGAACCTTGGTCCCCTTTTTCCCCGGTGTACACTTGCCGCAACAGTAAAGCGTCTGTACCCGGCGGATATATTCGGCCGCCATCGAGGGAACGTCAACACTGGCGTCAAAAACCAGGATCCCGTTCCAGCCCATGAAGGCGGCCAGGGGTTTTTCACCGTCGAACGTCGTGGGGAGCTTGACCTTGGGGGGTTCTGTGTCGGCGGTGGACTTGCGGTTGTCGACGACCTGCGAGCCCCAACTTGAAAAAACGATCTGGGTCAAATCGACCTCCTGTCGGCCTCGTCTGCCGGAGCTTGTGAAATGGAGCTTGCCCGCGGGAAAAAGAACAAAAGCCGGGTCAATGCAAAGGGTTAATACCGAGCTTTATGTATACAGTATGCAATCTAATAGCACAAACGTAAACGCCAAATCAAGGGAAAATTTCCCATTCTTCGCTCTCCCTGCGGAAGGGGGAAAAATAAAAGAATTCGCTATTTTAGAATTCAAATCCGGCAACGCCTTACCGCTTCAGTCCGCCCCCGGAAAAGGGGGAAACGGCGTTTCCAGAAGCCACCTCCCCTGCCCGGTATTGTCGATCCCGGCGGCCCTCCATTGCTGCACCGTATCGAACCGGCGCAGCGAGGCCGACGGCAGTTCATAATACTCGATTTCCAGCGTCACTTCAGCGCTCAGCCCCTCGTCACCGTGGGCGACATCGACCACACGCACTGCAGTGACATTGATCTGTTCACGCTCGCGCTGCCTCTCGATGAAGGCCTTTCCCTCCTGCGCATCGACAAAATAACTGGCGACTGCTCCATGATCTCCCCACCGCAAGGCCTGAGTGAAACGGTCGAGGGTAGAATGCAGATCTTTCTGGGGGGTGAGGGTAGAGCGACAAGCAGACAAAAGCAACGCCGTCAGCAGCAAAAAGACGGAAAACTGAATCGATCGCAACCACAGAGTTTTCATTTTTTCACACTGGACCCTTGCATGGGAAAAATCCTGGGATAGAATGGGGCTCTCGATTTCAGAACAGCCAGTAAACTTTTACAGCCGGGTTCGCAGACGGCTGGCGAAAGCCTGAGATTGATGCTGAAAACCAAGGAGGCACGCGGGCACACCATGAAAAAAGTTGAGATCTACACCAAAAGCTACTGTCCCTACTGCAAGCGCGCCAAAGAACTGCTGCACATCAAAAATGCTTCTTTCACCGAATATGATGTCACCTCCGATCCCGTCAAGGAGCAGGAGATGCGTGCCAGGTCCGGTCGCCACACGGTCCCGCAGATTTTTATCGACGATGAAGCAATCGGTGGCTGCAGCGATCTGTTCGACCTGGATGAAACCGGTGAGCTTGACGGCAAACTCAGGCTCAATTCGAACGGCGGATAAGCTGGATCAACTCCAGAGCAATCTCGACCCTACCAAAAGGCGGCATCAGATACCACCCCCCGACACGCCCGCGGCCGGCATTGATCAATTCCCTGGCCACCGCCAGCCCTTCCGCCACGCCCTCCGGGCCGCGCTTGCCGCGCATCCGTTGCCGCACCGTCTCCGGCAGTCGGATGCCGGGCACCTCGTTGTGCAGAAATTCGGCATTGCGCTCGCCGACCAGGGGCAGGATCCCTACCAGAACCGGTATTCCGAGCGGTTCGGTCAGTCGCAGCATTTCGTCAAGCAGAGCAGCGTCATACACCGGCTGGGTCTGAACAAAGCAGGCTCCCGCAGCGATCTTCTTCTCCAGTCGCAGGATCTGCCCCTCCATGTTCCGCACGTTCGGATTGAAAGCGGCCCCCAGCAGAAATTCAGTATGACCGCCGAGGTCAGCACCCATCAGGTTGGTTCCACGGTTCAGGGCGGACAGAAGTTCGAGCAGCCCGATGGAATTGAGATCAAAGACGCTGGTGGCGCCGGATTCTCCCCCCAGGGAGACCGGATCCCCGGTCACCGCCAGAATGTTGCGCAACCCCAGCAGATGGGCCCCCATCAGGTCGGAGTGCAGCCCGATCAGGTTGCGGTCGCGACAGGTCACATGGGCAATGACCGGCACCCCAACCTCCTGCTGTAGGCGACTGGCCAGGGCGAGATTGCCGAGGCGGATGTGCGCCAGGGGATTCTCCGCCAGACTGATGGCATCAACGCCCGCCTCATGCAGCGACCTGGCCGCAGCCAGCACCTTGTCGCAATTGAGGCCACGCGGGGGATCGAGCTCCACCGTCACCACCGGGCGCCGCCCCCATCCATCGAGAAAGCCCGTTGGTCGGCAGACGGGTGGCGGCGGCACCACGGCGGAAGGTGTCTGCGTCATCAAGATGCGGGGTACGGGCACACTGCCCCGCACAGCTTGTGCCAGAGCGCGGATATGCTCCGGCGTCGTCCCGCAGCACCCGCCCACCAGGGTGGCGCCCGCCGCCACCATTTCGCGCCCCATGGAGGCGAAATATTCCGGGGTGGCGAGATAGATGTAGCGACCGTCTCGATACTGAGGGAAACCTGAATTGGCGAAGGCCGATAAAGGGCGATCGGTCAATGCCGCCATCGCCTTGACGGCAGCCAGCAGATCGCGCGGCCCGGAGCCGCAATTGGCGCCGATCAGATCCGCCCCGGCGGATTCCAGAACCGGAACCGCCATCCCGGCATCGACCCCATCCCGGGTTCGCCCCCCCTCCAGAAAGGCAAGCTGAGCCACGGCGGGCAGCCCGATATCGCCGGCAACGGCCAGCGCCAGGCGCAGGTCCGCAAGCGAGGAGAAGGTTTCAAGAAGAAACAGGTCCACCCCGCCCTCGGCCAGCGCATTCATCTGCTCACGCAGAATCTGCCTTTTTTCCGACTCCCCCAGCGGCGCATCGACCCCGCGCGGTCCGATAAGAGGCCCCACCGACCCGGCCACATAACGATCGCTGCCGGCTGCCTGTCTCGCCAGCCGGGCACCGGCGCGGTTGATATCAGCCACCTTGCCCTGCAGACCGATCGTCCCAAGCCGCGCGCGATTGGCCCCGAAAGTGTTGGTTTCCAGTAAATCGGCGCCGGCGGCGGCGTAAGCCTCGTGCACAGAGGCAACCAATGTCGGGCGCACCAGATTGAGGTGTTCGAAATTGGCATCCAGCGAAACGCCGCGTTCATAAAGGAGCGTCCCCATAGCGCCGTCACCGATAACGATGCGCTCGGCGCACAACTCCAGAAAACGTCTGCTGCGTGAGGGATAATTAGACATTACGGACTTCCGGAAACATTAACCGGTGCTTTGCGTTCGGTGAATCGAATAATCGCCGTATAGAATCTGTGCCCGTCGGAAACCGCCAGCGACAGGGAGACCTCCATCTCGATCGCACTGCCGTCGCGCTGCAGTCCGACGATCCGATGAACGTTCTTCATCAGTTTGTCGCCATGGATTCGCAGATACTCGGCGGTTCCTATTTTATGCAGGCCTTTGTTTGCATCGGGATGAACCAGCTTTGCGACATCCATGCCCAGCGCTTCGCGCTTGCTGTAGCCGAAAAGTTTCTCCGCCCGGCGATTAAACAGGATAATCTGGCCGTTTTCAAGAAAGCTGATGATCCCATCCCCTGCATTGTCGGTCAGCAGGCGGAAGCGTTGTTCGGACTCCTCCAGTTCCCGTGTTTTTTCACCAAGCCCCGCGACCATCTCGTTGAAACCGTCGATCAGCCGCCCGATCTCATCGCGCCCCCGTCTCGACAGCACGCGATCGAAACGCCCGGTGCGCAGGATTTCGGAAGTCGCCTCCCCCAGCCGCCTGAGGGGCCGGGTCACTGCAAATCGGATCAGGATGCCCAGGCAGGTGATCAGCGCCAGAAAATTAGCGCCATTCGCCAGCAGATCACGATTCAGATTGGCCTGCAGGCGCTGGAGAATTTCGCTCATGGGAATCGAAACCGAAACCGCCCCGATGACCTCGCCGAGTTGGTAGTTGTATGCCTGGTCACGCTCCGGCGGAAACATCTCCCTGATGAAGTCGGGCGCCTGCTGCGGGTCGCCATGGCACGGCATACAGCTCGAATCGGCCTCAAAGGGCACCATGTAACGAAAAAACGGCCCCTGCTCAGCGGAGACCTCCGTGTAATATTCTTCCAGGTCCGGCTGAGCACGGAAGCGCTTCAGCACTTCAAGTTCAAAGGAATCCGGGGCATTGTCGGGATTGCGGTAGCGGTCCGATGTCTGGCGCAGGCTGTAGCCGAGATCCTCCGCCACCCGCCGTCCGATACGGTTGGAGGCCACCACGGGAATCAAGGCGTAGCGCTCGGCGGAGAGCTCAATCCCGCGGGACTGATACTGCTCAGAGAGATATTCACGGGTGTGCACGGCATGAAAGGCCGCTTCCCGCGCCTTTTGCAGGGCTTCGTCAAGAATGACGCTTTTGACCTGACGATAATGCAGAAGAGAGTTCAGACCGAAGAAAACCACCAGGATTCCAGCAACGATCACGGTGATTTTTGTCAGCAGGCTCAGATTTCGGAATAACGACATAAGATTTTCCAGAACAAGGGAACTCAGCGGAAATGCAACAGCAAAAAATCCGTTACCAGTTTACCCGGGAATCCTCAGTGCGCAAGCCCGAGGCGCTGAAGGAACTGGCGGAGAATCGCGGCGGTCAATCCCCAGATCTCGTGATGATCCACTGAATAGAAATCAACCGGATGCACCCGGCCGCGATGCCGCCAGTTCTCCTGGCGATGAATGGCGGTATCGCGAAATCGCGCCAGGGGAACTTCAATGATTTCGGCGATCTCACCCGGGTCGGCCTGAAGCGGATATGGCCAGGGGAAAAAACCGACATAGGGCGTTACATGATAACCGTAAACCGAAAAAAAATCATCCAGTCGCCCGAGAACTTTGACATCGTCGGGCGCAATCCCCAGCTCTTCGCGGGTTTCACGCAGAGCGGTGGTCACCAGGTCGCAATCACCCGGCTCGCGCCGGCCCCCCGGAAAAGAAATCTCTCCCCGGTGATGCCGCAGGCGCTCGGTGCGCCGCGTGAACAGAACGTAATCCTCTCCCTCTCGATTATACAGGGGGACCAGCACCGCCGCGGAGCGCAGATCCTCGGGAGGCAGACGGCGCGGCTCCTGCCGGGCCAGCGCCTGGCGCACCCGTCCCGGATCAAGATTCATGAGCGTGCCGCCTCCGCCCGTGTCCTGAGGGCCTGCACGGTGGCATGATAGTCCTCTGAATTGAACACCGCACTGCCGGCCACGAAGACCTCGGCGCCGGCGGCAGCGATTTCGGCGATATTGTCAGGCTTGACGCCACCGTCGACTTCAAGCTCCACCTGCAGTCCGCGCCGGTCGATCTCATGACGTAAAGCCGCGATCTTGGCCAGACTTGAAGGGATGAACCCCTGTCCGCCGAACCCGGGATTGACGCTCATGACCAGCACCAGATCGAGATCTTCAAGGATCACATCCAGGGTCGACACAGGAGTGGCCGGATTGATGGAAACCCCGGCTTTGCACCCCAGGCTCCTGATCAACTGAATGGTACGATGAAGATGCGCGCCCGATTCCTGGTGGACCGTGATCAGGTCGGCTCCGGCCTCGGCGAAATCGGAAATGTACTGATCGGGGTTGTCAATCATGAGATGCACGTCGAAGGGCAGCCGGGTGCAGGTCCGCAGCGATTTGACCACCGGGGCGCCGAGGGTGATGTTGGGTACGAAGTGGCCGTCCATGACATCGACATGCACATAGTCGGCACCCGCCTCTTCGATCGCTTTTATCTCTTCGCCCAGGCGGGCGAAATCCGCGGAGAGGATGGACGGGGCTATTTTGATCATTGGGGCTCCTGTGTGGGTTGGTCCGTGGTCCGTGGTCCGTGGTCCGTGGTCCGTGGTCCGTGGTCCGTGGTCCGTGGTCCGTGGTCCGTGGTCCGTGGTCCGTGGTCCGTGGTCCGTGGTCCGTGGTCCGTGGTCCGCT
>JAXHUR010000025.1:0-42736 GCA_034189505.1 Thermodesulfobacteriota bacterium | reverse complement strand
TCTCGGTGGATTATGCGTATGGGACACGTGATGAGGGGGAGACCGATCCCGAGCGGGTTGAGCATCGCTGGGAGGTGAAGGCGCGGAAGATATTTTAGCGCGCCCTCGCCTCCCTCACCCCGGCCCTCTCCCGCTGGGAGAGGGAGGTTGTTCTTGCTCCTCCTCCCAGCGGGGGGAGGTTGGGAGGGGGGAGGTTTTTCAATGCTTGCCCTTCTCGGTACCGACAGGCTAAATTAGCCTCTCATCCATTGTTTGAGAGGTTTTTTTGTGTCCGACAAAAAGCATCCAGAACCCTGGACGCCATCTCCTGTGCCTGATCCCCTGCTGGGGGCGGCACGTGATCTGCGCCGCAATATGACGGATGCAGAGCAATTGCTGTGGCGGCATCTGCGGGGGCGGCAGCTTAATGGGTCCAAGTTCCGGCGGCAGCATCCGGTTGATCGCTATGTACTCGATTTTTATTGTGCTGAGGCGCGGTTGGCGGTGGAAGTGGATGGTGGGCAGCACGATGATGAAAAGGCGCGCATTGCCGATGCGGAGCGTAGCCGCTTTCTCAATGAACAGGGAATTCGGGTGCTGCGGTTCTGGAATCATGAGGTTCTGTCGAATATCACTGGCGTACTGGAGAGCATCGTAGACTGTCTGGACGGGGGTGGTTCTTCCAGGCTCCCCCCTCCCGGCCTCCCCCCGCTGGGGGGAGGGGAATTAGTTGGACCGGAGGAGGGTGAAACCCTCGACGACCTGCGCCTCGGCAATCTCAAGATCCTCCAGCGCAAAAACGGCTACCGCTTCTCCCTCGACCCGATTCTGCTGTGCGCTTTTACTCGCATCGGCGAGGGCGACAGGGTGGCCGACCTGGGGACGGGCAATGGGGTGATCCCGCTGGTGCTGGCACGGCGCAGCGGCGCGGCACGCATTGTCGGCGTCGAGCGCCAGGCTGAAATGGTGGAGCGTGCGCGGCGCAGCGTGGTGCTCAATGGGCTGCAGGCGCGTGTCGAGATTATCGAGGGGGATGTGCGGACAATCAGCCGGGTGTTTGCGCCCCAGTCGTTCGAGGTCGTGGTGTGCAATCCGCCGTTTCGATCGCCGGATGGAGGACGTGTCGCGCCCGGCTCAGAGCGCGCCGCCGCCCGCCACGAATTGGCCGGCGGCCTGAGCGATTTTGTCTCTGCCGCAAGCTGGCTGCTGCCTGATGGCGGTCGATTCTATGTGGTTTACCTGGCGGAAAGGGCCGATGAGTTGCTGGCCTGTATGCGACAGGCGAAATTGGCACCTAAGCGGCTGCGTTGCGTGCATGGCCGCAGGGATGAGGCGGCGCGCATGGTGTTGGTCGAGGGGCGCAAAAACGGCGGCGCCGGGCTGACCATCGAGCCGCCGCTGGTGGTCTGGGAGGGTGACGGCTATACGCGCGAGGTGCTGAGGATCTACGACGAGGATTTTTCCGAGGACTGAGCGCTCTCGCGGGTTTTGTCGAGTTTTTTCTGGCGCCGCATCAGGCGTTCGAATTCGTCGCGCAGGTCGGGGTCGGCCAGCCGCCCCGCGACCTGATGGATTTCCTCTTCCTCCTCGGGGGACAGGGCCACGTCCCGCCAGGCGGGCGGCGCAGCCGGCTCGCTGTGGCCGCCGCGCTCGATGCGCCCCTGGCGCAGGTAGATCTCACGGATCACGTCGGGGCCGAGTTCTTCGGCCAGCCGTGCAAGGATGCGCGGCTTGAGCAGCTGCAGCTGCTGCATCCAGACGGGATGCGCGACCTTCACTTCGAGAACACCGTCGCGGATGCGGGCCGGCTGGGTATGGGCGGCGATCTGCGGCCCGACGGCTTTCGGCCAGCAGCTGAACGCACGGTACTTGTGAAGTTTGGTGTCCATGCCGCGTTCGTGCAGCAGACCCTCGAGGATTTCGGCCAGCGGCAGTGCGCGGGGCGCACGGGGACGGTCGCTTTTTTTCATGATCTTCTGCTCGCGCGGCGCAGAAAGCCCCCCAGCAATTGCCCCGCCACGGCGCAACCCAGAGAAAAGGGCACGACTTTCCAGCCGAAACCGGCGCTGGTGCGCAGGGCGATGATGAAGGGGATCGACAGATGGATGTAGATAAACCAGGCGAGAGAATACTTCGGTGACGCCTCGCGCATGTAGCCCAGCGGGACGTTGATGCCGAGCGCGAAGATCATCAGAGTGATAAAGGGGAGCAGCAGAGATGGGTCCACAGAAACCGCCGAATGCCGAGTATTCAAGTCTTCAGGAAACGGATAATTGTGACTAAAATACTCTTTCGGGCCGGTTCATGTCAATCTTCAACTTGGGCGCGCGGCTCGGCTTCGGGTGTGCCTGCTCTCAAGGCCGCAGAAGTCTTGCGCCAGCATATTAAAACATGTCATTATGCGCCACGAAATGACGGGGGAGAGCGGGAGTATGGTGTACGAAAATGATCTGGTCGCGGTTTTTCATTCAGTTCACAAGGTGATGAAGGCCGAAAAGGTTCTCAAGCAGGCCGGCGCCCCGGTGCTGTTGATCCCGACGCCCCGGCAGCTCAGCTCCGATTGCGGGTTGGCGCTGCGTTTCGAAGACCGGGACCGTGAGCAGATCGAGACGCTGCTGCGGGAGGCCGATGTTCCCATTGTCGAGCTTTACCGCAAGCAGGGTAAAGAGTATCTGGCCGTATAAAAGCACTTATAAAGCAAGTATAAAGCAGGTAGCCGCGCTTCCGGGTTTTTTCTTGACAACCCGGGGGGTGGTGTCTATAGTTGCAGCTTTGCGCTGCTTTTGAAGGGTAAGAGTTGGTTATAAAGCATGTTTGACAGCCTGAGTGAAAAACTCGACGGTGTTTTTCAGAAGCTTCGCGGCAAAGGACACCTGACCGAAGACAACGTCAAGGAGGCCTTGCGCGAGGTTCGTCTGGTGCTGCTTGAGGCGGACGTCAACTTCAAGGTGGTTAAGGATTTCGTGGCTGCGGTGCGCGAGCGCGCCGTGGGGCAGGAAGTCCTCAAGAGCCTGACGCCTGCCCAGCAGGTTATCAAGATCGTGCGCGACGAACTGGCCACGCTCATGGGCGAGGGAAGCGACAACGCCCTCGACCTGGCAGCCCGCCCGCCGGTCCCGATCATGCTGTGCGGCCTTCAGGGTTCGGGCAAGACCACGACCTGCGGCAAGCTCGCTTTGCAGCTGCGCCGCGAAAAGCGCAACCCCCTGCTGGTGCCGGCCGATGTCTATCGCCCTGCGGCGATCGATCAGCTCAAGACCCTTGGGCGTCAACTCGGGATCGAAGTGTTCGATTCCCAGGTCGGGCAGGACCCGGTAGAGATCTGCGAGGCGGCCCGCCGCTATGGTGAACTCAACGGCTTCGATACGTTGATTCTCGATACGGCCGGGCGTCTGCATATTGATGAAAAACTCATGGCGGAGCTTGAGCGGATCAAGACCTCCCTCGCTCCCCGTGAAATTCTGTTCGTGGCCGACGCCATGACCGGCCAGGACGCGGTTAATGTGGCGCAGTCTTTTGACGAGCGCCTGGGCGTGACCGGCGTGGTGCTGACCAAGCTTGACGGCGATGCCCGCGGCGGCGCCGCGCTGTCGGTGCGGGCGGTGACCGGCAAGCCGATCAAGTTCGTCGGTATGGGTGAGAAGCTTGACGCCCTTGAGGTGTTTCACCCCGACCGCATGGCGCAGCGCATCCTCGGCATGGGGGATGTGCTCTCGCTGATCGAGAAGGCCGAGGCGGCCATCGACAAGGATACTGCCGCCGATATGGAGAAGCGCCTCCGCAAGGAGGGGTTCACCCTGGACAGCTTTCTTGAGCAGATGCAGTCGATCAAGAAGATGGGCTCGATGGAGTCGATCCTCAAGATGATTCCCGGCGCCGGCAAGCAGATGAAGCAGCTTAAGGATATGCAGCTTCCCGATAAGGAGTTGAAGAAGATCGAGGCGATCATCCGTTCGATGACGGCCCGGGAGCGGCGTGACCACCGCATTCTCAACGGTTCGCGTCGCATGCGCATTGCCAAGGGCAGCGGGACGACCGTGCATGACGTCAATGTGCTGATCAAGCGCTTCACCGAGGCGCAGAAGATGATGAAGAAGATGCAGAAGCTCGGCCCCAAGGGAATGAAGAAAATGATGCGCGGCGGTGGCGGCGGGATGCCCCCGTTTATGTGACAGCACATGTCGATGACGCATTCCGGGTTGAGTTCAGATCGAATATAACGACGGTCTCGAAAACGTTTTCAAGGAAAATTTCAGGAGGAAACAATCATGTCGGTTAAAATCAGGCTGGCCCGCGGCGGTGCCAAGAAGAAAGCTTTTTATCAGGTTGTAGTGGCGGATGATCGTTTCCCGCGCGATGGCCGTTGTATCGATCGGCTCGGGCAGTATGATCCCCGCCAGGATCCGCCCATGGTCCGTCTCGACGAAGAGCGCGTTCTCGAATGGCTGAAAAAAGGCGCTCAGCCCACGGATACGGTACGTCAGATTCTCAGTGCACGCGGGCTCTGGAGCAAGCACAAGCAGTCTGCCTGAAGTTTTTCGGTTTTAGGTGTCTGCGGCCGGGGCGGCGAACAGTCTTTTTCTCTCAAGGATAATACCGATGAAAGAGCTGATCGAATTTATCGCCAGATCGTTGGTCGAAAACCCAGACTTCGTCATGGTCAATGAGGAGCCGGGGGAAGACGGCACCACGGTTGTGACCCTTGTTGCAGCTCCGGAAGACATGGGCCGCATCATCGGCAAGCAGGGGCGCACAGCCAAGGCAATGCGGACCCTGCTCAACGCCAAAGCGACCCGCGAAAACCGGCGCGCTACCCTGCGGATCGAGGAGTAATGAGCCGTTCCGGCAGTTCACTGTTCAAGGTTGGCGTTGTCACCGGTACCCACGGGTTGCGTGGCGATCTGAAAGTCAGGACCCTGACCTCAGGGTCAGACTCGCTGAGTCATGCCCGCTTTATCGAGCTTAGGCCCGGTGCAGGAGGCAGCGCGCAGCGTTTCACGCCTGCGCGGGCGACGCCCCACAAGAATGTGATACTGCTGCGCCTGCAGGGGCGGGAAGATATCAACGCCGTGCAGGAATGGATCGGTGCCGAAGTCTGGATGGATCGGGCCGACCTGCCTGAACTTGACGCGGATGAAAGCTACTGGTTTGAACTGGAGGGGCTTCGGGTGGTCGATGCCACTCTCGGTGAGATCGGTGTGCTGGAAGAGATGTTCTCGACACCGGCACACGACATTTATGTCGTACGTGGCCCGTTCGGAGAAGTTCTTGTCCCTGTGGTGGAGGAATTCATCAAGGCGGTGGATCTCGATGAAGCCCTGCTTCAGGTCGACCTTCCTCAGGGGTTGGTGAACCTGGATGAGCAGCGGGACCCGGTATGACATTTGACATTCTAACCCTGTTTCCCGGGATGTTCGCTTCCCCTTTTGAGGAGAGCATTCTGGGCAAAGCCGTTGCGCGCGAACTGATCTCGGTGCGCGCACACAATCTGCGCGACTGGGCGCAGGGGCGCCACCAGGTGACCGACGACGCGCCCTATGGCGGCGGCGACGGCATGATCATGAAGGTTGAACCGGCCGCGCGCGCATTGCGTGATCTGCGCGACCGGGTGCCGGGTGCGCCGGCGATTCTCACGACACCGCAGGGGCGCCCTTTCCGGCAGGACGACGCGCGACGCCTGGCTGAATATCCCGGCCTGATTTTTCTGTGCGGGCGCTACGAAGGATTTGACGAGCGCATCCGGACACTGGTCGATTTTGAATACAGCCTGGGTGATTTTGTTCTGACCGGCGGCGAGTTGCCCGCCATGGTCATGATCGACGCGGTTGCCCGGCATGTGCCGGGTGTTCTCGGCAGCGAGGGGAGCGCCGCCGGAGATTCCTTCTCCGACGGTCTGCTGGAATACCCTCAATACACGCGACCCGCGGAATTTGAAGGACAGTCCGTTCCCGAGGTGTTATTGTCCGGGCATCACGGCGACATTGCACAATGGCGCCGTCGCATGCAATTGGCGCGCACCCTGGAGCGCCGCCCTGATCTGCTTGATTCAGCTCCGCTGAGCGAGGCCGACCGGGAGTTGCTGGCGGAACTGAAGCGTGAGCGCCGTGAGGAAACAGCGTGAATCAGCCCGGCGTGGCACTTGCGCTAGTACACTCTCCCGTTCTGGATCGGCGAGGCGATGTCATCACCACGGCGGTGACCAACCTCGATCTTCACGACCTGGCACGCACGG
Organism: Thermodesulfobacteriota bacterium; assembly: GCA_034189505.1. Taxonomy (GTDB): domain Bacteria; phylum Desulfobacterota; class Desulfuromonadia; order Desulfuromonadales; family Geoalkalibacteraceae; genus Geoalkalibacter_A. The sequence goes on along the minus strand of JAXHUR010000025.1, from coordinate 36,525 downwards.
CCCTGACCTATGGAGTCGATCGGGTTTATGTGGTGACTCCGGTGGCTGAACAGCAGCGTCTCGCGGAGCGCATCATCGGACATTGGAGCGAAGGGTTCGGCGCCACTTACAACCCGGACCGCAGTCAGGCGCTGAAATGCCTGAGCGTTGCCGAAACAGTGGATCAGGCTCTTGAAAATTTTCGCAGTTCCGTGGCCGGCCCGGTTCAGCCGGTGCTGACTGCTGCCGGCTGCCGAAAAGGCATGAGCCTCGCCACGGCACGACAGCTGCTCCAGGATGAGTCGCTTTTTGTGGTGCTTGGCACCGGGTGGGGCCTTGCGCCCGAGTTTTTTGAACGCGGATGGGCGACTCTTGAGGCGATACGCGGCCCGGGGCCGAGCAATCACCTGCCGGTGCGGGCTGCCGCTGCCATCATTGTTGACCGTTTACTGGGTGAGCGGGATTGTTGAAAAGTAAGTCCCGTCCCACAAACCATATTCAGGCACCAAAGCTGTAAGACGATGGTGCCGGAAAAGCCATGAGCGCCGCCCGGGGCGGCTTGAGGACATCACGCTCAACAGGATCTGACAGGGATCAATACAGGAGGACATCATGAACGTCATCGACCAGCTCGCCATGGAGCACATCCGCAAGGACATCCCCCGGTTCAAAGGGGGCGATACCCTGCGGGTCCATGTGAAGATCTCCGAAGGCGACAAGCAGCGTATCCAGGTTTATCAGGGTGTTTGCATCGCCCGTTCCAACAGCGGAGTGGGTTCCACCTTCACTGTCCGCAAGATCTCCGACGGCTATGGGGTAGAGAGGGTTTTCTCCCTGCACTCACCCACCATCGAGAAGGTCGAGGTGGTCAGCGTCGGCCGCGTGCGTCGCGCCAAGCTCTATTACCTGCGCAAGTTGCGCGGCAAGGCCGCCCGTATTCGCGAGAAGCGCAGCTTCTAAACAAAAAAGCCCCGGCTGAGCCGGGGCTTTTTTGCGCAAGCGCACAACGGTGGCGATCAGTGATGGCCGACCGGAGCGATGTGCGGGATGTCGGGGTTGGTCAGGACCAGAACGATCATGACCGCCAGAAGTGCGTACAGAGCAACCGCCGGCCATCCGCCTTTGCCGAAAGCCATTAGAAACTCGTTCCAGTCGACCAGCAGAACCAGATAGGCGACGACCGCCAGCGCTAAGATAAACAGGCCCATTTTCTTTCCTCCTTTGCCGGGTTGAATTGGCGTTACCTCAAAGGGACGCCCAGCACTTTAAATCACACTGAAACATCCGTATACTACATCAGTCGTTTGTCGAAATCCAGATGAAATAGGCCGCCTTCGCCGTCGGGCCGAAGGTGCGCAGATGTCGAAACGGTACTGTTGTGAATCAAGCTTCCCTATTTTATGAAGACCAATGCTCCACGCTGCACTTCGAACAGCGGGCCCTCAGTCGTGGATTCCGCGCGGTGGCCGGTGTGGACGAGGCGGGCCGTGGCCCTCTTGCCGGGCCGGTCGTGGCTGCGGCTGTCATCCTGCCTGAAGGCTTCGAACTCGACGGTTTGACCGACTCAAAGAAAATCGGTCCGGCCCGCTGCCGTGTTCTCTACCCCGAAATCCGCCGGAACGCATTGAGCGTGGGGGTGGGCGTCGCCTCCGCGCAACTGATCGACCGCGTCAATATCCTGCAGGCGACCTTGATCGCCATGCAGCGCGCTGTCGCCCGATTGGCGCCATCCCCCGATTATCTGCTCATCGATGGTATTACTCCCCTGCCTGTTTCAATCGAACAACTCACTTTGAAGCAGGGCGACTCTCGCTCTCTGTCCGTTGCGGCCGCTTCGGTTGTCGCCAAGGTGATCCGCGATCGAATCATGGAGTCTTTTGACCGCGCTTATCCCGGATACGGTTTTGCCGGGCACAAGGGATACGGCAGCCGCGCCCATCGCGAGGCCATTGCCCGTCTCAAGCCCTGCCCCCAGCACCGCACGACCTTTCGCGGGGTTCGCGAACACCTGGAGGGTTTATGAGCCGCGAGCGCCGGAGCCTGGGAGAGTGGGGGGAGCGACAGGCCGAAGCTTACCTGCGGGAAAAGGGCTGGCGGATCCTCGAGCGCAACATGCGGACTCCCGTGGGAGAAATTGACCTTGTCGCCCAGTCGGGACGCGATCTGGTTTTCGTTGAAGTGAAAACGCGCCGCAGCGATGCCTTTGGAGTGCCCCAGGAGGCGGTTGGTTTGCGCAAGCAGCGCCAGATCCTGCGTGCCGCCCAGTGGTATCTGCTGCAGCAGGGAAAGGACGGCTTTCAGCCCCGCTTCGACGTGGTGGCGGTTACTGCGGACGGGGAGAGCCCTCGTTTCGAACATATTGCTGATGCCTTCGGGGCATGACCCTGTAAGGCAGTCTTTTGCCGCTGGACAACTGGAAACGACCAGTTTCGGTGGTGCCTGGAGGTGTTGATGAAACCTGCCTTTTCTTCCCTTGGCTATCTGCGTCTCGGCGTGGCCTCTCCAGCGGTACAGGTTGCGGATGTCGATTTCAATCGCATCGAAATCATGCGCACGTTGAAGAGGCTGCACGACGATCATGTTCAGCTCGCGGTTTTTCCTGAACTTTGTATTACGGGCTACACCTGCGGCGATCTTTTCTACCAGACCCTGCTGCTTGAAAAGGCCCAACAGGCATTGATGGTGCTGGCGCGCGAGGCGGGGCAGCTCGGCATGGCGGCCGTTGTCGGCCTGCCGCTGCGGGTGGACGGCGCCCTGTTCAACTGCGCGGCCTTTCTGGCCGAGGGCCGGGTGCTGGGGCTGGTCCCCAAAACTTTTCTGCCCAACACCAACGAATTCTATGAAGAGCGCTGGTTCGCCTCTGCACTCCAATGCTCGCGGGACACCCTGTGGATGGCCGGAGAACAGGTACCCTTCGGCACCGATCTGCTGTTTCAGTCCAGAAACGATGCACGCTGTGTCGTCGGCATCGAAATCTGTGAGGATCTGTGGTCCATTTCTCCGCCCAGCCAGGGCCAGGCCCAGGCCGGGGCCACGGTGCTGGTCAACCTCTCTGCCAGTCCCGAAACCCTTGGCAAGTTCGCCTACCGGCGCGACCTGGTCGTGTCCCAGTCGGCTCGCTGTCTCGCCGCCTATGCCTATGCCTCCGCCGGTCCAGGCGAATCTTCCACAGACCTTGTGTATGCCGGCCACAGCCTGATTGCGGAGAACGGTCAACTGCTGGGCGAGACTTCCCGGTTCCGTTTTGACAGCACGGTCGCGATCACGGACATCGACCTGATGCGTTTGGCCAATGAACGCCTGCGCAATAACAATTTCTCACGGGCGAAAGCGCATAGTCAGTGGCGGCGGCAGGATTTCAGCTGGCGCGATCCCGAAATGAATATCTTGTTTCGGCAGGTCAATCCCCAGCCCTTCGTGCCGGGGGAAGAGCATGAGCGTAGCGAGCGCTGCCGAGAGATCTTCTCGTTGCAGACCACGGCTCTGGCGCGGCGGGTGCGGCACATCGGAGCAGTCAAGGCGGTCATCGGCATTTCCGGCGGACTCGATTCGACCCTGGCGCTGCTGGTGACGGTGCGCGCCTTCGATCTGCTGCAGCGCGCGCGGTGCGATATCGTCGCCCTGACCATGCCGGGGTTTGGCACCACCGGGCGCACGCGAAGGAATGCGGAAAAACTGGCCGGGATGCTCGGCGTGACGCTGCGGGTGATTCCGATCGATGAGGCGGTGCGCCTTCATTTCAGAGATATCGGTCACGACGAGGGGCAGCATGACGTGACCTACGAAAATTCTCAGGCCCGCGAACGCACCCAGATCCTGATGGATGTCGCCAACCAGATCGGGGGGCTCGTGGTGGGCACCGGAGATTTGAGCGAGCTGGCGCTGGGATGGTGTACTTATAATGCCGACCATATGTCCATGTATGCCGTCAATGCCGGGGTGCCCAAAACGCTGGTGCGCTATGTCGTGGCCTGGTGCGCCGACAGCGAGTTTGACGGGGAGGAATCCGCGGTGCTGCACGATATCTGCGATACTCCGGTATCCCCCGAACTTCTGCCGCCTGACGATCAGGGCGATATCCGCCAGAAAACAGAAGAGACCATCGGCCCCTATCTGCTGCATGATTTTTTTCTGTTCCAGGCTGTGCGCCTGAATTTTCCGCCCGACCGGATTCTGTTCCTGGCCCAGCAGGCGTTCGGCGATCAGTTTGACCGTAAGACCCTTCTGCGGTGGATGAAGAATTTTTATCGACGTTTATTCTCACAGCAGTTCAAGCGCTCCTGCCTCCCGGACGGACCCAAGATCGGCAGCGTGGCGCTATCGCCCCGTGGAGACTGGCGTATGCCCAGCGATGCCGCCGGTGAGCTATGGCTCAAACAGCTCGAAGACCTCGAACGAAATGCTGGATTTATGGGACGGTGATCTGATAAAGTGAGTGGAACGCTTTTTGTGGTGGCGACGCCGATCGGCAATCTTGAGGACATTACTTTGAGAGCCCTGCGGGTTCTTAAGGAGGTCTCTCTGGTTGCCGCCGAAGATACTCGACACAGCCGCAAGCTGCTGACCCATTTCGGTATCTCCACACCGCTGGTTTCCTGCCACGAACATAATGAGCGGCAGCGCAGCGAGCAGCTGATCGAGCGTCTGCTGGACGGCGAGTCCATCGCCTTGATCAGTGACGCCGGAACCCCGGGGATTTCCGATCCCGGGCGGTTTCTGGTTGCCCGCTGCCATGAGGAAGCCATATCGGTGCGGACGGTTCCCGGCCCCTCGGCGGTGACGGCGGCGCTGTCTGTCGCGGGGCAGCAGAGTGAGCGTTTTGCTTTCGAAGGTTTTCTGCCCCCGCGCAAAAAAGCGCGGGAACAGCTGCTGAGCGGTCTTTCGCATGAGCAGCGCACCCTGGTTTTTTACGAGGCACCGCACCGACTGGCGGCAACGCTGGAGGCCGTGGCCCGTCTGCTTGGGGAGCAGCGGGAGGTGGCCGTAGCGCGGGAACTGACCAAGATTCACGAGGAGTTTTTTCGCGGCAGTGCCAAGGAGGCTGTGGCACATTTTCAGAAGGAACGGGTTCGTGGGGAAATCGTCCTTCTGGTCGCAGCCGACACGCATGAGCGCGAACAAGCACCGGATGTGAAAACCGCCCTGCAGCGCCTGGCGCAGGAGGGCAATCTGCCACCGTCCGAACTGGTGCGCCAGGCGGCACGCCTGACCGGGATCGGACGCAGTGAAGTGTATCGTTTCTATTTGCGACTGAAGGATCAAGGGGAGTTGAAATGAAGGAGCCAGCTCGTATATTGCTGATCGACGATCAGAAAAGCGTGGCCGAGGTGCTTGGGGCCCTGCTGAAATGCTGCAACGCAACACTCGACTATGCGCCGGACGGCACCAGGGGCCTGCAGCGTGTCAAGCAGCAGCGTCCCGATCTGATTTTTCTCGATATCATGATGCCCGGGCTCGACGGCTACGCGGTCTGCCGGTATCTCAAGGAAGATCCGGAGACGCGCGATATCCCGGTGGTGTTTCTGTCGGCCGGGCAGGACAAGGATGTCACCCGGGGGCGCGAGGCCGGCGGCGATTTTTTCATCGGCAAGCCGTTTGTTTCGCGAGAGATTGTCGAGGTTTTTGAACGGTTTGTGACCAACGTCGGCTGAGTGCGGCCGACCGGTCAGGGCGCGGTGACGATTTCGAAGGATGAAAATTCACCCCGCCAGCACTGCTCTTCGACGTCGATATGATCCACACGGGCCGTTGCGGGACCACTTCGACACCATTCGATGGTGTCCAGCACGGCCTGTTCCTCACCTTCGAACACTGCGGCGACATCGCCGTCGGGCAGGTTTTTCACCCAGCCGCAGACCTGGTTGCGGCGGGCGGTGCGCTGCGTTTCGTAGCGGAAGTTGACGCCCTGTACTCTCCCCTTGACGCGCACTGCGGCGCGAATTTTTCTCATTTCGAATTCTCCTTTTCCAGCATCTCCAGAAACTGCTCTTCGCTCCAGATCGGCACTCCGAGGCTGCGAGCTTTGTCCAGCTTGCCGCCGGCGTCCTCGCCGGCAATGACTGCGGTGGTTTTCTTGCTGACCGATCCGGCCGCACGCCCACCGAGTTGCTCCACCTTCTGCTGGGCCTCCTGGCGGGTGAAGCGGCTCAGGGAGCCGGTAAAAACAAAGGTTTTTCCCGCCAGCGGTTGATCCGTCTGCCGCTCTTCGTGGGTCGGTTCGACACCGGCCTGTTGCAGAGCGGCCAATGTTTCGCGATTGCGAGGGTCGCGAAAAAAGCTGACCACGCTGTCGGCAACCTGCGGTCCGATCTCATGGATCTGCGTCAATTGCTCATGATCGGCCTGTGCCAGGGCCTCGAGGCTGCCGAAATTGCGCGCCAGAATCCGGGCGGTATGCTCGCCGACGTGACGCAACCCCAAGGCATAAATAAAGCGTGCAAGTTCGGGCTTTTTGCTGTTCTCTATGGCTTTGAGCAGATTCCTGGCCAGTTTTTCTCCCATGCGGTCGAGCTGAAACAGGTCCTCTTTGCGGATGCGGTAAAGATCGCTGAAGTTTGTTATCACTTCTCGCTCAAGCATCTGTTCGATGGTGCGGTCTCCCAATCCCTCGATATCCATAGCGCCGCGCGAGGCGAAGTGCTTGATTGTTTCCTTCAGTTTGGCCGGACAGCTCAGGTTCTGACATCTGTAGACCACCTCGCCTTCGATGCGGGCAACCGGCGAACCGCAGACAGGGCAGTTCTGAGGTGCGGGCAGGCCGCTTTCGCTACCGTTGCGTTTTTCGGTCAGAACCCGCACCACGTCGGGGATCACATCCCCGGCGCGCTCGACGATGACATGGTCACCAACCCGGACATCCAGGCGCTCCATCTCGTCCCAATTGTGCAGACTGGCCCGGGAAACGGTCACGCCACTCACTTCGACCGGCTCCAGGCGGGCCACCGGAGTGATAGCGCCGGTGCGTCCGACCTGCAGAATGATCTCCTCTATCCGGGTTTCAGCCTGGCGCGGCGGGAATTTGATGGCGATGGCCCAGCGCGGCGCGCGCGAGGTGTCGCCCAGTTCATCCTGCCATCTCCGCCGGTTGACCTTGACCACCATTCCGTCGATTTCATAGGGCAGTTCCTCGCGCTGGGCGAGAAGTCGTTCAAATTCCCGCCAGACGCCATCGGCACCGGTGACGACGCGGGTCTGCTCAAGGTTGACTCTCAACCCCCACTGCTGAAGCTGCTGCAGCAGCTCGGCATGGGTGGCGGGGGCGGAGCCCTCCATCAGGCCGACGCCGTAACAGAAGATCTTGAGGGGGCGCTTTGCGGTAATTTTCGAGTCAAGCTGGCGCAGGCTGCCCGCGGTGGCATTGCGGGGATTGGCGAAAGGCGTCTCTCCCTGTTCCTCTCGTTCGCGATTCAATGTCTGAAAGGCGTCGAGGTCCATATAGACTTCGCCCCGCACTTCAAGGAAGGCGGGGGCGCCTTCACGCAGCCGCAAGGGGATGGAGGGCAGGGTTTTGAGATTTTCGGTGATCAGTTCGCCGGTGGTGCCATCGCCGCGGGTACTCCCCAGGCTCAACAGCTGGTCGTGATACACCAGTTCGACCGCCACCCCGTCAAGTTTGGTTTCGCAGACGTATTCCACCTCGTCTTCGGTCTCCAGACCGCGTTTTACACGGGCGTCGAAATCGCGCCATTCCCGTTCGTTCAACGCGTTTTCAAGGGAGAGCATGGGCAGGGAATGGTCGATAGTTTGGAAGTTCCCCCGCGGCGGGGCGCCGACTCGCTGTGACGGGGAGTCCGGCGTGACAAGGTCGGGGAACTCACGTTCTATGTCCAGCAGCTCCCGGAAAAGGCGATCATATTCCGCATCGCTGATTTCCGGCTCATCAAGCACATGATAGAGATAATTGTGGTGGGAGATCCGGCGGCAGAGGTCCTGGTGCCGCTCGCGTTCCTGTTTGTAGTCCATAAATCAGCCTTTCGCTGCAAGACTGCGCTGGTGTTTCAAGTTTCCGGTTCGGCGCAGATTTGCACCTCCGCCTCAGGGCGATCTTTATAGCATAGCGGTACGTGGCTGATCAATTACGGTAATTGTCATGTCCCGCGGCTTAGGGTAGTATTCGTGCAGTGCGACCTTTGCGGGGTCGGCATCGATGTTTATGCAGAGTGGCGGAGCGTCCATGGGCGCCTCTGTCTCTCCTTTTTCGGAGAGGTGAATGGAACAGGAAGAATGGTGGCGTTTATGCGTCCTGGCTGTTTTGTTTCTGTTGTCGGGTTTTTTTTCTGGATCGGAAACCGCGCTGATGGCGCTCGATCGGATGCGCGTTAAATACCTGGTGCGAAAGAAAAGACCGCATGCTGACCAACTGGAAGACATGCTTGAGAAGCCTGAGAGCCTACTTGGCGCCATTCTCGTCGGCAACAATCTGGTCAATATCGCCGCCTCGGTGTTCGCAACGGGATTGCTGGTCAGTCTCTACGGCGAGCAGGGAGAGTGGCTGACCATTTTGATCCTCACTCCGCTCCTGCTGATCTTCTCCGAAATCTGCCCCAAAACCTACGCGGCGCGCAATCCTGAAACGGTCTCTTTTCTGGTATTGCGGCCTATCCGTGCGGTCATGTGGTTTCTCCACCCGGTGGTGTGGGTGGTGACCCGCATTTCGCGCCTCATGACGATGTTGATGCAGAGCAAGCAGGTTAAAGTACCGGTTATTTCGGAAGACGAAATCCGCACCATCATCGCGGTGGGGGAAGAGGCCGGTGTGCTGCCGAAAGAGAATCGCCGCATGCTCTACGGGATTTTCGACCTCTCCGAAATTCGGGTGCGCGATATCATGATTCCCCGTCCGGAGGTGGTGGCGATTGAGGCCGGGACCTCTTTCGAGGAGGCTCTGTACCTGGTGCAGCAGGCGCCGCATTCGCGATTTCCGGTGATTGACGGCGGACTTGACAACGTAGTGGGGATTATCCATTCAAAGGACATTCTCAAATTCGTCGGCCGCCCACAGGAGTTCTGTCTGCGCAAGCAGTGCCGCCCTCCTTATTTTGTGCCCGAGTCAAAGCGGGTGGGGACTCTGCTGCAGGCTTTCCGCAAGCGCCGGGTGCATCTGGCAATCGTGGTCGATGAATATGGCGGCGTCGAAGGCATCGTAACGCTGGAGGATATTGTTGAAGAGATCGTCGGTGAAATTCAGGATGAATACGATATTGAAGAGGCCGAGTTCAAGGAGATTTCTCCCGGAAACTACCTGGTCGACGGCAGCATGTCGCTGCGTGCGCTCAATCGTCGTTTTCACCTGGGGCTCTCCGAGGAGCACGCCAACACGCTGGCAGGGTTCCTGATGCACCAGCTCGGGGTGATCCCTGAGGAGGGAGCCGCTCTCGATGTAGACGGAATCGGGTTTGTTGTCAGAAAGGTGGTGGAGAGACGCATCGAGAAAATCGAAATGCGCCTTCCTTCCGAGGAGTAAAACATAAGAAATTATTCATTATTTGCCGAGTTTGTCAATGCGAAAGGCCTCTTTTCAGGGGTCTTTTTTTATGTCGATAAGTGAGGCAACTTCTCAAAAAATCTACAAAAAAATTAAAAAAATCTCCTTGACAGCCCGCTGTGCGAAAGCTATAGTTTTCCCAAATCGTGGGGATTCGTGTCAATTACGGCCAAGTGAGGAACGATGGTGGGTTTCACCGGAGAGTTTCACAATAACATCGATGCCAAGGGGCGTGCCAGTATTCCGGCGCGGTTCCGCGAGGTTCTGGCACGCGACTTCGGTGATGAGGGCCTGGAGCTGACCAAAAATGTGGACGGCGGCCTCTCCGCCTATCCCCTCTCGCGCTGGGAGGAGATCCGTAAGAATATCCTCGCCCTTCCTCCCGGGCCCCAACGCACTTCATTAAATCGCCTCATCCTCAACCCGGCGGAATCCTGCACTTTCGACAAGCAAGGGCGTATCCAGCTCAGCAATGCATTGCGCAATTACGCCGGGATGGACAGGGAGATCGTCGTGGTCGGCGGCTACGACAAAATCGATATTTTCAGCCGCAGCCGCTACGACGAGGTCAATCGCGAATCTCAGGAACTTCTGCGCTCCGATCCCCAGTTCGTTGCCGACCTGGGACTTTGACTGATGGGCGGCGCCGCTGGTGGACATGTCCCGGTCATGCCGGACGAGGTGATCGCGTACCTCGCTCCCCGAAGCGGGGGGCTCTACCTGGACGGAACCCTGGGAGGCGCCGGACATGCCCGCCTTGTGCTGGAAGCATCCTCCCCGGATGGACGACTTGTCGGCCTGGACCGGGACCTGTCAGCCATCACGCGGGCGCAGGGTGTTCTGGCACCCTTTGCGGACCGCATTGATTTGCGGCACTGCAATTTTGCACAGATGGAACAGGTCGCGCGTGAACTCGGGATCGATGGATTCGACGGAATCCTGCTCGATCTCGGCGTGTCTTCCTACCAGCTGGACGAGGCCGAACGCGGCTTCTCGTTTCGTGTCGATGTGCCCCTTGACATGCGCATGGACGATTCCGCGGGTCCCACGGCAGCGGACGTTCTGGCGGAGGAAGATGAAAAGGAGCTGGCGCGTATTTTCCGTGAATTCGGAGAAGAGCGTTACGCGCGACGCATCGCCCGGCGCATTGTTGCGCAGCGGGAGCAGGAACCGCTCGTTTCTACCGGACAGCTTGCCGAGCTGGTTCGTGATGCGGTCCCCGGCGGTCACGTCCCGGCACGGATTCATCCGGCGACCCGTGTTTTTCAGGCCCTGCGAATTTATGTCAACGATGAGTTGCGCTTCGTCGAGCAGGGGCTGGAGCAGGCGGTTTCGCTGCTCAGGCCGGGTGGCAGGCTGGTCGTAATCAGTTTTCACTCGTTGGAGGATCGCCGCGTGAAGCACTTCTTCCGCGAGCTTGCAACTGGTTGTACCTGCCCGCCCCGGATTCCCATGTGTGTGTGCGGCAAGCAGCCAAGTGTGCGCCTGCTCACCCGCAGGGGGGTCCGTGCCGGCGAGTCGGAGATCGCATTTAATTCACGTTCACGCAGTGCGATTTTAAGGGCGGTTGAGAAACTGCCTCCTCAGGAGTTGTGATTCAGGGAGGCTGCTCCCGGGAGTTTGAAAATGGCACAATCGATCAGCAGAGCCGTTGAAGGTGGCGAGAAGATCGGCGTAAAGCGCCCCCGGCTTGCCGTCATGTTCGTGTTTATTGCAGTAATGGTGCTCATCTGCCTGTTTTTTGTCTGGTCGCGAATCCAAGTGTTTCAGTTGCAGTATGAAATTTCCGCCCTGGAAACTCAGGTGCGTGAAGCCGAGCAGGACAGTCGCAGGCTGCGTCTGGAGGTCGCCAGTTTAAGCAAGCCTTCTCGAATTGAGCGGATTGCCGTTACCAAACTTGGTTTGCGCGCCCCCGCACCGGATCAGATCATAAACGTTCGTTGATCGATCGTTTGAAGCAGGAGGAGTCTAGGAATATTGACAGCCCGACCCTCTGAAAAAGTGAAAAGAGACGAGGGAGGCGAACGCTGGTTCCGTGTGCGTTTGAACCTGGTCGGCTTTGTTTTTCTGCTGGCATTTATGCTGGTGGCAGGCAGGGCCTATTATCTCCAGGTCGCCAACGCGGAAGTCTGGCAGGAACGGGCGCAAAAGCAACTCCAACGGATCATTCCTCTGGCTCCGCAGCGAGGAACTATCTATGATCGCAACGGCCGGGAATTGGCTGTCAGCCTGGAGAATGATTCTGTCTATGCAGAGCCGCCGCGGGTGGAGGATCCTGCTGAAGCGGCACGCCTTTTAGGCAAGGCTCTCGACCTTTCACGCCGGGAGCTTGAAAAAAAACTCTCCTCCGACAAAGGATTTGTGTGGCTTAAGCGGCGGATCACTCCCGATGAAAGTCTTGCGGTGCGTGAACTGGGCCTGCGCGGCATAGGTTTTACCAAGGAGCACAAGCGCTATTACCCCAATTCCGAAAGCGCAGCACATGTGGTGGGATTTACGGGCCTCGACCCCCAGGGGCTCGAGGGGATCGAGCTGAGCTTTGACCGCGAACTGCTCGGAGCCCCTGGATACCTGGTGCGGGAGCGCGATGCCCTGGGCCGGGCCATGGCTCTGGATGGAAATATCGTGCGTGAGGGAGAGCTGGGCCACCATCTGTATCTCACGATCGATCACAATATTCAGTACATGGCCGAGAAGGAACTGACCGCGCAGGTCAGGGAGACCGGCGCCCGGGCCGGAATGGTTGTCGTGCTCGATCCCCGCAGCGGAGAAGTCCTGGCGATGGCCGTTCAGCCCGACTTCAATCCCAACGCCCTGCAGCGCTACAAGCCCTGGCAGTGGCGCAATCGCGCCGTTTGTGACACCTTCGAACCGGGTTCGACCTTCAAGCCGTTTGTCGTTGCAGCGGCCCTGGATGAGAAACTTATTCAGCCTGAAACACGCATCGATTGTGAAAACGGGCGATTTTCTGTGGGCGGGCGCACCATTCACGACCATCGAAAATATCAGAAGCTCAGTGTCGAGGAAATTGTTCAGGTCAGTTCCAATATCGGAACAGCCAAAATCGGCAAGTCACTGGGACGCCGGAAACTTTATTCATACATTCGCGATTTCGGGTTCGGTGAGAAGACCGGAGTAGAACTGCCCGGCGAAGTCTCGGGCCTGGTGCGTGATCCCTCCAAATGGTTTGAAATCGACCTGGCAACCATTTCGTTCGGACAGGGAATCGGCGTGACCGCCCTTCAGTTGGCCTCCGCCACTTCTGCCATCGCCAATGGCGGTGTATTGATGCAGCCCTATATCGTCAGCCGGATTCTCGACAGCCACGGTAATCTCGTCCGAGAAACGCGGCCGACCCGGGTTCGCCGCGTGGTGTCGCAGAAAACCGCTTCACAGGTGCGCGACATGATGGTGCTGGCTACCCGGGAGGGCGGGACCGGAACTCTTTCCCAGGTTCACGGTTTTGACGTGGCCGGCAAGACGGGAACGGCACAGAAAATCGATCCGGTGACCGGCGGTTATTCAGCAGACAAGCGGGTGTCGTCCTTTGTCGGATTCGTTCCGGCACAGGATCCCCGGTTGACTATTCTGGTGGTGCTGGATGAGCCCAAGGAAAAAACCTATGGCGGGCTGGTCGCCGCACCGGTGTTTTCTCGGGTTGCGACGCAGGCGCTGCGATATGTCGGGGTTGCGCCGCAGCTGACGGCGCAGACCGTGCCGCCGGCGATGCCGTTGACCCTTGAAAAAAACGTGACCTTCACCTCTCTGACCATGGCTGAGGGCGGCGAGAGTCGAGATAACGGGCCGGGACGCATGCCGGATTTGAAAGGGATGAGCTATCGGCAGGTACTGCAGGTCATGGAGCGCACCGGACTGAATATCAAGCTGCAGGGTTCCGGACAGGTGGTTGATCAGAAACCTGACGCAGGTGCAGCCATTCGCTACGGCTCCGAAGTTCGGGTCAGATTTGAGCCCCCAGAGCGGCGATCGTGAATCGCCGGGCGGAAGACAGAATGATGACTGTTCGTAAGAAAATATCCAGCATACTGCCGAACACGGCAAAAGCGATGACGGGGGGCACGCCCGATCCCGAGGTCACCGGGCTGTGCTGTGATTCGCGCCGGGTCGAAGCGGGGCATGCGTTTTTCGCGTTGCCCGGCATCCAATCCGACGGTCGCCGCTTCATTGCTGACGCTCTGCAGCGTGGCGCACAGGTCGTTATTGCAGAGCAACCGGTCGATCTGCCCGAGGGAATTGCAGGGTTCGTGGTACCGAACGGGCGCGAGGCCATGGCGCATGCGGCCGCTCTTTTTTACGATGATCCGACGGCGGGGCTGCCGGTTGTCGGTGTGACCGGAACCAACGGCAAGACGACCGTGACCTATCTTCTTGAGTCGATCCTCAAGGCTGCTGGGTTCCGACCTGCCGTGCTGGGAACCATCAACTACCGCTTGGGGAGCATTTGTCTTCCGGCCCCGCATACGACACCGGAATCGACGGACCTCATGGCGACGCTGGCCCAGTTTCGCCAGGAGGGCGCAGACAGCCTGGTCATGGAGGTTTCTTCCCACGCTCTGGCGCAGCACCGGGCCGATGGTGTTCATTTTACGGTTGGAGTTTTCACCAACCTGACCTCCGAACACCTCGACTATCATGGCGATATGGCATCGTATTTCGCCAGCAAGAAGCGTCTGTTCAACCTGCTTCCAGAGGCAGGAGGACATGCGGTCGTCAATATTGACGATCCCTACGGTCAGCAACTGGCGAAGGAGATCGATGGTGCCTTGACCTGCGGACGCAGGGAGTGCGCTGCGGTGACTCCCGAGTCGGTCACATTGACTCTCGATGGTATCCAGGGCCGGATCCGCACCCCCTCGGGAGTCTTTGAACTGCAATCCGGACTGCTGGGTGAGTTCAACCTGGAAAATCTGCTGTGCGCGGCAGCCGCGGCCGTCGCGCTCGACCTGCCGCTGGAAGCCATTGAAAAAGGGATAACTCAGTCGCCTGGAGTGCCGGGACGTCTGGAGCGGATTGAAAACAGCAAAGGGGCCGTCATCCTTGTGGACTATGCCCACACCGGCGACGCTCTCGACAAGGTGTTGTCCACCGTCTGCCGGCTCAACCCCCGGCGGGTGCTGGTGGTGTTCGGTTGCGGCGGAGATCGGGACAAAAGCAAGCGTCCCGCCATGGCCGCTGTAGCGATACGTTACGCCGACCTTGCCATCATCACGACGGATAACCCGCGCAGCGAAGACCCCGCGGCGATCATCAGCGAGATCGAGGCGGGGTGCAGCAAAGCGGGCGGCCGCTCTTTGTCGCGCAATGAATTGAGCGGATTGGACAAGGGATATTTTATCGAGCACGATCGGCGCCGGGCAATCGACCTGGCCGTTTCACTGCTGCAGCCCGGCGATCTGCTGCTGGTGGCCGGCAAGGGGCACGAGGATTATCAGATCATCGGCTCCGAGCGTCTGCATTTTGATGATCGGGAACAGTTGCGCCGAAGTCTGGCAGAGCAGGAGGTCTCAGGATGAAACTCGATTTGACCGAAGTGGCCCGCGTCACTGGTGGAACATTGATCCCCGCCGATACCCAGGGGACAATCGAAGGAGTTTCGACGGACAGCCGCTCCATTGCCGCGGGACAATTGTTTGTCCCCCTGCGGGGCGAAAATTTCGACGGTCACGATTTTCTGCTCCAGGCGGCAAGGCGCGGGGCGGCGGCCTGCCTGTCCGAAGAACTCATTGCAGGGTTCCCGGCGCCTGTCGTTCAGGTTCACGATACCTTGAGAGCTCTCGGTGATCTTGCGGCGGCCTGGCGTGAACGCCTGAGAGGCCCCCTGGTGGCAATCACCGGCTCGTCGGGGAAGACGACCACCAAGGAGATGCTCGCTTCCATTTTAAAAGAAACGGGAGACGGGCTTAAAACCGAAGGCAATTTCAACAACCTGATCGGCGTTCCCCTGACTCTGTTCCGGCTCGATCCCCAGAGTCATGAGTGGGCGGTGGTGGAAATGGGCATGAGCGCACGGGGCGAGATTGCAAGGCTGGTGCAGATTGCCCGTCCCCAGGTCGGCGTGATCACCAATATCGGCCATGCGCATCTCGACACCCTGGGAGGGATCGAAGGGGTGGCCCGAGCCAAGGGGGAGCTTTTTGCTGCACTTCCGCCAGGAGGCACGGCCGTGGTCAATGCGGATGATTTCCGAGTGCGTTCGCTGCCGGTGGCCAATGGCGTAAAGCGTGTGCTGTTCGGGATGAGCCCTGATGCCCAGGTGCGCGGGCAGGATCTGAGGCTGCGGGAGCGTGATTCGGCCTTCCGGCTGTGCATGGGCAGCACCGAGGTTCTGGTGCGCCTGCATGCGCCGGGACGTCACAATGTATTCAATGCGCTGGCGGCTGCTGCCGCGGCGGCGGCGCTCGGGGTCGACCCCGCAACGATCGCCCGTGGGCTGGCACGCTACCGTCCGGTCTCCGGCCGCTTCAACCTGAGTTCCCTGCCGGGGGGCGCACTGCTTATCGACGACAGTTATAACGCCAACCCCCTGTCGGTCAAAGCCGCGCTGACGACCTTGTCCGAGATGCCTGGTGCCGGCCGCCGCATAGCGGTGCTCGGCGATATGCTTGAGCTCGGCTCCGATGCAGCCCGCCTGCACCGGGAAATTGGCGCTGAAGCCGCGCGCTGCTGTGATGTGCTGCTGGTGATGGGAACCCTGGGGGAAGAAACTGCCGCCGGGGCGCGCGCCGCTGGCATGCCCGCCAAACGGATCTGGAAGGCCGACAATCACCGGGAGGCGGCTAACCGTCTGCGCAATGTGCTGGCTCGCGGTGACCGGTTGCTGGTCAAGGGTTCGCGCGGCATGAAAATGGAGAAAATCTGCGCTTTGCTGCGGGAACGTCAGGATTTCCGGCTGGCAGTGGTCATCTAAGGGACGCCGATGCTTTATCATCTTCTTTACCCGCTTCATACGGAATACAGCGCGTTCTACGTGTTTCGCTTCATCACGTTCCGCACCATCTATGCCACGATCACGGCATTGGTGATTTCGTTTATCATCGGTCCCTGGCTGATCAACAAGCTCTCCGCTTTGCAGATCGGCCAATCGATCCGCAAAGTCGGACCTGAATCCCATTTTAAAAAGGAGGGGACCCCCACCATGGGGGGAACCCTGATTCTATGCGCCATCGTGCTGCCGACCCTGCTGTGGGCCGATCTGACCAATTTTTATGTCTGGGTCACCCTGCTGGTGACGGTCGGTTTCGGCGTCGTCGGCTTTACCGACGATCTGCTCAAGGTCAAACGCCACAGCAGCGACGGCCTGTCGGCCCGGCATAAAATGTTCTGGCTCCTGCTTATTTCGCTGGCAGCAGGCGCCATGCTCTATTCCCACCCGGATTTTCAGACGACCCTGGGGGTGCCGTTCTTTAAAAATGTCAGGCCGGACCTGGGTTGGTTCTATATCCCTTTTGTGCTGCTGGTGGTGGTCGGGTCCGGAAACGCGGTCAATCTGACGGATGGTCTGGATGGTTTGGCGATCGGCCCTGTCATCATCGCCTCCGCCACTTATCTGCTCTTTGCCTACCTGGCCGGGAATGCAAGGCTGTCGGAATATCTGCAGATCAACAGCGTGCCGGGGGCCGGAGAGCTCACCATTCTCTGCGGCGCGATGGTGGGCGCCGGGCTCGGATTCCTCTGGTTCAACAGTTATCCGGCCCAGGTGTTCATGGGCGATGTAGGCAGCCTGGCTCTTGGTGGAGCGCTGGGGACGATCGCCGTGGTGACCAAGCAGGAGATTGTCCTGGTGATCGTTGGCGGCATCTTCGTAATGGAGGCTTTGTCGGTTATTTTCCAGGTGACTTCCTTCCGGTTGTACGGCAAGCGGATTTTCAAGATGGCGCCTCTTCACCATCACTTCGAACTTAAGGGTTGGCCTGAGCCCAAGATCATCGTCAGGTTCTGGATTATCGCCATTATACTCGCCCTGGTCGGGCTTTCGACACTGAAGTTGAGGTAGGTACGTGAAGCAATATGGAGGGAAAAATGTCCTGATCGTGGGGGGCGGCAAAACGGGGCTGGCGCTGCTGGGATTTTTCCTGCGGCAGGGAGCCCGTGTGACCCTCTCCGACCGCAGGGATGAGACCCGCATCCCCCAGGTGGAGACCATGCGCCAGGCCGGAGTGACACTCGATCTGGGAGGGCACGACCCGGTCAAATTCCAAAGTGCCGACCTGATCGTGATCAGCCCCGGAGTGTCCCTGACTCAGCCCGCTATTTCCGCCGCGATTGAGGCGGGAGTACCGGTATGGGGAGAAATAGAGATTGCAGCCCGTGTTCTGGATACGCCTCTGGTCGCCATCACCGGAACCAACGGCAAGTCGACGGTCACTACCCTGGTCGGCAGGATTTTCGAAAGGTGCGGCTTCAAGACTTTTGTCGGCGGGAATCTGGGTCGGCCTCTCATCGAAGCTGAACGTAAACACGACTGGGACTGGATCGTCGCTGAAATTTCGAGTTTTCAGCTCGAAGCCGTACAGACGTTTCATCCCCGCTATGCTCTGCTGCTCAATATCAGCGAGGATCATCTGGACCGCTATGACGCCATGGAGGATTACATGGCCGCCAAGGCGCGGGTATTCATGGCGCAGACCGATAACGACTGGGCGATCATCAACTATGAAGACCTCCTGGTCCAGAAGATTGCACAACAGGGGCGCGCGCGTAAGGTTCAGTTTTCTTCCCGGCAGGTGCTCGAGGAAGGAATGGGGTTTGACGGGCAGGAGATCGTCTGGCGCCATGCCGGAAGCGAGGAACGCTTTCCCGCAGACGAGTTGAAGCTGGCAGGAGTTCATAACATTGAAAATGTCATGGCCTCCCTGATCCCGCCACTGCTTGAAGGCTGCCCCGCTGAAACCGCATGGGAGGCCGTGTGCAGTTTTACAGGCCTGCCGCACCGCATGACCCATGTGCGGACTCTCGGGGGCGTAAGCTGGTATGACGACTCGAAGGCGACCAATGTCGGCAGTGTCGTCAAAAGTCTCGAGGGGCCTGCGGCGCCTGTCATACTGATTGCCGGCGGCAAGGATAAGGGGGGCGACTATGAACCGCTGCGGGAACTGGTGGCTCGGAAAGCTGCCTGTCTGATTCTGATCGGCGAAGCCGCTGCGCGTATGGAGCAGGAGCTTGCGGGAACAACGCGCATTGAGCGCGCCGCCGATCTGGCCGAGGCGGTGCAAACAGCCCACCGCCTTGCGACCGCGGGGACGACGGTGCTGTTGTCGCCGGCCTGTTCAAGCTTTGATATGTTTCGTGATTTCGAGGATCGCGGCGATCAGTTCGCTTCTCTGGTGCGGCAGTTGCCGGAACCACAACAAAGGGATATCGGTTGATGATGGGGCGGCGTGAATATGATACGACGATTCTGCTGTTGGCAGTGGTTCTGACCTGCCTGGGCGTCGTCATGGTTTACTCCGCCTCGGCCATCATGGCTTCGCAGCGCTTCAGCGACGGATTTTACTTTTTGAAGCGCCAGGGGATTTTTGCCGTTGCCGGTTTCCTGGTGATGGCCGCCTGCATGCGCATCGACTATCACTTCTGGCGTCGCCTGACGGTACCGGCAATGCTGTCGGCCGTGGTGCTGCTGACGCTGGTCCTGATCCCGGGCGTCGGCACTCAGGTCGGCGGCGCTTCTCGCTGGTTGCGGCTGCCTGGTTTTTCTCTGCAGCCGGCTGAAGTCGCCAAAATCGCCATGGTACTGTACCTGGCTCATTCATTGACGCGTAAGAAGGATAAGGTCAAAAGTTTCAAGCTCGGCTTTCTGCCCTATATGGTGGTGTTGGGGGTGGTGCTTGGGCTGCTGCTCGGGCAGCCGGACCTCGGCAGCGCCATGGTCATTGCCGGGGTGGCGATGGCGATGCTGATGGTGGCGGGGGCCCGTTTAAGCTACCTGATTTCGGTCGGGCTTCTGGCCCTTCCGGTGCTCTATGTCGCCATCATGCAGGTCGACTACCGGCGCCGTCGAATTATGGCGTTCCTCGATCCCTGGGAAGATCCGTACAATACCGGATTTCAGATTATCCAGAGCTGGACGGCTTTCGGTATGGGGGGCGCCTTTGGGCAGGGATTGGGGGAGGGGCGGCAGAAACTCTTCTATCTGCCCGAGGCCCACACTGATTTTATTCTGTCGGTTATCGGCGAGGAACTGGGATTTGCCGGCATCATAATTATCGCCGCCATGTTCCTGGTTTTCTGCCTGCGTGGATTGCGGGCCGCGGTGCAGCATCAGGATGATTACGGACGCCACCTGGCCTTCGGACTGACATTTCTGATCGGCATGGAAGCGTTTGTCAATATGGGAGTGGTCATGGGGCTGCTGCCCACCAAGGGATTGGCGCTGCCTTTCCTTTCCTATGGGGGAACCAGCCTGCTGACGACCCTGTTTGCCGTCGGAATTCTGCTCAACATCACCAGCCGGAATCGGGAGGGGAGCCCATGAAGATGCTTTTAGCCGGTGGCGGAACAGGCGGTCATCTCTTCCCGGCGGTTGCCTTGGCGGAGCAGCTCCTGCGCGAGCAGCCGGAAGCGGAAGTGCTTTTTGTCGGCACCCGCCAGGGAATCGAGAGCAGGATTCTGCCGAGGCTCGGTTTTCCACTGCGCACCATTGATATCTCCGGGTTTGTCGGCAAGGGTCTGGGGGCAAAGCTTGCCCTGCTGCCAAGGCTGATCCGGAGTCTTGCTCAATCCCGCGCCGTGGTGCGCGAATTCGATCCGGATGTGGTGGTGGGAGTGGGGGGCTATGCCGCCGGCCCGGTGCTTGCTGCCGCCCGTCTGCTGCGTTACCCAGCCTTGATTCACGAGCAGAACGCGCGTCCCGGTCTGACCAACCGCATCCTGGCGCCCTGGGTCGACCGTGTCTGTCTGTCTTTTGAAGATACGGCCGAGGCTTTCAAGCGAGTGCCGACGGTCGTGACAGGGAATCCGGTGCGCACGGCTCTTGTTCATTCCCATGCCCTCAGCGAGGGGATGCCGACTCTGCTGATCTTCGGAGGATCGCGGGGCGCGCGCGCCATTAACGACGCCGTACTTGACACTTTGCCGGAACTGGAGAGCATGCGCGGCAAGATCCGCCTGCTGCATCAGACTGGAGATGAGGATCTCGAGAGGGTGCGCGCGGGGTATCGCGCGGTCGGGTGGGACGATGAAGGGGTCGTTTCCTTTATCGAAGACATGGCTGGAGCCTATCGCGAAGCCCACCTTGTCCTGTGCCGCGCCGGGGCGACGACCCTGGCTGAGCTGACCGCCTGCGGGCGGGCGGCCATCCTGGTACCCTATCCCCACGCTGCCGGGGATCATCAGACCGACAACGCCCGGGCATTGGCCGAACGAGGGGCGGCGCTTCTGCTGCCGCAGAGCGAGTTGACGCCGCAGCGGCTCGGGCAGCTGCTGCGTGAGCTTCTTCCCGACCGTGACCTGCTGGTATCCATGGCCCGATCGGCCCATGCCCTGGGGCGACGCGATGCAGCGGAGTCTCTTTTGGCGCAGTGCCGCCAGGTCGCGCAAAAAAAATGAACGCGGTGGCAGAACAACTCGACCGAAGAGGCAGCTGCCTGTTCACTGGTACTCGAGAAAGGATCGCCGCAGGCGATCGGTGGAGAGACCATGTACGGTAAAATTCGTAAAATTCATTTTGTCGGCATCGGCGGCATCGGCATGAGCGGCATTGCCGAGGTCCTGCTCAACCTCGGCTACCAGGTATCCGGCTCGGATCTTCAGGAAAGCGAGACGACGCTACGCCTGGCCAATCTGGGTGGAGAGATCGCCATCGGCCATCGGCCGGAAAATGTGATCGGTGTCGACGTGGTGGTGACCTCCACTGCGGTCAAGGAGTCCAATCCCGAGGTGGTCGAGGCGCACAAGCGCCTGATTCCCGTGATTCCACGCGCCGAAATGCTGGCCGAATTGATGCGCATGAAATATGGCATCGCGGTGGCTGGAACCCATGGTAAAACAACCACCACCAGCATGGTGGCGACCCTTTTGTATCATGGCGGCATCGATCCGACCTCGGTCATTGGCGGGCGTCTCGACTCTCTCGGTTCCAATGCCAAGCTTGGGCAGGGCAAGTTCCTTGTGGCGGAGGCGGACGAGTCGGATGGATCCTTCATGCTGCTCTCGCCCACCATCGCGGTGGTGACCAACATCGATGAAGACCATCTCGATTTTTACAGCGGCATCGAAGAAATCAAGGATACTTTCGTTGATTTTATCAATAAGGTGCCTTTTTACGGACTGGCGGTTCTCTGTCTTGATGATCCGGAGGTTCAGGCGATCATTCCCCGGGTCAAGAAGCGCTTCATCACCTACGGGCTGGCGGGACAGGCGGATCTGAGCGCCGCCAGGATCCGGCACGAGGGTGATCGGACCTATTTCACGGTCCGTTATCAGGGTGAAACATTGGGTGAGATCTCGTTCCGCATGCCCGGTCGCCACAACGTGCTCAACGCGCTGGCGGCTCTGGCGGTCGCCATGGAACTCGGCGTGCCGTTCGACGTGCTCGTTGAAGGATTCAGGGATTTCGGCGGAGTTCAGCGCCGCTTCCAGATCAAGTACTCGGACGATCAGCTGATGGTCGTCGACGACTACGGGCATCACCCGGTGGAGATCAAGGCCACCCTGGCCGCTGCCCGCTCCGGTTGGAATCGGCGGGTTGTCGCGGTTTTTCAGCCCCATCGGTATTCGCGCACTGAAGCTCTGTTCGATGAATTCGTCACGGCATTCTACCAGGCGGACGAAGTGATCGTCACCGACATCTACGCCGCCGGCGAGGAGCCGATCGAAGGTGTCAATAGTGCAGCCCTGGTTGAGAGTCTGCGTACGCATGGACATAAAAAAGCCTCATATGTGGCCGATCGCCATGCCATTGCCTCCTGCCTGCTGCCGCGATTGAGTGAAGGCGATATGGTCATCACCCTGGGGGCCGGCAATGTCTGGCAGGCCGGGGAGGATCTGATCCGCCTGTGGCGGGAGCGAAAGGTCTGAACACAGCATTTGAATTGATCTGCAACAAAGATACAGGCAGGGATTGACATAAAATGTCGCACACCGGTCCGGTATGGAATAAATGATGACGCGAGCGGAATTGAAATCCAAACAGATCGCCGTCCTGATGGGCGGCTGGTCCGGTGAGCGGGAAGTCTCCCTGCGCACGGGCAAGGCTGTGCTCAAGGCCCTGCAGGGCAGCGGCTATCGAGCCTGCGGCATTGATGTCGGGGGTGATCTCCCCCAACAGCTGCGCGAAGCTGGGGCGGAAGTGGCATTTGTGGCCCTGCACGGACGATTCGGCGAGGACGGTACCGTTCAGGGTCTGCTGGAGATGATGGGGATTGACTATACCGGCTGCGGGGTTTTTTCCAGCAGCCTGACCATGGACAAAATCGCCACCAAGAAAATCCTCATCTATCACGATGTGCCGACGCCGGATTTCAAAGTCGTGCGCCGGGGCGATGACCTGGCGCCGCTGATGACACAATGCAACGACTTCCCCCTGGTGGTGAAGCCCTGCAGGGAGGGTTCGACGCTGGGAGTGACCATCGCCCGTGACCGGGAGTCCCTGCACCAGGGACTGCAGGATGCGCTCGAGCTTGATGCGCGGGTACTGGTAGAAGAATACATCCCTGGACGGGAAGTGACGGTGAGCGTCCTTGATGGAGAAGCTCTGCCGATCATCGAGGTCGTACCTCGCTGCGGTTTTTACGATTTCAAGGCCAAATACGTCGCCGGCGCCACCGAGTATCTGCTGCCTGCGCCGCTGGAATCGGCCCTCTACCGTCGTATTGCACATGCGGCAGTCACGGCATGCGACGCGCTGGAGTGTCGCGGCGCGGTGCGGGCCGATTTTCGGGTCAGGGGAAACGATTTTTATTGCCTTGAAGTCAACGCGATCCCCGGAATGACGGAGACCAGCCTGCTGCCCAAGGCAGCGGCCGAGGCAGGGATCGCATTCGATGAGTTGGTGCAGCGTATTCTCGAAGGAGCGGCGCTCGATAAATAAAAGCCGCGCGCAATTAAAGAAAAGACAGCCGGATGCGTGATTTCAAAGCCACCGACAACCCGCGCCTTAAGCGCAACAAGACCAAACCCAACAAGGTCAAGCGCAAGCGGCCCCGTGACTGGCGCAGACTGCTGCAGCGGGCTTTACGGGTTGCGGTTGCGGCTGTTAGTGTCACGTTTATCGTGGGCGGCGCGGTCGTTGCCGCCCGCATGCTGGCCGCTTCTGATTTTATGCGGGTCGCCCGTGTTCATGTTGAAAACACGCAGCGGACCAGTGAGGAGGAGATTGTCGCCCTTTCGGATATCAAGATTGGCGACAGAATCTTCGAACTGGATCTGGAGATGATCGCCGCCCGCATCGAGGAAAACCCCTGGGTGCGGCAGGCGCGGGTGGACAGAATCTTCCCTCAGGATGTGCGCATCCGCGTTGCCGAGCGGGAGCCGCGGGCCATCGTCAACCTGGGCTACCTCTATTATGTGGATGGGGGCGGCGAAGTCTTTAAAATGCTTGACGGGCGCGATCGCCTCGATTATCCGGTCATCACCGGTATGGAACGTGATGAGCTGCTCGACAACCCCCCGCAGGCGCAGCAACGGTTGCGCCGGGCAATTTCGCTGTTGGGGGAGTTGGAGCAAAGACGGCATTTCAACATCGAAGCGGTGTCGGAAATTCATCTGGATTCCCGCCGGGGGATCGCGCTGTACACCTATCGCAGCGCCGTCCCGGTTTATCTGGGCGAAGAGGATTACGCTGCAAAGCTGGACCGGCTCGAACGCATCTACAAAGAGTTGGAACCGCGTCTGGCGGTGCTTGAATATATCGATCTTCAGGTGCCCGATCGGATCATTGTTCGCAGGGACGCAGGCACGGCAAGCACCGGCGGTTGATTGTTGAAAGAGATAAATGCGGGGCTGCGCGCCTCCGCTGACAGAAGCGGGGCGGGAGTTTTTCGCACAGGCGAATATCGGCAAACAAGGGGGAACCATGAGTAGCAGAAAAGACAACCTGGTCGTCGGACTCGATATCGGAACCACGAAAATCTGCGCCATTGTCGGCAATCTGACCGATGAAGGTCTCGATATTGTCGGCATCGGCACCAGCCCATCCAAAGGGCTGCGCAAAGGGGTGGTGATCAATATCGAGAGCACCGTATCTGCAGTGCGCAAGGCTCTTCAGGAAGCGGAGCTGATGGCGGGTTGCGAAATCAAGACCGTATTCGCCGGGATCGCGGGTGGTCACATCAAGGGATTCAACTCCCAGGGAGTGATCGCCATCAAAAATCGTGAGGTGACCAGCGAGGATGTGCGGCGCGTCATCGATGCCGCCAAGGCTGTGGCCATCCCCATGGACCGCGAGGTGATTCACATCCTGCCGCAGGAATTCATCATCGACGACCAGGACGGGATCAAGGAGCCGCTGGGAATGAGCGGCGTGCGCCTCGAGGCGAAGGTGCACATCGTCACCGGCGCTGTTGCCAGTGCGCAGAACATCATCAAGAGCTGCAACCGGGCGCAGGTCGATGTCGCCGATATCGTCCTGGAGCAGCTGGCTTCAGCTGAAGCGGTCCTCTCCAGCGACGAGAAGGAACTCGGCGTGGCAATGGTCGATATTGGCGGCGGAACCACCGACATAGCCATCTATATCGACGGAGCCATCAAGCATACCGCGGTTCTGTCGCTGGGCGGCAATCACCTGACCAACGACATTGCCGTCGGACTGCGCACCCCTATGGGCGAAGCGGAAAAGATTAAGCATGCCTACGGCAGCTGCCTGACCAGTGAGGTCGGCAAGGATGAAATGATCGAAGTGCCGTCCGTAGGCGGGCGTGAACCGCGCGTGCTGTCGCGTCAGCTGCTGGCTGAAATTCTCGAGCCGCGTGTCGAAGAGATTTTCACTCTGGTCAACCGGGAAATCATCAAGAGCGGCTATGAAGACCTGATCGCTTCGGGGGTGGTCATTACCGGCGGGACGTCGATTCTGCCGGGCATGCCCGAGTTGGCCGAGCAGATTTTCGGCATGCCGGTCAGACGTGGCGTGCCGCAGGATATCGGCGGCCTGGTCGATGTGGTCAACTCTCCCGTGTATGCCACCGGGGTGGGACTGGTCAAGTATGGCTGCCGCAACATGGAGAGCAGGAATTTCACCATCGGTCAGGAAAATATCTTCGACAAGGTGATGAGACGGATGAAGGAATGGTTCGGCGAATTTTTCTAGAACTTCAAAACACATCCGGAGTTGCGGAGAATTCCGGATACAAAAGGCGAGGAGGGAGACATGTTTGAGTTTGATGACAGTGTGGATCAAACCGCGAAAATCAAGGTGATCGGTGTCGGAGGCGGCGGCGGAAACGCGGTCAACACCATGATCGACAGCATGGTGGACGGGGTCGAGTTTCTCACGGCCAATACCGATGCCCAGGCGCTCAAAAACAGCCACGCGCCGATGAAAGTCCAGCTCGGCAGCAAGCTGACCAAAGGCCTGGGAGCCGGCGCCAACCCGGAAACCGGTCGCGAAGCCGCTTTGGAGGATCGGGCGCGCATTGCCGAATTTCTTGACGGGGCCGACATGGTGTTCATTGCCGCAGGTCTCGGCGGAGGCACCGGCACGGGGTCCGCGCCCATTATCGCCGAGGTTGCCAGGGAACTCGGGGCACTGACGGTTGGTGTGGTGACCAAGCCCTTTACCCGCGAGGGCAAACAGCGGATGAAAAAGGCCGAGCAGGGCGTCGAGTGCCTGAAGAAGGTGGTCGACTCGCTGATCGTGATTCCCAATGATCGTCTGCTGGGTCTTGCCGGCAAGAACATGAGCATCCTCGATGCGTTCAAGCCCTCGGACGATGTGCTGCGTCAGGCGGTGCAGGGCATTTCCGATCTGATCACCACCAGCGGCCTGATCAACGTCGACTTTGCCGACGTCAAGGCGATTATGAGCGAGCGCGGCATGGCCATGATGGGAATCGGCGCGGCATCTGGAGAAAAACGTGCGGCCGAGGCGGCTCAGAAAGCCATCAGCAGCCCGCTGCTGGAAGATATCGACATCTCCGGCGCCAAAGGGGTTCTGGTCAATATCTGCGGGTCTTCCAGCATGACGATGGAGGAGTTCGACGAGGCCTCCCGCATCATTCACGAGAAGGTGCACGAGGACGCCAATATTATTATCGGACTCGTGGTCAACGAGGAGATGGGCGAGAACCTCAAGATCACCGCGATCGCCACCGGTTTCGGCGAATCCTTCGAGCGCAGCAAGCTGGCCAGTAACGAACTCAAGGCGCAGGCGGCCATGGCGATGGGCTCCAAGGTCGATCGCGATATCCCGGCTTTTATTCGCGAGCGCCAGCGCGAGTCGATCCGCAACATGCGCTCGACGCTCGGCGGTGCCGCCGGCAGTGAGGATGAGTACGACATCCCCACGTTCCTGCGCAAGCGCGTAGACTGAAAAAACTTTTTGCAGAGACCTGGATTGTATCTGGCCTCGGTCTGCGGGTGAACTGCGTCCAAGGCTGTAAAACAGAGAATCTCACCTGTCATCAGTCCGTTCCTTCCCGAGTCGGTTCTCCGCCCGGCGAAGCAGGGGAGGTGCGTGTTTTTGATTTTTTATTCTGTCTCCCTTATCAAGGCCGCTTAAGCGCGGCCTTTTTTTCGTGATTTCGTGTTAGGATGCTTCTTTTAAGGAGTGAGAGGTGAGTAGACGTCTACTTGACAAGGCACGTCGCCGTCTGGCGGCGGAAAGCGGGGATCGGGCCAATCCCTGGGGGGGGAGGCTCGCCGTGGCGCTGGTGTATCCCAACACCTACCATCATGCCATGAGCAACCTCGGCTTTCTGACCGTTTATCATCTGCTCAATCGGCGCGACGATGTTCTGTGTGAGCGCTTTTTCCTGCCGGATCCTGAAGACCTGAAGGAACACCGCAACACAGGCTACCCCCTTTTCTCGCTGGAATCGGGGCGGTTTCTTGCCGAATTCGACCTCATCGCCTTTTCCCTCAGTTTTGAAAACGACTACCTTCATCTGCCGATGATCTTTGAACTGGGGCGACTCCCCTGGAGAGCAGATGCGCGCGACGAACGCTTACCGCTGTTGCTGGCGGGGGGCGTTTGCGCTTTTCTCAACCCGGAACCCCTAGCGGATGTCATGGACCTGTTCGCGGTGGGTGAAGCGGAGCCGATCCTGCCTTCTTTGCTCGAGACGCTGCAGGCAAATACGGGTAAGCGTGCGGAATTGCTTATCCGGTTGGCGCAGCAGCCGGGCCTTTATGTTCCGTCGCTTTACGAGGCGACTTACGACGAAAGTGGGCAGTTCTCCGGACCTCGTCCCCTCGCTGATATTCCCGCCAGGGTCGAGCGCCAGTATCTCTCCGACCTGAACCAGTCGCCGAGCCTCTCGTTCGTACTTACGCCGGAGACTGAATTCGGCGAGATGTTTCTCAGCGAGATTTCGCGCGGCTGTTCCCGCGGCTGCCGCTTCTGTGCCGCAGGGTACATCTATCTTCCCTCGCGCGAGCGCAGTTTCGAGACGCTGCGCGAGCAGATCGACACAGGCCTCTGCCACCGCGCCCGTGTCGGCCTGGTGGGGGCGGCGGTCTCCGATCACCCCGACGCGCCGGCCCTCCAGCGCCATATTCTGGAACGCGGCGGCGAGGTGTCTGTGTCCAGTCTGCGCCTCGATGCCCTGCGCCAGCAAGAAATCGAGGACTTGGTCGCCTCCGGGCACAAGACCGTGGCGATCGCTCCCGAAGCGGGCAGCCAGCGAATGCGCGACCTGATCAACAAAGGGATCGACAGGGAGCAGATTCTGGAAGCCGCGCACCGTCTGGCAGAGGCGGGGATGATCAACCTCAAACTCTATTTTCTCATTGGACTGCCCGGTGAAACGGACGAGGATATCGAGGCGATCATCGCCCTGAGCGACGAAATCCGTCTGATCTGGCGCGAAGCTGGCCGCCTTCGCGGCCGGCTCGGGACACTGACCCTGTCGGTCAATCCGTTTATTCCCAAACCCTTTACCCCATTCCAGTGGGCCGGCATGGCACCTGAGAAAACATTGCGCAAGGCAATCAAGACTCTGCGCGGCGCGGTGGCCCGTATGCCCAATACGGAGGTCATTTTCGAATCGCTTAAATCCGCGGTGCTGCAGGCATTTCTGTCCCGCGCCGACCGCCGTGCCGCCGAGGTGATCAGGCTGCTGGCGCAGGGCGGCAGTCTCAAATCTGCCGGCCGGGAGCAGGGGCTGGACCCGGAGGAGGTGGTGACCCGCGAGCGGAACCCGCAGGAGGTGTTCCCCTGGGAGATCATCGACAACCGGGTACGCCGGGAGTATCTGCTGCAGGAATACCATCGCGCCCTGCAATGCGATCTGACTCCTCGCTGCACCCCAGGCTGTGTTCGTTGCGGCGTCTGCGGACGACCATCCGAAAGCGTCTAACATTGACGAATTGAAGGTGCACGACTTGACAGATGCACAGGAGCAGTTAAAATGATGACCGATTCGATAATCATTTAACGCGCTGCTGCGCAAGGAGGTTTTTTTATGGCACAGGAAAGAACGGGAGTGATCACCTTTAAAGGCAATCCCATGACCTTGATCGGCCCTGATGTGGGCGTGGGGCAGAACGCGCCGGATTTCAAAGTGGTCGATACGGGGCTGCAGCCGGTAAGCCTGGGCGATTCCGCCGGCAAGGTGCGGCTGATTACGTCGGTACCCTCTATCGATACGCCGGTCTGCGATACCATGACCCGCAAGTTCAACGAGCAGGCTGCGCAGTTGCCTGACAATGTCGAAGTCTACACCATCAGCATGGATCTGCCTTTTGCTCAGAAGCGCTGGTGCGGCAACGCCGATATCGACAAGGTCAAAACCCTGTCCGATTATCAGGAGCGTTCGTTCGGCGAGAACTACGGGCTTCTGATCAAGGAATTGAAACTGCTGGCGCGCGCGGTTTTCGTGATCGACGCGGCGGGCAAGATCGCCTATCGCGAGATCGTCCCCGAGGTCACGGACGAGCCCGATTACGATGCGGCGTTGGCGGCGGTGAAGAAGCTGGTCTGAGAGAGATTTTCAGACAATCTGCTGATGAAGGCCCCTGTCTGACGGCGGGGGCTTTTATCATTTCCGGGGAGGGGTTAGCGGTCGCGATTGCCGCGGTTTCCCAGCAGGCTTTCGAGACTGAACAGCCGCCGCGACTGCTGGCGCAGATCCCGGGTTCGACCGTGCAGGTCCACGCCGCGGCGAATGATGCGCCCGGCGCGGCGTGCACCGAACAACATCACCAGCAGGCCGATGAAAATGGCGATTTCCCATATCCCTAATCCGAACATATCTGTCTCCCTTTCGACCTGTTCTGGATCTTAGCCCGAATCTCTCTCCTGGTTCAAGTTTTAGCGTAACTTGCGTGAAGGCAATGGTATGTTTTATCGTAAAAGGGGCTGAGCCTTAATTTTTTCGACCGTCAAAGGACAGAGTTGCGTCATGAATGTTGAACAGATGAAGAAAGTGGTGCGCGAGATTCTGACCCGCACCGCTCTGACGCCCTGCATTGTGGGACACCGCGGGGTCGGGAAAACCGCAGGACTGGTTCAGGTGTGCCGCGAAGCGGAGCTCAATTATGTGCCGCTGCGGCTCGGGCAGATGGAGGTCGGCGACCTGGTGGGCATGCCTTACCGCGAGGGAGATGTCATGCGCTGGTCGCGGCCTTCCTGGTGGCCCGCCGACCATGACCCGCCGACGGTGGTGCACTGCGACGAACTCAACCGTGCCCAGCAGGAAGATACCCTGCAGGCGATCTTTCAGTTCGTCGAACCCCCGGCCGAAGGGCAGCAGCGTGCTCTTCACACCCATCAGCTCGATCCCCGTCACAAGGTGGTGGTGACCATCAACCCTCCGGACGGAACCTACCAGGTGGCGACCCTCGACCGGGCGCTTCTCGACCGCATGGTAATGATCTACGTGGAGTCGGACTACGCCTGCTGGGCACGCTATGCTGAACGCAAGGGCTTTGATGCCGAAGTGCGCCGCTTCCTGTCGGTGAATACGCAGATGCTGGCTGCGCCCGGTGAAGCGATGGACATGCAGATCGAGCCGACGGAGCGGGCCTGGGAAATGGTCAGCATTCTGCGCAAAAACTGTCGTTTCGATCCCGAACTTGAGATGGAGGTTTACGCCGGGCTGGTCGGCAACGAGGCCGCCGCCATGTTCCTGCGCTGGTGCCATGAAAACCGGGAACGCCCGGTGGAGGCGCATCAGGTCCTTGACCAGTGGTCCGAGGTGGCCGACCGGGTGTCCCGTCAACGCGACGACCTGCAGGCGGCAACCCTCAACGCGGTGGTGAACCGCCTGCGCGACGATGCCGATCTGGACCCGTCTCAGGAGAAAAACCTGGTGCAGTATATCGATATCCTGCCGCGGGATCTGCGCTTCGGGCTGGTCAAGACTCTGCTGCAGATCCCGGCGGTTGCGGCGATCCTCAGCCGTGACGAGTATGATGCGGTGGTGCTCGATGTCATCGAGCAGATCAGCCGCGAAGCCAGTTGAAAAAGCCGATCACCATGAACGACCCACAGCAGCGCGGAATAGAAAACGCCATCATCCGGCTGCTCAAGCGGCGTCCCTTCTACGGCCATATGCTGCTCGGCCTGCACCGCCGCCCCAGCAGTGCGCCCGCGCCTGTCGGAATCACCCTGGCCGGCGGCGTGCCGACTCTGAGTGTCAACGCCGAACGGTTGCGAAAGTACCGCGAGGAGGAGCAGGAAGCCCTGCTCGAGCACATCATCAAGCATCTGCTGCACATGCACATGGTCCGCCGCAGAGACTGTCACCGGCTGCTGTGGGATGTCGCCACCGATCTGGCCATCAACCCGGGCATCGAACACATGCCTGCCGCCGCGCCACGGCCGGAGAAGTTCGGGCTTGAACCCGGCTTTGCCGCAGAAGAATATGCCCGCCAGTTGTCATCCCCTCTGGATATGGGCAACCTGGAAGGAGAGGGACTGGGCAGCGCCAGTCGCGAAGATACCGCTGCGCAGGCGGGCAACGAGGCCGATTTGAAGGATACGCCCCAGGCCACACCAGTGGATGATCACGAGGTCTGGCGCGAAGCGGACGCGACCCCCGCCAAACTTGCAGAGCAGACGGTGCGTGACCTGGTCCGGCAGTCCTGGCGCAAATCCTCTGGCGAAGTGCCGGGCGATGTCACGCCGCTGGTGTTGTCCATGCTGGCCCCCTCGCCGATCCCCTGGCGCCAGGTTCTGCGCCAGTTCGTCGCCGCCGCCGGACGTGTCGGGCGAAGAGCCACCTGGAAGCGTGAAAACAGACGTTTCGGGCACCAGACCCCTGGCCAGCGCAAGCGGCACCGCCTCAACCTGCTGGTCGCGATCGACGTCAGCGACTCCACCCATATTCAGACGCTGCGTGAAACCTTTGCCGCCGAGCTGGTGCGCATCGCCCGTGGCCGTGAAAGCCTGCTTACGGTGCTCTACGCCGGCAGCCGCATCCAGAAGATCGAGCATTTCCGGGGCACCGCCGTGGTGGCCGAGGTCTATCACGGCGGCGGCTTCACCGACCTGCGCCCCGCCTTTGACTACGCTCGCACCATGCACCCGCGCCCGGCCGCCGTCATCTACCTGACCGACGGCTACGGCGAGGCGCCCGAGAAGATGGAATTCCCCACCCTCTGGGTGCTGACTCGAGAAGGACAAAAACCCGCTGACTGGGGCGTGGAACTCCGCCTTGACACCTGAGCCCCGATCACCACACCATTAACGGACAACGGACAACGGACAACGGACAACGGACAACGGACAACGGACAACGGACAACGGACAACGGACAACGGACAACGGACAACGGACAACGGACAACGGACAACGGACATGAACACACTTCCTCCCATGACAGAAGATTCCGTGCGCGCCCTGCTCGAAGAGGCCGGCGCCCGCGTCGCCTCCCGCGGCGGACGCACCGAGAACTACGGCGCGCCGCGCGAATTCTCCTTTGAAGTGCGCGCCCAGTTTCCCAGCGGCCTCGGCCTGCAGATCCTGGCCCGCCAGTACAACTACCGCGACCCCTGGGAAGCCGGCGGGCGCGTCAACGACCTGGTCGACGTGACTCTGCTGCGCGATGGCGCCCCTTCGCCGCTGCCGCGCGGTTACAGGTGGTTTCAAGGACGGGACGAAGAAGAGGGGATCGACGAGCCGTCCCTGCGAGAGATCGTCGCCGCGGTGCGCGACCTCAATCCCAAAATTTTCAAACTGCAGGAATTGACCGGGGATCTTTAGCGGGTAGGGTGGATTCTGCCGGAAATGAGATAAAACAAGTAATAAATATTGTCGGCATGGAGTTCATCATGGATGCAGACCCCAACAATCACGATCCGATCTCACGCCTCAGCCAGATTGATCTGTCGCGCCTCCCCCCTGGTGGCGGCGATGCCTTCAACCGTCTGATCTTCGAAAAAAGCCCTTATCTTCTGCAGCACGCGGAGAACCCTCTCGACTGGTATCCATGGGGAGAAGACGCCTTCGAGCGGGCGCGGCGGGAGGACAAGCCGGTGTTTCTGTCCATCGGCTATTCTTCTTGTCACTGGTGCCATGTCATGGCCCATGAGTCCTTTGAAGACCCTGAAGTCGCCGAGGTCCTCAACCGTCATTTCATCTGCATCAAGGTCGACCGCGAAGAGCGTCCCGATATCGACGAGACCTACATGACCGTCTGCCAGATGCTCACCGGCAGCGGCGGCTGGCCGCTGTCGCTTCTGCTCGCTCCCGACGGCAAGCCTTTTTTCGCCGCGACCTATCTGCCGAAGCAATCCCGTGGCGGGGCGATGGGGCTCATCGACCTGGCGCAGCGCGTGTCGGCTCTGTGGCAAAGTGACCGCAAGCGAATTACCGAGGCCGGTGAGCAGATCCATCAATCTCTGTTGCACCTCGATCAGGGAGAGGGGCGCGAGGCCGCCCTCGAACCCAGCTCTCTCGAAGTGGCGCGCAGTCACTTCGAGCGTGTCTATGACGCACAGCACGGAGGCTTTGGGCGGGCGCCCAAATTTCCCACCGCGCACAACCTTTCCCTGCTGCTGCGCATCGGTCGTCGTTTTGATGATACGAAGGCCCGAGAAATGGCGCTGCACACCTTGAAGCGGATGCGTATGGGGGGTCTCTTCGATCAGATCGGCTTCGGTTTTCACCGTTATTCGGTCGATGAACGCTGGCGGGTGCCGCATTTTGAAAAAATGCTCTACGACCAGGCGATGGCTGCTCTGGCTTATCTCGATGCCTGGCAGTCAACGGGCGATTTTTTCTACGGCCGGACTGCGGGCGAGATCCTCGACTATGTGGCGCGGAACCTCAAGCACTCAGAAGGGGCGTTCTGCTGCGGCGAGGATGCCGATTCGGAGGGGGCGGAAGGCACCTTCTATCTCTGGAGTCAGGCTGAAATTGAAGCCATCCTCGGTGCGGAGCAGGGCGGGATTTTCTGCCGGGCGTACAGCGTCAGCGAGGAGGGGAATTTCGAAGGGAAGAACATCCTGCATCTCGAATCCGACAGGGCCCAGTTGGCGCAGGATCTAGCCATGCCGCAGGAGAAGCTTGACGATCTGCTGGAGGATGCGCGTCGCAGGTTGCTTGCGGTCCGTGAGCGAAGAGTTCGCCCTCATCGCGATGACAAGGTGCTCGCCGGCTGGAACGGACTGATCATTGCCGCCCTTGCGCGGGGCGGGGCTCTGCTGGAGAATGCCGAACTGGTCTCCCACGCCGCGCAGGCCGCTGATTTCATCCTGGACAGACTGCGCGACGAACAGGGGCGGCTTCTGCGGCGCTACCGTGAAGGCGAAGCGGCAATCCCTGCTTTTCTCGAGGATTACAGCTTTCTGGTCTTTGGCCTGACCGAACTTTATCAGGCAGCTTTCAATCCTGGTTTTCTGACGGCGGCCCTGGATCTCAACCGCGAGATGCTGCGTTTGTTCAGCGACGACAGCGGAGATCTCTACGATACGGGCGCCGATGCCGAAATCGTTCTCAGGCGCGGGCGCAGCCGCCACGACGGGGCGCTGCCTTCCGGCAGTTCGGTGGCGGTCCTCAACCTGCTGCGTCTGGCCCGTCTTTCGGGGGAGATTGAACTGGAAGAGCGGGGCGAGCGCCTCCTGGAGCGGCTGCTGCCGATGGCCGAGCAGAACCCGCAGGCTTTCGGGCAACTTCTTATCGCCCTCGATTATGCGCTCGGGCCGCGGCAGGAGGTGGTCATTTGCGTACCGGAACCGGAGGTGTTTCCCCAGGAGATGCTTGCTGTTCTGCGCCAGAAGCTGCGCCCCGCAACGCTGGTGCTGCTGCAGCGGCCGGATGATGCGAAGAGTGTTCCGCCGCTTGCCCCTTTGAGCGGCAAGCATGTGGTTGATGGACAACCGACAGCCTGGGTCTGCCGGGACCAAAGCTGTCGGGAACCGGTCACCTCGGTTGGGGCGCTGGGGCAGATTCTGGATGGATGATCAAGGAGCGCCCGGGGGCGTTGGTTCAATTCTTCACCTGTTTTTAACCCGGATTATTCATGAAAACTTCTGCTGCAAGCCGGCAATTGCGCGCCATCTTGAATCCGTGCTCGCTCCTTGCGCTTCGACGTACTGTGAGTACGTCTGTAGGGCAACTCTCTGTGCCAGGCTTGACCTGACGGAGACTTGCCGGTTTTGCGACAAAGCTTCATGAATAACCCGGCTTAATAGACCCGCATTTGTCCGGCCGGGCCTTCTTCGATGTGGCCGATGATCCAGGCGCCGCAGCCGGCCGCGGAGAGTTTTCCCCGGAGCAGATCGCACTTGTCGGGTGCGACGACCATCAGCAGGCCGCCGGAGGTCTGCGGGTCGGCCAGCAGGTCGAGGGTGGCTGCGGAGATGCGTTCCGGGTCCTGTACGCGGGGCAGGTAGTGGGCGCGGTTGCGGTAGCTGCCTTCGGGCACCAGCCCCATGGACGCCATTTCGAGGGCCTGGGGGTAGGCGGGCAGGCTTTTGCCGTCGAGTACAATGCGAACGTTGCTGGCCGCAGCCAGTTCGAGGGCGTGGCCGAGCAGACCGAAACCGGTGATGTCGGTGCAGGCATGAACGCCTGTTTCGAGCATGATTTCAGACGCGCGCTTGTTGAGTGTCGCCATTCCGGTGATGGCTTCGCACAGGTCCGCTTCGCTGAGCACTTCCCCCTTGAGGGCGGTTGCCAGCAGGCCGGTTCCGAGCGGTTTGGTCAGAATCAGGCGGTCGCCGGGGCGTGCGCCGACGGTGGTGATCATCGCGGCGGGATCCACCAGCCCGGTGACGGCGAGGCCGTATTTGGGTTCATCGTCCTCCACCGAATGGCCTCCCGCAATGACGGCGCCCGCCTCCGCCACTTTGTCGGCACCGCCGGTGAGAATGGCAGTCAGCTCGTCCACGCCCAGGGTACACAGGGGAAACCCGATCAGGTTGAGCGCCGTGATGGGGCGCGCACCCATGGCGAAAACGTCGGAGAGGGCGTTGGCGGCGGCGATCTGGCCGAACAGGTAGGGATCATCCACCACCGGGGTGAAGAAGTCGATCGACTGCACCAGTGCGAGATCGTCCGAGATGCGATAGATGCCCGCATCGGCGAAGGGGATCGCGGCCGACAACAGGTTGGGGTCGGCGGATATGGGAAGTTGACGCAGAACCTGCGCCAGGGTCTCAGGCCCGATCTTGGCCGCTCACCCGGAGGTGCGCGACAGACTCGTCAGGCGGATCTTTTCGGTCATTGCATATCCTTTTAAAAGTTATCAAAACTCCTCCCCCCAGCGGGGGGAGGTCGGGGGGGGAGTTGGAGACGCAGCTCAAAACCTGCCCCCACCCTAACCCTCCCCCGCTGGGGGAGGGGACATATATGGTGCTTTCTTCGCGTTCTTAGAGTCTTAGTGGCAAATATTTAGTTCTCCGGCAGTTTCCACGCGACCCGCTCATCTCCGACGCGGCGGGTGTATTTGAGGCTGTCGAAATGTTCCAGCAGAGCCTGCACCTGCTTGCGGGCGCTGCCGAAC
>JAXHUR010000024.1:0-42809 GCA_034189505.1 Thermodesulfobacteriota bacterium | reverse complement strand
CCTCACCAGCCCTGCCGCCCAGGTGAACCCCGCCCCAAAAGTCACCATGGCAGCGACATCGCCTTTCTTTAACTTTCCATTCCGCCGTGCCTCGTCAAGAGCAATGGGGATCGATGCGGCCGAGGTGTTGCCGAAACGGTCGACATTGACATATATGCGTTTTTCATCGATGCCGACTTTTTTGCCGATAGCCTGAATGATACGCAGATTGGCCTGGTGGGGGATGAGCAGGTCGACATCTTCAATGCTCATACCTGCTTTTTCGAGAACCTTGCCGAGGGCGTCGGTCATTGTGATCACAGCATGGCGAAAAACCTCGCGCCCCTCCATCTGTATGGCATGGAGATGAAGATTTTCGGGCGTCGGCGGGTTTATGCTGCCGCACCCCGGGTTGATCAGCAGGTCGTGATAGCGCCCGTCCGAGGCCATGTGGGTGGCGAGAATGCCGGAGGCATCACGGGCGGGACCAACAACAACGGCTCCGGCGCCGTCGCCGAAGAGAGTGCAGGTGTTGCGGTCGGTCCAATCCACCATGCTGGTAAGAACTTCCCCTCCAATCACAAGGG
The DNA here is from genome assembly GCA_034189505.1 of Thermodesulfobacteriota bacterium. Lineage (GTDB taxonomy): Bacteria > Desulfobacterota > Desulfuromonadia > Desulfuromonadales > Geoalkalibacteraceae > Geoalkalibacter_A. The sequence continues at coordinate 42,243 of JAXHUR010000024.1, read as the reverse complement.
CATTGCAATGTTTCCCTGTGGCGATAAGACTGTCGGCCAGGCTCAGGCCGTAGAGAAAGCCGGAGCAGGCGGCTGAGAGGTCAAATGCGGCTGCGTGCTCGATGCCGAGGTTTTGCTGAATAAGGCAGGCGGTCGCCGGGAACTTGTAATCGCCAGTCACGGTGCCGAGGATAATAAGATCGATGTCCTGGGAATCGAGGCCTGCATCCTCAAGCGCTTGTTTTGCCGCTTGGGTGGCATACTGCGAAATGCCGGTCCCCTGAGGGGCGATGTGGCGCTGTCGAATTCCGGTACGTTCAAAGATCCATTGATCTGTGGTGTCGACCATTTTTTCCAGATCGCTATTGGTCAATATGCGTTCGGGGACAGCGTGTCCTGTGCCAAGAATCATGGAATAGAGATCTGCATTCATAACAAGGCTCCCGGTGGAATATCGTTTATCTTTATTTTTTTCAGAGTGTTGTCAGGGAAGGTATTGCGAAATTAGCATATATAAGCGCCCGCGCCCAATTTAAAAAATATCCGCTGTTGCCAGGGCGGCAAAAAGAAAAAGGCCCGCAGGAGTCTCGTTGCTCCTGCGGGCCTGATACCTTCAAAATCAATTTTTGTGGATATTGTAGAAAACGTCGCGCCCGCCGAAAATACAGACGCCCTCAAGTTCATCTTCGATGCGCAGAAGTTGATTGTATTTGCAGATGCGGTCGGTGCGGCACAGTGAGCCCGTTTTGATCTGCCCTGCATTGGTGGCAACGGCCAGGTCGGCGATCGTGGTATCCTCTGTTTCGCCGGAGCGATGGGAGATGACGGCCGTATATCCCGCACGCTTGGCCATCTCGATCGCATCAAGGGTTTCGGTCAGGGTGCCGATCTGATTGACTTTGATCAGAATCGAATTGGCGATGCCTTTTTCAATCCCTTCGCGCAGAATATCGGTGTTGGTGACGAACAGATCGTCGCCGACGATCTGGATTTTGTCGCCGAGGCGTTCCGTCATCAGTTTCCAGCCGTCCCAGTCATTCTCGGCCATGCCGTCTTCGATGGAGATGATCGGGTAGCGATCGACCAGGTCTTCGTAGAAGTCGACAAGCTCTTTGGCTGTCTTGACCGGTTGCTTTTCATTCTCCAGGCTGTATTTGCCGTCCTTGAAGAGCTCGGAGGAAGCCACGTCGAGGGCAAGCACGACTTCATCGCCAGGCTTGTAGCCGGCAGCATTGATCGCTTCGATGATAACTTTCAGTGCCTCTTCATTGCTCTTGAGGTCGGGCGCGAATCCGCCTTCGTCGCCGACGGCGGTATTGTACCCCTTGCCCTTGAGGACTTTCTTCAGGGCGTGAAAGATTTCGGCCCCCATGCGCAGCGCTTCCTTGAAAGAGTCGGCGCCCACCGGCATGATCATGAATTCCTGGATATCGACATTATTGTCGGCATGGGCTCCGCCGTTGAGGATGTTCATCATCGGCAGGGGCAGTTCCTTGGCATTGGAGCCGCCCAGATACTGATAGAGGGGCAGGCCTGATTCCTCAGCTGCAGCTTTTGCGCAGGCCAGCGAAACGCCCAGGATGGCATTGGCGCCAAGCTTGCTCTTGTCGTTGGTGCCGTCAAGTTCGATCAGCTTGCGGTCGATGCCGACCTGATCCGATCCCTCCCAGCCGAGCAGGGCTTCGGCAATGACTTCGTTGACATTTTCAACGGCTTTCAGGACACCCTTGCCGAGGTAGCGGCTTTTGTCTCCATCGCGCAGTTCAAGCGCCTCCCGCTCGCCGGTTGAAGCTCCGCTGGGAACATCCGCGCGCCCCATGGCTCCACTCTCAAGGTAAACCTCGACTTCAACGGTCGGATTTCCTCTGGAATCAAGAATTTCGCGGGCATAAATATCTTGGATTTCGCTCATTTTGATCTTTCCCCCTTGTGTGAATTGATCGGTTGGTCCTGTCGTGGCAAAGTCACTGTTCTCGCAAGCTGAAAGTAGGCATTGCCGCGGCTGTATTATTTCGGCCGAGGCGATCTTGCGTTTGAATGCCGTCAAAGCTGTCTGAATTTTGTAAGCCCGGCATTTATAGCAATTTTCGTCGTTCAAGCAAAGGGTTCTTTTGCAGATCACCTCCCGTTGTGGGAGGACGTAAAAGAATTTGATTTTTCTGCGGTGGTGGTGCTAGTGTTTCTTCGTTCGAAGAACCAATAGAAAATCCAGACTCGGCGCGGCATGCCCGCCCCGGGTTTATAACGAGGGATGTCTTTGAGCGGAGACGATATTCAGGACAGGTTCCTTATTGAAGATCGGAACCTGGCTGCCGACCTGTTCGGCCAGCAGAACCGAAATCTGAAGCAGATCGAGCGGATTCTTAAAATCCGGATTGGATCGCGGGGCAGTGAAGTTCACCTGCAGGGGGACCCGGTGCAGGTTGGGCTGGCCAAGCGTCTGCTGGAGGAACTGCTGGACCTCATGCGCGAGGGTTATCCCGTCTACCCGACGGATATCGACTATGCGGTGCGCATTCTCAGTGCCGATGCGGGGACGCATCTCAAAAACATCTTTCTCGACACGGTTTTTGTATCTTTCCGCAAAAAAGTCATCTCACCCAAAAGTCTGACGCAGAAAGCATACATTGATGCCATGCGCAACAATGATGTAGTCTTCGGCATCGGGCCAGCCGGAACAGGAAAAACCTACCTTGCCATGGCGATGGCCCTGGCTTTTCTGCTCAAAAAGGAAGTCAGCCGTATTGTGCTGGTACGCCCTGCCGTTGAGGCGGGGGAGCGTCTCGGGTTTCTCCCCGGGGACCTGGTTGAAAAGGTGAACCCTTATCTGCGCCCGCTTTATGATGCCCTGTATGATATGATGGGCTTTGAAAAGGGGCAGGCCCTTATTGAAAAGGGAGTGGTCGAGGTTGCGCCTCTTGCGTTCATGCGCGGGCGCACGCTTAACGATGCCTTTGTCATTCTGGATGAGGCGCAGAACACCACACCCGAACAGATGAAAATGTTTTTGACCCGCCTTGGCTTCGGCAGTCGCGCGGTTGTCACCGGTGATGTCACACAGACCGACCTGCCTACGGGAAAAGTGTCGGGCTTGCTGGAAGCGGTCAGGGTGCTGCAAAAGATCGAGCGGATTGCATTCAATCATTTTACAGATGCGGATGTCGTACGCCATCCCATTGTGCAGTCGATCGTGCAGGCCTATGAAAAGGCTGCGGCCGCCGCAGGGTCATGAGGCAGATATATAATCTATGACTAAAAACGGCAAAAAACCCCCGGATTTATCCGGCGCGAAAAAAAATACTTTTTATTTTTTTCGCATTCCGATCGTACTGACCGAGGCGCAGCAGAACCGGATTCTCCTGCTTTTTCTCTGCCTGGTTCTTACCGTCATCATTGTGCCCAAGGGTGGTTTCGTTCCTGATTATTACAGCCCCGGCGATGTGGCTTCCCGGGACGTCAAAGCACCGCGCAATATGATGATCCCAGATGAGGCTCTGACCGAGAAAAAGCGTCAGGAGGCACGGGAGGCGGTGCGGCCGGTCTATGATTTCGACGCTGAGGTCACGGCGGAGCTAGGCGACCGCCTGATTCAGGCGTTGAGGATCATCGATCCTCCGGTAGAGGGCGAGAAGCCCGATCCCGAAATCAGGCAGACGCTGGAAGATGCTCTCGATGCGGGGATCTCCGATGAGGAATTCAGTGTTTTGAGCCGCCTGCCGGTTTCAGATGATCTACTGCACGACATCCGGGAGGTGCTTGATTTTTCCCCTGTTCCCATGATTGTCGCCAATCGCAAGGTGTTTCTCAACGACGCCGAAAAAGGTGTTGTTGTCCGTGATCTCAGAAGTCAGCAGGAAAATACGGTTGGTCGCAGCGACGAGGTCATCGGCATGGGAGATGCGCAGGAGATGCTGCGGACTCGGCTCGATTCGGTCGAAACGCTGTCAAAAAGGGAGCGCGAAGTCCTCTTTGCCCTGACTCAGCGCCTTTTGCGCCCTAACCTTACTTTCAACAAGGAAGAAACCGAGTCACGCAAAACGGCGGCAATGGCATCGGTGACTCCAGTCTTTTTTCAGGTAAAAAAAGGTGAAATGATCGTTCGCGAAGGCGAACGGGTCAATGAGGAGCAGATTAAAAAGCTGCGTGCCCTGCGTGATATCGGCAGCGATTACAGTGTCTTCACCATGGGGTTCGGGCTTTTCCTGGCGACCATGATCCTGGTGCTGGTCGGCCACCGCTTTGCCACGCGCAATATCCGCAAGTACCGTCCCAATGGGCGTGATCTGCTTTTTATCAGCCTGACCTTTACCGGACTTTTCATTCTGATCAAGCTCTGCATTTTTGTTTCGACCGCCCTCGAAAGTGCTTTCCCATACATTGAATCCACCAGTTATTATTATGCGTTTCCCTTTGCTGTCGGGGCGATGCTGGTGCGGCTGGTGCTTAATTCCGAGATCGCTTTTGTCTTTGCGGCGTTGAGCTCGGTCCTGATCGGCGTGCTTTTCGGCAACAGCCTGGTCATTTCAGGTTTTGCCCTGGTCAGCAGCGTGACCGGCGCTCACTGGGTGCGTCACTGCAAGACCCGGTCGACCCTGTATCGCGCCGGCATGTGGATTTCGCTGGTCAATGTGGGGACGGTGGTCGCCATTCATTTCATGGCCGGCCGCATGGTGGATATCCACCTGCTGCACAAGATGGGGTTTGCTCTGGCCGGCGGTATCGTCTGCGCAATTATCGTCAATGGCACGATCCCGCTGATCGAGTCAGTCTTTAAATATACGACTGATATCAAACTCCTGGAGCTGGCTAATATGAACGCTCCAGTGCTGCGCGAGCTGATGGTGCAGGCACCGGGGACCTATCATCATTCGATTATTGTGGGCAATCTGGCCGAGGCGGCTGCTGAAGAAATCAACGCCAATCCGCTGCTGGCGAGGGTCGCTGCGTATTACCATGACATAGGGAAAATCAGAAAGCCTCTCTATTTTATTGAAAATACTGGGAATTCTGCAAACAAGCATGACAAGCTCGCCCCCTCCATGAGCGCGCTTATCCTCATGGCGCATGTCAAGGACGGGGTTGAGATTGCCCGTGAAAACAAGCTCGGAGAGCCGTTGGTCGACATCATTCGTCAGCATCACGGAACCGCCTTGATCAAGTTTTTCTACGACAAGGCCAAAAGCAAAGAAGACCCCGGTGTCCAGCAGGTCGACGAGCGCGACTACCGCTACCCCGGGCCGAGACCGCAGTCCCGCGAGGCGGCTCTGATCATGCTGGCTGATGCGGTTGAAGCGGCCAGCCGGACTCTGACCGAGCCGACTCCCGCACGCATCCAGGGGATGGTGCAGAAAATCATCAACAACATTTTTATCGACGGACAGCTCAATGAGTGCGAGCTGACCCTGAAGGATCTTAACAATATCGCTAAAAGTTTTAATCGCATTCTGGCGGGTATTTTCCACCATCGAGTCGATTATCCCGAGCCCGCCTACAAGGAGCGGGAAAAGGACGGCGGAAAGAAGAAAGCCATTGAGGATACAAATCGAGAATCTGCAAAGGAAGCAAAGGATCGAGAAGCGGACTCTCCGAAAGGTGGCGCAGAAGATCTTAAACGCCTTGGGATGTCCTAAGGGTGAAGTGTCGATTCTGGTGGTCGACGATGATCGAATTCAGGAGATCAACCGCGACTACCTGGGCAAGGACCGGTCGACCAACGTGATCTCATTTGCCATGCAGGAGGGGGAGGGGGGCGACATCTCCCCGTTGCTGCTGGGTGATGTGGTGATCTCTGCCGAGACTGCCGCGCGTGATGCCGCTGAGGCTGGTCAAGCCTTCGCCGGTGAACTTTATTTTCTGCTGCTGCATGGCATGCTTCACCTGGTGGGATATGATCATGAGCGTGGCACCGAGGAGCAGGCCCGTTTGATGGAAGCCCGCGAACGCGAGATTTTTTCGGAAATTGAACGTGAATTCCTCTCCTGACCCGGAAAATCCAAAAAATTTCAAGCCACCCAATTGGTATCAAAGCGTCAATTGCGCGATCGAGGGTATCCTCTGGGCGGTCAAGACCCAGCGCCACATGAAGATTCACATGATTGCTGCGCTGGCGCTGCTGGTTCTGGGGCTGGTGCTGCGGGTCAGCGCTCTGGAATTCATCTTCCTTACCCTGGCGGCGATTTTGGTTCTGTTTGCCGAACTGTTCAATACCGCCATCGAGGTCGTCGTCGACATGGTTTCGCCCGATTACCACCCGCTGGCGCGTACCATCAAGGATGTGGCCGCCGGGGCGGTCCTGATGGCCAGCATTGGAGCCGTACTGCTGGGTTACCTGGCCCTGTCGGGTTATTTTATTCCGCATCTGGACAAATCCCTTGCGATATTGCGTCCACCCCCGGGGTTGGTTGCCGTAGTGGCCATCCTGGTGGTCGTTATTCTGGTGGTTCTGCTGAAGTCACTAACCGGACGCGGAACCCCTCTGTGCGGCGGGATGCCCAGCGGGCACAGCGCCGTGGCATTCAGTATCGCGACCTGTGTATCGCTCAGCGGAGTCGGCGCGGTTTACATCCTCCTGTCACTGCTTCTGGCGATCATGGTCAGTCATAGCCGTCTGTTGATGAATATTCACACCCTGGTCGAAGTGCTGGCCGGTGCAACACTTGGCGTTGTCACCACTTTGCTGATTTTTCTGGTTTTCAGGTGAAAGCCCCTTGTGGAGCTGTAATTTCAACCGGAAAGGGAGATAAGAACGTTGGAAGATGACAGTAGCGGCAATCAGCCCACCGTCAAGCAAAATGGCAAGTCCAATTTCCGCTCACTGCTGGAGCGCCTTTTTCGTGGACGCCGGCGGGCATTGACCGAAGAGGAACTGCAGGAGATCATTGAGGAGTCCGAAGAAGACGGGATTATCAACGAAGGAGAAGGGGAAATGCTTCATTCCATCTTCGAATTCGGTGATACCCTGGTCCGTGAAATCATGGTGCCCCGCACCGACATGGTCTGCTGTGCAAGTTCTGCCGATATCCGCGAGGTGCTCGAGGCCATTATCGAGAGCGGGCATTCGCGCGTCCCTGTTTATGAAGGCTCGCCGGACAACATTGTCGGCATTGTGTATGCCAAGGATCTTCTGCGCTATTGGGGTCGGAATGCAAGCGACATCGCTGTTACGCAGGTCATGCGGACGCCTCTTTTTATCCCCGAAACTAAAAATATCCAGGAGCTTCTTCAGGATTTCAGGACGCAGCGCATTCACCTGGCTATTGCAGTCGATGAATACGGCGGCACCTCCGGATTGATCACCATCGAGGATCTGATCGAAGAGATCGTCGGCGACATTCAGGACGAGTACGATCTTGAGGAGGAATGGCTTCAGGTGCAGCCCGACGGGAGCGTCATGGTTGACAGCCGCCTGAATATCGAGGATTTCGAGGATTATTTTGCCACGCATGTTGAGCGTGAAAAGTTTGACACAGTCGCCGGATATGTCTTTAATCTTCTGGGGCGTGTCCCAAAGGAAGGGGAGCAGGTCCGGGACGGCGACCTGCTGCTGACTGTAAAAGAATGTGACCACCAGAAGATCCGCAAGATCAGAGTCGACCGGGTTCCTTCTGATGCGGATGCCTCGACCTCCCGATGATTCCTCCTGCCCTTACATCACTGAAATTCTGGGCCTGCGTCGTCTCGGGGCTGCTCATGGCGCTGGCCTTTCCCCGGCCGGGTCTGGCGGAACTGGCCTGGATCGGCCTGCTGCCTCTGCTGTTGTGCGGCAGGGAGCGCCCTTTCCGCTCCGGATTTATCACCGGTCTCGTTTTTTTCGCGGTGGTTCTTTACTGGCTCAATATCGTTATGACCACCTATGGTGGGCTGCATCCGCTGCTTTCGGTCGCGGCCTACCTGATGCTGGTCGTATATCTCGCTCTCTACTGGGGCGCGACGTTATGGACGGCGGTGCGTGTCGGCAGGCGTTTCAATCTGTCGTTGATTTTTTTATTGCCGGTTTCCTGGATTGCTTTCGAGTTTCTGCGCTCTTTTATGCTGAGTGGTTTTCCCTGGGCGACTCTGGGATATACGCAGCACGAACGCCTGCTGTTGCTGCAATCCGCCGATCTGTTCGGGGTTTACGGTCTGAGTTTTCTGCTGGTCATGGCCAACGCGGTCGGGTTTGAAATTCTCAGAAGCCGGAAGGGGGATCGAAAATTCCCCGTACTCGGCACCTCGATTCTGCTTCTGCTGCTGGCTGCTGCGTTGGGCTACGGCGGGATGCGTCTCAACAGCGCGGAGATCGAAGGTTCTCCGCTGACGGTCAACCTGGTCCAGGGCAATATCGACCAGGGGATCAAATGGAACCCTGAATATCAGCAGCACACCATCGACACATACCGCGACCTCAGTTTGCAGGCGAGCGCTGATCACCCTGCCGATCTGACGGTCTGGCCGGAGAGCGCAACGCCTTTTTATTTTCAGGAAAGAAGCGCTTTGAGCCGGCAGGTCAGGCGGGTGCCGCAGCTCATTGACGGATACCTGCTTTTCGGCAGCCCGGCGTATGAACAGGTCAATCAGGAATATCGCTACCTCAACAGTGCATTTCTGCTCTCGTCTGAAGGTGAGATTCTTGGACGCAGCGACAAAGTTCACCTGGTCCCCTTTGGTGAATACGTTCCGCTCAAGACTTTTTTACCGTTCATCGACAAACTGGTGGTTGGAATCGGCGATTTCTCGCCCGGGACTGTGACAACCCTGTCGATGAACGGGGCCTCTGTAGGCGTTCTGGTTTGTTTTGAAGGGATATTCCCCGAACTGGCCCGCGATATCGTACGCCAGGGAAGTGATCTGCTGGTCAATATCACAAATGATGCCTGGTTCGGACGTTCGTCTGCACCCTATCAGCATCTGGCCATGACCCGGTTCCGCGCAGTTGAAAATCGTATCTGGATCGCACGGGCCGCCAATACAGGCATTTCAGCCTTTATCTCGCCGCGCGGCGAAATTCTGGCCGCGACCCCAATTTTTAAGCCAGCGGTCGCCTCGGCACAGGTTCGGTTGGGGGCGGGATTCAGCCTGTACTGTTCCTGGGGCGATGTCCTGCCCACTGCCTGTGGAGTTTTCATTCTCTGCTGCCTGGTGCGCCTGTGGAGAAAACCGAATGCTGCGAATTCAGTCCATTCCTCCAATCCGAAGATGAGTCTGAAGGGTGGGTCTGACTCCAGCGGCGAATGAACATTGGCCGGTGGAGTCAAAGGTGGAGTCAAAGATTTGTCGTCTGGCTTCTTGCAGACGACTTGCCGGTTTTGCGACAAAGCTCATGAACAACCCGGGCTCACCTGGAATTACTGGTGCTTTATGCTGAAACACATTTTTCGGTTTCTTCTGCTGTTTCATTTGCTTCTTGCTCTGGGGTGTGCCGGTGTCGGCAGTGGCCGTTCTTCCTGGCCCCCCGAAGCGACCGGTCCAGCCTGGCCTTCTGATTTTCCTCGTGTTCGTTTTCTGACCTCTTTTCCCGATCGCCCCGATTCAGAGGGGGATAAGGGGAATCGCCTTTCCCGCTTTATATTCGGTGAAGATCAAACCTCTCAATCCTTGATTAACCCGGTGGGGGTGGCTGCCGACGGCAACGGTCGGGTCTGGATTGCTGATCCCGGCGGGCGAATTGTTCACGTCTTTGATCTATCCCGGGGGCGGTCGTCGGTGATGGGGCAGGTTAATGGTGTGGCCCTGGGGGCACCTGCGGGCCTGGCGCTGGATGCCGACCGCGACCGGCTTTACCTTGCAGACGCCCAGCTCAACCAGGTTTTTATCCTGCGACCTGACGGTTCCTATATTGGGGAAATCACCCCACCGTCTCCCTTTGGGCGGCCTGGTGGTCTGGCCGTTGATCCTGTCGGGAATCTGTATGTCGCCGATGTCACACGGGGGAAGGTTTTTGTTTTCTCCCCACAAGGCGCTTTTATCCGTGCCTTGGGAAGTCATCAAACACCGAACGGTCTTTTTCTGCGGCCCATTGCCGTCGCAGTCAGTGATCAAGGCTATGTTGCGGTTCTCGATGCCATGAATTTCCGGGTTGAACTTTTCGGGCCGGATTGGCTGCCCCACGGTGTGGTGGGAGGACTCGGTGATTCACCCGGACTTTTCGCGCGCCCGCGTGGGATTGCCTTCGACGGTGACGGAAACCTCTATGTCGCCGATGCGGCTTTTGATAATATTCAGATTTTTGACCTGGAAGGGCGGCTGCTGCTTTATTTCGGGAAATCGGGGGATGAAGCGGGTCAATTCTGTCTCCCCGGCGGCCTGTACCATGATGGTGCAAACCGGCTATATGCCGTTGATTCCTGCAATTATCGCGTTCAGATCTTTGAATATCTGCCGGTTGACACCCCTTAAGCCCTGAATTGGATTGTTTTTTGCAATATGAAAAAGAAAGTTTTCCTCATAATCTCATAACCCAGAACTGAACAATGCATCGAATGAAGGTTCTAGTTTTGTCGTATTAATTTTTTCAGGGTTTATATGAAGTGCCTCTGGATCTCAGCTCTGCTGTCTTCTCTTTTGGTCGGTCTTGTCTACGGCGCCGCCGTTGATGAGAAGAGTCTCGGGTACGATGGCGGAGCAAATGCGCACCCGCACAATCTCTCAAGCCTCAATACCGGAGGTGTCGGCAGCATACACGCTCCGGCCGGCGGAGAAACCCAGATCTGCAAGTTCTGCCATACACCCCATGGTGCGGCGTCAAGGCCCCTCTGGAATCGCCCGGATCCGGTGGGCCCCAATGGCGATGGATCTTTTCCACTATACGGGGGGAGTTCACTGGTCATCGATGACGTTGGAGTGGTCGGGGATTCGCAGTACGGCCAGAACCCCTACCCAAACGGCGCCTCGCGCATGTGCATGTCCTGTCACGACGGGGTGACGGCCATCGGCGAGGTGGTCAGCGAGGCCGCTGAGCTGGCTAACCTCAGCATGTTGGAAAAAGGGACGATTGATCTGTCCGTTTCACACCCTATCTCCTTTGTCTATAACAGCACTGTGGCCGGCTTAATCAATGCGCAGAAAAACGACGGCGGAACAGATACCTACCAATTGCCTGGCAGCAACGCATTGCTGGATGGTCAGAGCAGGATGCAGTGCAATACCTGCCATAACCCTCACCTCGATACTCGTGATGACGGTGGTACCTATAACCTCCCCATGTGGCGTAAATACTCCGGCGTAGAAAATGATGATTATGAATGGACCTGCCAGCAATGCCATGTCGGTGGGTCGACAAGCGCTGGTATATTCTGGGGGAGTCCGACTATTAACGACCAGCACGATCTGATTCCATGAAAACGACCCTGCCATGAGCACGAGCCTGATGCTTGGAAACCGATATTTTGTCCTGCTTGCAGCAATTGCAATCTTCTGCAGTCTGGGGGCTTTTTCTCTCGATGCAGCACCTCGCTCCCAGAGTCGCCTTGCCGGCGCCCATGGCGAGCCGGGCCTGCTGCCCAAGTCCTGCCGTGCCTGCCATCGCGGGATGGCCATTGCCGTGCGGGGCGAGGAGCGTGTGTGTCTCAACTGTCATGGGGCGGGCGGGGATCGCAGTCGTATGATCTCCGGCGGTTATCTCGATTCGAACAAAATACGCGGCGGCTCGCTGCAAGACATCGGACAGGAGCTGCGCAAACCTTACAATCATCCGGTCCTGACCGTTCGCGGAATTCACAGCGCCCGTGAGGAGCTGCCCGAAGATTCCGCCAGTACTGGGCGCCATTCCGAGTGCATCGACTGCCACGCTCCCCACGATCTGACTCGAGATGAACCCTTCCGCGGCATTGGCGGACGTCGGGTCGGTAATTTTTATGCCCCTATCAAGCGTGAATATGAACTCTGCTACCGCTGTCACGCCGAAAGTGCCAACCTGCCGCCGCGCTCGACCAACAAACATGCCGAATTCAAGACTACCAACCCTTCCTATCACCCGGTGGAAGGCGAGGGCGCCAGCGCTTATGTGATCAGCCTCAAAGATCCCTACGTGGGGCGCAAAACAGCGCCGGGAGAGCGGTCCATCATCTCCTGCAGCGATTGCCATGGCAATGATGATCCCGATGGCCCGGCCGGGCTTCATGGCAGCCGTTTCCGCGGACTTCTTGTGCGTCATTACGAAATGGATGACGGTCGCCCGGAATCCGATTACGCCTATGCCCTGTGCTATGGGTGTCATGATCGCACCAGTATTCTCAATGACGAGAGCTTTCCTTTACACTCCATGCACATCCAGGGGCGCTCAGGGGGCAGGGATTCGGGAACGAGCTGTTTTTCCTGTCATGACGCTCACGGCAGCACTCGTTACCCGTTTCTGATTCAATTCAATGACCGGGTCGTCCAGCCCAACGCGGCGGGAAAGCTATCCTTTGACCCGCAAGGCACCAGCGCGCGTCGCGGCAGTTGTTCACTACGCTGCCATGGGGTTGAGCATGATGAGAAATCTTACTGAGCATCGTTTTAAACCACTCTTTGTCGGGTGGCTGCACAGGCCGGGAATTAGATTTTCCTTTAACTGGGCGATGTGGTATTTTCTGGCCCATGCCAACGTTTAGCTGCAAAGTCGGATTGGCCGATGGCCGGGTTGTTGAGAAGGATTTCGATGCCCCCAATCGGCAGGTGCTGAGAGAGAATCTCGAAGAGCAGGGTTTTTACGTCTTTTCCATCAGGAAAGCCCCCCTGCGATTTTTTTCCCTCAGTCGTGCCGGCGGCGGGCGCCTCTCTGGACAGCGGTTTCTGTCTTTCAATCAGGAGCTGCTGGTGCTGATCCGCTCGGGATTGCCGATTCTTCATGTTCTCGATACTCTGATGGAGCGCATGGAGACGCCTGCAGTGCTGGCTGTACTGCAGCAGGTGCGTGAAGACGTCAAAGGGGGGTCATCCCTGTCCGATGCATTTGAAAAATTCCCGAATTATTTTCCTTATCTCTATATTGCTTCCATCCGGGCGGGCGAGAGAACCGGCGACCTGCCCGTTACATTGGCCCGTTATCTCGATTATCAGCGCCGCATGGAAGCGATCAAGGCGCGCATTCGCAGTGCCTCGTTCTACCCGGCGTTTCTCACCGCTGTGGTGACGGTGGTCGTGTTGTTCATGATGCTCTGGGTAGTGCCGCGTTTTACTTCCATTTATGCCGACGCGGATGTGGAGCTGCCGTTAATGACCCGCATCGTGATCGGCGCCGCGGACGGGATGGTCAGCTATCTGCCGGTGCTGCTGGTCGTGTTGTTTCTGCTTGGAGCCGCTGCTCGAATCTTTCTTCGTTCTGAAAAGGGAATTCTTCTGCGTGACCGGTTTCTTCTGCGCCTTCCGTTCTTCGGGCGCCTTTTGAGCGATTACGCGATTTCGAGTTTCTGCCGTACTTTCAGCACGACCCTCTCCGGCGGTATCCCCGCTGTCGAAGCGATGCGCATGTCGAGGGCGACTCTGAACAACCGCGATCTCGAGGAGCGAATGCTCAGTGCGGTGCTTCGGGTCGAGGAGGGGATGGCGATTGCGCCGTCTTTCGAAAAGGCTGATTTTTTTCCGCCCGTTGCTTTGCGCATGATCGGTGTGGGCGAAACCACCGGTGCTTTGTCCGAGATGCTGTCCGAAGTGGCCGATTACTATGAAATGCAGGTGGGGGGCTATCTCGATAAACTGACCACCCTGGTGGAGCCGGTCATGATGCTGGTAATGGGGGTTTTGATCGGCGGTATTGTGCTCGCCATGTATTTTCCGATCTTTCAGCTTGCAGGGACCGTGGGTTAGGATGGCTGCCGCGTGAAATATGAACGTAAGAAAATCGGCGAAATCCTGGTGGAGTTGAGCGCGATCGCTCCTGCACAGGTCGAATTGATTCTGCAGCGGATGCCGGCCTCAGCCCGAAAATTTGGAGAAACCGGGGTTGACGAGGGGCTTTACAATGAAGATGTCCTGGCTCAGGCGCTCGCCCTGCAGTTCCATCTCGATTATGTCGATCTCAGCACGGTGCCGCCCGACCCGCATCTATTGGCGTCCCTGCCGGTAGGCCTTGCCCACAAGCACCAGTTTCTTCCGCTCGAGACCCGTGAAGAGGCCCTGGTGGTGGCAATTCATGATCCGACCGATATTGAAACCCTCGATCAGTTGGAACTGATACTCGACAGACCCCTTATCCTGAAGGTTGCGCCCAAGGGGCGTATTTTGCGCCTGCTCGAGAGCAATGAAGGCTCGCAACGCGTTCTGCGCGAAGCCTCCGAGGATTTCAAACTTCAGCTGGTCAAGGAAACGGAAAAAGGCGAGGAGGTTCTCTCTCTCGATAAACTCACGGCGGATACCAGCCCGATTATCCGCCTGATCGATTCGACCCTCTACGATGGGCTCAAGCGGCGGGCCAGCGACATCCATATCGAAACAGGCCTCGACGGTGTCGCCATCAAGTACCGGGTCGACGGCGTTCTGTACCAGGCGACCGAACCCCTGGACACACGCTTTCAGGGGCCGATCATCTCACGCCTCAAGGTCATGAGTGAACTCGATATTTCCGAGCGGCGCATTCCGCAGGACGGACGTTTCAAGGTGCGGGTCGGCGGGCGCTCCATCGATTTTCGCGTTTCCATCATGCCGAGCATCTTCGGTGAGGATGCCGTAATTCGTATTCTCGACAAGGAATCCATCGCCGCCGACTTCAAGGGGTTGAGTCTTGAGGTCCTCGGCATCACCCAGCGGGAAATCAACCGTTTCCGCCGCAAGATCCGCGAGCCCTACGGCATGGTGCTGGTCACCGGCCCCACCGGCAGCGGCAAAACCACCACCCTTTATGCGGCCCTCACGGAGATCAATTCCCAGGAGGAGAAGATCATTACCATCGAGGATCCGGTAGAGTATCAGCTAAAAGGGATCGTGCAGATCCCCGTCAATGAAAAAAAGGGTTTGACCTTCGCCCGTGGTCTGCGTTCTATTCTGCGGCATGACCCCGACAAGATCATGGTCGGGGAAATTCGCGACCCGGAAACGGCGCAGATTGCGGTTCAGTCTGCGTTGACCGGACACCTGGTTTTCACCACCGTGCATGCCAACAACGTGTTTGATGTTCTGGGTCGCTTCCTCCACATGGGGATCGATCCCTATAATTTCGTCAGCTGCCTGAACATGGTTCTGGCTCAGCGTCTGGTACGCTGCATCTGCCCGCACTGCCGTAAGCCGGCAAAGGTCGAAGCCGATGAAATTGCCGAAGCAGGGCTTGATCCCGACCGTTACCGGGATCACGAGTTTTTCGAAGGTGAGGGCTGCAAAGAGTGTCGCGGCATGGGGTTTCTCGGTCGCAGCGCCATTGTGGAGATGCTCGAACTCAGCGATGACATGCGGGAGCTGATTCTGTCCAAGGCGCCGGTTACGCAGCTCAAGAAAGGGGCATCGGCGGCAGGGACGGTCTTTCTGCGTGAGGCGGCCGTTGAGAAAGTGCTTGAAGGCATAACCACTTTTCGCGAAATCAACCGCGTAACTTTTGTGGAAAGGGGATGAGCGTCGTGTTGCGTCGTCTTTATCCCGGGCTGAGAATTTCACAGGATGCAGTGCATGCCGTGGTCTTGTGCCGCCGAAAGAAACTGCACCATCTCCGCGCGGCTCGCGGCCTCAGCTTCGACACAGGGGTGGTCGTTCCATCCCGCCGTGAACTCAACATTAAACGGCCGGATGCTTTCGTCGAAGCCCTGACCAATGTGCTGTGTCCCATCACAGGGCGCGAGGATCGCATTGCCCTGTCGCTGCCCGATGCCAGTGGTCACATTGTCCTGACGCAATTGGACTCTCCTTCTAAAAGCCGCGAGGAGGGACGTGATATTTTACGCTGGCAGCTTAGGAAGAATCTGCCTGGTGAATGGAAAGACATTCATCTTGACTTTCAGGTTCTGCGCCGTGAGGATTCAGGGCGGCAACAGGTGCTTACGGCAATAATCGACCGTGCCGTACTGAACCAGTATGAAGAGTTGGTCATCCGTGCCGGGTTTCACGCGGTCCAGGTCGGATTTCACTCCCTTGACCTGTACGCCTATTATCGCTCCAGATTGGAGATGGGGGGGGATTTTGTTTTTATCGGCATTGAAGGAGCGACCCTGACCATTGAAATTTTTCAGGACGGTGTTCCGGTTTTTTATCGCGTCCGTTCCTTTATCGAGGATGCCGATCAAGTTTTTCAGGAGCTCAACCGCAGTCTCTCCGGCATGCGATCCGCTCAGCGAGGCAAGGTGTTTCTTCACAGCGACTGGACGGGAAAAGACGCACTCAGCCAGGTTCTTGCCTCACTTTTCGATACGGACCCGGTCGTGCTCGACCCCCAATTCTCCCGTATGGTTGACCCTGAATACCAACAGCAGTTTGCTGCGGACGCAAAACTGGCGTCAGCGATCGGTGCCGCCGAAAGGATGATGTAGGCCGGCCATGAAGATTTCGCTCAATCTTGCAACCCGCATCTATATCAACCGGCGTGCTCTCTATGCATTTTATGTCCTGCTGGCGGTGTTGTTGGTCTTCTGGCTCGGCCTCAGCCTTTCCTCCTGGCAGGCGGAACGAGCTGAAATCGTCCGACTTGAAGAGCAGTTGCATAAGGTTCGCAGCCAACTCGGAAGTTTTGGGAATGAAGAGACCCTACCGTTTGATTCAACCGATTATCAGGCCCTGCTTAAAGATCTTGCCTTCGCCGAGGATATTTTGGCGCGGGATGCTTTCCGCTGGACCCGGCTTTTTCTGCAGTTGGAGCAGCTGATGCCCGAGGGGGCTTCCCTGCGCAGCCTGCGCCCCGAACATCGCGAGCGGGCGCTGAGCCTGACGGCCGTTGCCCGGGAAAACGAGCAGATGAATCGTTTCATCGATCACTTGATGGCGTCTGAAGGTTTGAATCAGGTCTTTCTGCTAAGCCAGGAAAGAATCGAAGTGAAAGACTTTGCTGGGCAAACACGACCCGCTGTGCGATTCTCCCTCCTTATTCAGGAGGCTTTCTGATGGCACGCGCGTCACTCCTTGCGGCCTTCTGGCGGCAGAACCGTCTTGTTCCGGTGCTGCTTCTTGCGCTGCTTCTGATCAATATCGGCCTGAAAGTGTGGCGGGGCCGGATGGTGCGGCCTCAGATCAACCACCTCCAGCAAAACCTTGGCCGGCAGCAGCAGGAACTTGAGCGCATGAGACAGCTTGGAGCCCGACAGGATTCACCCGAAGCTGTTTACCGGCGGGGGCGCGAAGATCTCTCCAGGTTTTATGCAATGATTCCAGCGAAAAGCGATCTGACCGGTTTGATTGAAGAACTTTTCAATATGGCGCATAGGGCCGGTCTGGAAATTGATCGCATCGGTTACGACCCACAGAAGCTTGAGGATCAGCCCCTCCTGGCCTACAGCCTGATGTTTTCCGTCAACGGCAATTATGAACAGCTTAAAAGCTTCGTCTATGATATTGAGACTTCGCCCCGGTTGATTATTTTGGACGAGATCGCTCTGAGCGGCGCCGGCGAGGGAGAACGCCCTGTTTCGCTCAACCTGCGGTTTACGACCTATTTTCAGGCAGATACCACATGACTCGTCAGGGGAAAATCCTTCTTGTTTGCCTGGTCGGTCTTCTCTTGGCACTGGGCTATTCCCACCTCCGGTCGCCGGAGCAGCAGCGGGTCGTGCGCACCGATGAGGGGGGGAACGGAAAAGGGCGCGCGAAGCAGGGTAAAAACTCACCCCTCGCGGAAGAAAATTCAGGGGAGGAGGAGAGTCTGCCCCGCCTGCGACTTGAAGCCGGCCAGGGGCAGGAAGACCGGGGCGGGGATTCTCTTCAATCGGGAAAGGATCTCTTCGCGCCCCTTTATCCTGGCGGCGTGAAATCATCGCTGGCTTCCGCTCCCGCCGAAATATCCTCAGCGATCACGGAGGCTGAACCGGAAGACGACCCTGCCGAATCAACACCGGCGGTTTCCGTGGTTCCGGTGTTCGAATCCGCAGCCCAGGCCGCCCGTTTCGAGGTGCTGGGCTATCTGGAAATTGAAAATCGCCGGGTGGTCTTTCTTGAAACGGGAGGAGAGGTTTTTCTGGCTCGAAGGGGGGAGTCGTTCGGCGACGGATTCCAGGTGATGGAAATGAACGACGAGCGCCTGGTGGTTTCACAGCGGGGCGTTCCCGGAACCACCACCCTTGAACTGGAGGAAAAACAGGGAGTAAGCGGGTTTGGGGGCGCTGCGCCCGTTTCGGACAGGGGGCGCAATGTTGTCCCCGAAACATCTCGTTTCCGGTAACTTGCCAGGGAAGATACTTTCAAGGTTCTCGAAACAGGTTCCCCCGGGAAAGAGCAGGGCTGTAACGGCTGGAGGATAAAAGTAGATCGTGGCATTTAAATTATCCCAGACAGGGGTTAGGGTGAAATGAAAATGGACTTGACCAAGCCGATGTGCCGAGTCGTTGCCTTCCTGGCGGTTTTGATGCTGTTGGCCTCTGGTTGTACGCCTGGGACTCGGCACTTTGAGCAGGGCCGTCAGTTTATGGCCGAGCAGAAATACGATAAAGCGGTAGAATATTTTACTCTGGCCTTGCAGGAGGACAAACAGAACAATTATTATCGCCTCAAACTGCGGGAAGCGCGCATGCAGGCCGCCAGGTTCAATTTTGAGCAGGGGCTGCGAGCGAAAGAAGCTGGCCGCATTACCGAAGCTTTGGAGAAATTTCAGGTGGCGCTGGCCTTCAACCCTACCATGGAAACGGCCGCGCAGGAGCTGCAGCGCACCCGCCGCATGTTGCAGGCCCGAACACTGGTCGAAGATGCCGAGCAGTTCTTTCGTGCACGCAAATACCAGCAGGCCAAACGCATCCTCAACCGCGTGCTTGAGATCGATCCCAGCAATGAACGCGCTCAGGCGCTCATGAAAAAAGTTGCGGAGGCGAAGCTGACTGTCATTGACGGACAGGAACTTGAGATCGCCTCCGACAAGCCGATCACCTTGAAATTCAATGAAGCCAACCTGCGGGATGTCTTCCAGATACTGTCCCAGCTTTCAGGGATTAATTTTCTTTTCGATGAAGATCTTGAGGGAGAAAAGGTCACCGTTTATCTCGAAGAGGCCACCTTTGCTCAGGCCCTTGAACTGCTGATGAAGATGAACGGCCTCGACAAGAAAGTACTCAACCCCAAAACCATCCTGCTGTACGCCAAGACCAAGGATAAGGAAAAACAGTACCAGGACCAGATCATCCAGACCTTCTACCTGTCCAATATCGACGCAAAAAAGGCCGTCAACCTGTTGCGCACCATGCTGCAGCTGCGTAAGATCTTCGTCCATGAGGAACTCAATGCTCTGGTCATTCGCGATACCCCGGATGTGGTGCGGCTGTCGCAGCAGATCCTTCAGGCCGCGGATCGCTCCGACTCGGAAGTGGTGTTCGACGTGGAATTGATCGAAGTCAGCCGCGGAGATGATACGGTGCTCGGGGCTCAGCTCAGCGCCTACTCGGTCGGCCTGGGACTGGCCAACGAGGGGGGCGACAGTATTGTCTCGAGCAGCCTGAGTTCAGGCTCCGAAACGGGAAATCTGGTCAGCAGCGCCAGCTCGCTGGAATCTTTCTACACCCTGCCATCGGCGACTTTCGATTTTGCCAAGACCCTCACAGATACCGAATTGCTGGCCAGCCCCAAAATCCGGGTGAAAAACAAGGAGAAGGCCAAAGTGCACATCGGGGCGCGCGAGCCGGTCATTACAGTTACGATCAACGGTGACAATCGCTCCGACAACGTCCAGTACGTCGATATCGGTGTCAAGCTTAACGTTGAGCCGAACATCCAGCTTGACGCTCATGTTGTTACCAAGCTCAACCTCGAAGTCAGCAGCATCTCCGATCGTCGCACCCTGGAGAGCGGAACCTCGGTTTTTACCATTACCACCACCAATGCCGAAAGTGTACTGAGCCTTAAGGACGGTGAACGCACGGTTATCGGCGGCTTGATTCGTGATACGAAAAGCTCCACCACCAAGAGTATCCCCGGGCTTGGAGATCTTCCGCTGGTGGGAAGGCTGTTTACCCACAACTCTCAAAACGACCAGAAGCGAGAAATACTGCTCTCGATTACGCCTCATATCGTCAAAAATGTCGAGATGCCCCTGGCGGATGTGGCCACCATCTGGTCCGGCGGGGAGGACGAGCTCAAGTCCGGTCCCAACTTCGGATCATTTCTGCCGGATTTTGCGCCCGAGCTGGAGAAGGGCAATCCCTCTCCCGTACCGCGGCTGACTGAACCGCCCGAGCCCGTTCTGCCGCGCCCTGAGTCCGCCAGGGAGGATGAAATAGGCCGGCGGAAGAGGATCGAGGAGAGCGGCAATCTCCAGGATGAACCACTTCCGGAGGATGAAGCGACGGAAGATGTTCGTCTCCTCCCGAAATCATCTCAGCTCCGGGCTCAGCCTTCTTTTGAAGAGATGGAGAAGCTGAACATGAACCTCCCCGAGGAGCAGCAGGAAGAAGATCGGGGCGCTATTCCCCGTGGCGAAGTTTCGCAAACGGCCGAGCCGCCTTCCGCGGAACCTGAAGCCTTCGCTTCCACTGATGCTGAAATTGAGCGCGTCGACCTGGCACCTTTGGAGATTGCTGCGCCCGAGACTCCAGGCCGAATTTTTTTCTCCGGTCCGGATCTGGTCGAAACCGGCCAGTCTCTGACCCTGAGTCTCAAAGTGGCTGAGGTTGACAGCCTCTACAGTGCGCCCCTTTATGTCACCTATGACCCGGAGAAGTTAGAATTTCTGCGAGCGCGCGAAGGTGATTTTCTCAAACAGGGGGATCGCCCCACGATTTTCACCACCAGTGTTTCCGCTAAGCCGGGGGTAATCATCGTTGGCTATAAGCAGGGCACCGGCGGAAGCGGGGCGAGCGGATCGGGTGAACTGTTCAACCTGGAGATGCGTGCCAAAAAACCTGGAACGACGGAAATCGGCCTGAAGCGTATCAACTTCCGCGATCCCGGAGGAGAGCGGCTGCAGGTGGAGTCTTCCTCCAAAATTATCGAGATCAGATGACTCTGACATGAAACTCAAGCGGTTGGCTTCAAAATCGGCGGGCCTGACCTTCATCGAGCTGGTACTGGCCATGGCCATTCTGTCAGTTCTGGCCGCTGTAGCCTTGCCATTGGCGGAGATCAGCGTCAAGCGCAGCAAGGAGATCGAACTTCAGCGCGCTCTGCGCGATATCCGCGAGGCCATCGATGCCTATCACGATGACTGGTTGCGTGCGGTGGCCGAACGGAAGATCACGCCGAGCGTCGATGATACCGGTTACCCCGAGGAGCTGGAGGAGCTGGTTGAGGGGAAGGAGTGGGGGGATCTTTTCTCCTTCAAGCGCCGTTATCTGCGGCGCATTCCCCGCGATCCCTTCGATCGTTACGACGAGGGTTGGGGATTGCGCTCCTACGAGGATGATCCCGACTCGATGGTTCACAGCGGCAGCGATATCTATGATGTTTATTCCCTCAGCGACGGCATTGCCCTGGACGGGACGCCCTACAACACCTGGTAGATTCATGAGGTTTCATACGTGCGCATGACTTCCGAACACGGTCGGGCCGGCTTTACCCTGATCGAACTGATGATCGTCATGACGATCCTGGGCATTCTGATGACCATCGCCGTGCCGAGCTACAAGCGCAGCGTCATCAAGGCCCGGGAGACGGCTCTGGCGGAGAACCTCTACCAGATGCGCCAGGCGATCGACGCCTACTTCGCCGACCAGGCCCGCTACCCCGACTCTCTGGATTCGCTGGTGGAGGCGCGCTACCTGCGGGCGGTTCCCGTTGATCCGTTTACCCAGTCCGCGGATACCTGGGAGACTGTTCCACCCGCGCCCCTTGAAAATGGTGAACTGGCGGAAGGCGGGGTGTTCGATGTGTTCAGCGGCAGCGATATGGTGGGGTTGAACGGTATGCCGTACAGCGAGTGGTGACCCCGTCCCGGGAACTTGACGCGGTCGGTTTATTGCCGAGGATGCCATGATTCAGATCTACAACGTCTGTAAAAATTATCAGAAGGACAGCGCCGCCCTCGACCAGATTACCCTCAAGATCCCGAAGGGGGATTTTGTGTTCATCACCGGTCCGTCCGGCGCCGGCAAATCGACCCTGCTCAAACTCCTTTATGCCGGCGAGCGCCCCAACCGCGGCCAGATACTGATCGACGGGCGCAACGTGACGCGCATGAGCGGTCATCAGGTTCCTTTTCTGCGGCGCAAGATGGGAGTCGTCTTTCAGGACTTCAAACTGATTACCGGACGGACCATTTATGAAAATGTGGCGTTCGCCCTTGAAGTTCAGGGGCGCAAGCGCTATGAAATCAGCAAAAAGGTCTATGCCGCGCTGAAAAACGTAGGGCTGCAGCACAAGCTCAATCGTTATCCGCTGGAGCTTTCTGGAGGAGAGCAGCAGCGTGTTGCCGTAGCCCGGGCTCTGGTCGTCGACCCGATGATCCTCATCGCCGATGAGCCCACCGGCAATCTCGACCCGGAAACCACCATCGAGTTGATGGAACTGTTCAAAAGCGCCAACGCCCGGGGGTCGACTGTCCTGATGGCGACGCATGACCGCGATCTGATCCGGCGTTATCCTCGCCGCATCGTCACCCTGGAGAACGGGCGGCTGATGGACGACCGCGAGATTTGAGGGCACAGGGCAGGTTGGAGAGAGTATAGACTGTGGATACTTTTCGTTATTTTATCCGTCGCGCGGTGCGCAACATGCGCCAGAGCCCCTTTCTCTGCATCGCAGCAGTCGCAACCACTGCGCTGGCGCTTGCGATTGTCGGTTTTTTCGCCATCATCGTTTTCAACGTCGAGCAGCTGACCTCCCGTTGGGGGGAGGAAGTCGAAGTCATCGCCTATCTCGATGAGGTGCCTGAGGCCGAGGTGCTGCAAAAACGGATCGCCCAGATCGAAGCTATGCCCGAGGTGGAACGGGTCAAACTTGTGACGCGCGCCCAGGCCTTTGAACGTTTCCGCGAGCGGCTTGGTCCCCATGCGGAACTTCTCGACGGTGTGGACCCCGAAATTCTCCCGGCTTCGCTGGAGATTTCTCCAAGAGCCGACCTGCGCGACCGCCAGGGGGTGGATCAGCTTGTGGCGAACCTCGAGGAGCAGGCCGGTCTTTCGGACCTGCGCTACGGTCACGAATGGCTGGCCAAGTTTGAATCCTTTCTTTCCCTGGTACGGCTGGTCGGCCTCATCCTGGGGGGCTTTCTGCTTTTTGCCGCCGTGTTCATCGTCTCCAACACCATTCGCCTGACTCTTTTCGCGCGTCGGGAAGAACTTGAAATTATGGCCCTGGTCGGCGCGACCCCCTTGTTCATCAAGATTCCTTTCATTATCGAGGGTGCGGTGCAGGGGCTGGTGGGCGGCCTTTTGGCTCTGACCGGTGTATATGTGGTTTTTGCCCTTTTTCTGCAACAGGGGCTTCAGACCCTCCTTCTTGCGGCAGGGGGGCAGCAGGTGGTTTTTCTCCCCTCTGCTTATCTGGTGGGCTTGATTCTGCTGGGACTGCTGCTTGGCATCGGCGGCAGCCTTGGCGCACTGCGCAAGTTCGTGCGGATCTGAAGTTATGCCTTTTTCCCTGCGTGCCTCTATCGTCCTTATTCTCTTGGTTTTTCTGTCCGTCCTGCCGGCTCCCGCACAAACGCAGAACCTGGATGAGACACGTCAAACGCTCGAGCGCATTCAGAAGCGCATCAAAGCCACCCGCTCCGACCTCGAGCAGAAAAAAACTCACTCGGACTCGCTGCAGCGACAGCTTGAAGGCGTGCGCGACGACCTGCAGCGACTCAACCGGCAACTGGGCGAACTGGAGCGTTCGCGGGAGGAACTGGCCAGACGCATCGAGGACAATGAACGTCAGG
The DNA here is from genome assembly GCA_034189505.1 of Thermodesulfobacteriota bacterium. GTDB lineage: Bacteria > Desulfobacterota > Desulfuromonadia > Desulfuromonadales > Geoalkalibacteraceae > Geoalkalibacter_A. The sequence goes on along the minus strand of JAXHUR010000024.1, from coordinate 18,401 downwards.
CTGAGGAGGCGCAGCGCCGCATCGATGATTTACGCACCAGGGTGGAGCAGCGCCTGGTGGTTCTGTATAAGGAAGGGGAGAGCGGCCCCTTGAGCCTGATCTTTTCCCCCCAGTCCCCGGCCCGCCGGGCGGAACAGTACGATTACATGGCCCGCATTCTTGAACATGACCGCGAACTGCTGCAACGTTTCCGCGCAGATGTGCGTCAGCTGGAACAGGCACGTTCACGCCTGCTCGCTTTGCGCGAAGAACAGCAGCAGGTGCTCAATGCCACACGGCAGAATCGTGATACCGCGCGGGACGCGGCGCGATTGCAGGAGCAGCTGCTGTCTGCCGCCCGCCAGGAGCAAAAAGCACTCACCCGCCAACTGGATGAACTCAGGGATCAGGCCAGAGGGTTGTCGGAACTGGTCAAAAAACTTGAATCACAGCAGGCTCGGGCGTATACTGAGCGAGGCGATTTTGCTGATCTTAAAGGGCATTTGCCCTGGCCTGCAGAAGGCCGGGTCAACTACGGTTTCGGACAGCAGAAGCATCCGCAGCTCGGCACCACCTTCGACAGCCACGGCATCGAAATTGCCGCCGATTCCGCTCAACCCGTTAAAGCGGTGGCCGATGGCCGCGTCATTTACGCCAACTGGTTCAAAGGGTACGGCAACCTGCTGATCATTGATCACGGCAACAGTTATTATACGCTTTATGCCCAGAATGCCCGGCTGGTCAAAGGCGTCGGCGATGTGGTCGCTCGCGGTGAAACCGTCGGCTTTTCCGGGCTGCCCGGCAGCAATGGCATCTATTTCGAAATCCGTAAGGGAGGAACTCCCCAGGATCCCAGGCCATGGCTGCGCAAAAGGTAGATTTTTCCTGTCGCCTCACCGCTGTTTCGGTTCTATCCACCCGGTTTATGCATATAAACCGGGTTCGCCATTTCTCAACGCTTGATCGGAGGTTATTTGATGCCCCCTCGTAAACGTTCCACAGGTTTGCTCATCATTCTGGCGATCGTGCTATTCGGCGGATTTTCCTTCGGAAATTTCAGCCGCTGCGCCCAGGCTGACAGCACGCAGGAATATCAGGAGCTGGACCTTTTCACCGATGTCCTGGCGCTGGTGCGCAAAAGCTATGTCGAAGAGGTGCCGCTGAAGGATCTGATCTACGGTGCCATCAACGGCATGCTTGCCTCCCTTGACCCCCACAGCTCTTTTCTGCCGCCGGATTTGTACCAGGAAATGAAGATCGATACCCGCGGTGAATTCGGCGGGCTCGGCATCGAGATCACCATCCGCAACGGCATCCTCACCATCGTCTCACCGATCGAGGATACCCCGGCCTTTCGAGCCGGTCTGCAGGCCGGAGACGAGATCGTCAAAATTGAGGACCGGATGACCAAGGATATGACCATCATGGACGCGGTTAAACTGATGCGGGGCAAGCCCGGCACAGACATCACCATCTCCGTCATGCGCGACGAGTTCGACAGACCGAAGGAATTTACCCTGACCCGCGAAATCATCAAGGTCCGCAGCGTCAAAGCCCGCACTCTCGAAGACGGTTACGGCTACATCCGCCTTGTCCAGTTTCAGGAACGCACCGCCGACGACCTGCGTGCCGCACTGAAGCAGATTCACAAGGAAAATCCCGATGGCCTGACAGGGTTGATTCTCGATATGCGCAACAACCCGGGAGGTCTTCTCGATCAGGCCGTAGCGGTGGCTGATGTCTTTCTCTCCGAGGGGTTGATCGTTTACACCGAGGGACGCGACCCGAACAGCCAGCTGCGGTTCAGTGCGCGGAGCAACGGATCCGAGGCCGACTACCCTCTGGTTGTGCTGATCAACGGCGGCAGCGCCAGCGCCTCGGAGATCGTGGCGGGCGCTCTCCAGGATCATAAGCGCGGCATTGTGATGGGGACGCCGAGCTTCGGCAAAGGGTCGGTGCAGACGATCATTCCTCTCGGCGATGACTCAGGCCTGCGCTTGACCACGGCCCGTTACTACACCCCCTCGGGTCGCTCGATCCAGGCCCAGGGCATTCAGCCGGATATCGAGGTGCGCGCGGCCACTTTGACTGAAAAAGCTGAAGGTTTTGCGTTCCGGGAGGAAGATCTCGCCAAGCATTTTGAACCATCCATGGATAATCATGGTGAAGCTGCCGAGTTCGAACTGGATGAAGAGTCGCGCAAAGATTATCAGTTGATGCGTGCTCTCGATCTTCTCAAAGGGTGGCGTATTCTCAAAGCCCTCGAACAGCGGGCCGCCTGAACCAGGATAGCACCCTTTTTGCACAGGGGGCATGATCCCCCTTTTTCGTAGGTTTTATGGCATCCGGAAAAAAGAAAGCGCCGGGCAAGGCCTCCTCCGGCAAGACTTCGCCCAAAAAAACGGCGAAGAAAGCGCCCCAGAAGGCGGCAAAGAAGGCGCCGCCCAAAAAGGCGTCCGCCGCTTCTGCCGGAAAGTCGTCACAAAACAGGAAATCCAAAGTCACAGCAGCTGAACTCAAGATCTGGGTTGCGCTGCTGTGCGTTGTGATTTTCCTTGTGGTCGGGGTGGCGCTTCTGCAGAAAGCACGGACGGTTTTCGCCCCGAGTGACGCCGACCCTGTTGCCACTGCGCCCGCCGAGGTGGAAAAACTCGGCTTCGAGCAGGCCCGCACCATTTTCGAACAGGCCATGGATGAGATTGTCGACGGCCCCTCGGTCGAACGTACGCGCAATATGGACAGTGTTGCCTACCGGATTCTGAACGAGGACTTGTCGCAGCAGGAATTCATCCATCTCGATGCCGTGCTGGCCGCCAGCCCCGGACAGTGGCGGCTCAGCCGTCCGCAAACCCGGCATCTCGTCGCCCGGGCGGAGGACAGATGGCAGTTCGAACTGCTGTTCGTACCGTCTCCCTCCCCGCCGCCTCTGGAAGCCGTTGAGCAGGGCCCGCGGGTATCCATCATCATGGATGACATGGGCAATGACATCTTCAGTGCCCGGGACCTGCTGGCTATCGACCTCGATGTGACCTTCGCCGTTCTGCCTGAAACCGAATCCTCAACTGAAACGGCGCGATTGGCCCATGCCCAGGGGCGCGAGGTGATGTTGCACCTGCCCATGGAACCGATCGGCTATCCGCACCCCAATCCGGGCCGGAACGCCCTGCTGACCAGCTTGTCCGCCGAGCAGATCCGGGCGCGCATGGCTTCCTATCTTCAGCAGGTACCTTATGCCGTCGGCGGTAACAATCACATGGGCTCGCGCTTTACTCAGCATGAAGAGGGGATGCGGGTGGTGCTCGATGAACTGGCCCGGCATCAATTGTTTTTTGTCGACAGCCTTACCACCAACGGTTCGGTGACCCGTCGTCTTGCAGCGGAGCGAGGAGTTCCCTTCGGGCGCCGTAGCGTTTTTCTTGATAATGACGCTGATGTGGAAAAGATCCGCCTGCAGATCCGCAGGCTGATCAGCCTGGCATTGCGTGAAGGCGAGGCTGTGGGGATCTGTCACCCCCATCCGGAGACGATGGAGGCGCTGCGACGCGAACAGGAGTCCTTCGCCGCCGCAGGCGTCAAGGTGGTTCCCATGTCACACCTGGTCAGGTCGCTGCCGCGATCCTGAAACGGGATAGTTCGATATCGGGGAATTTTCAGGGAGAGGATTGGGAAGGGATCGCGTCTGTTTCAGGCTCTTCCGTGAGGGTTTGCGCTGCCTGCTCATCAGCTTTCTGCATGTTCTCTCTTTGGGCTTCAAACTGGGCGATGATCGACGCGATGCGCCGCCGGGGCGTTTTGTGCATATCGTCGAACACCTGGCTGGCCAGGTGGATAAACTGCTGGTGTACCTCGGTGTTGCGACCGTAACTCAGCACGGGAAGAATCCTGCCTTCCGGGTTGGTGTTGAGAGACTCGACCTTGGGACTCTTCGAGATAAAACCGTCCAGGCAGCGATAACCCCGGTTGATGGCGTAGGCACGCAGCAGTTCCTGGGTGTTTTTGAACGGCCCGTCGAAGTGGATGCGCGAATCGACCAGGCAGGGCAGAATGCGCAGCGGACGGCGCGAGAGGCCCTGCTGATCGAAAAAATCGTACAGATTGCGGCAATTCTCCAGTGATGGGGCGTCCTTGACCGGCACGATGACTCTGTCGGCGGCGAACAGGGCATTGCGGGTCAGGATATCCAGGTCGGGACGGGTGTCGACGATGACAACTCCGCTCAAATCCGCGCCCGCCAGTCCCAGGGCCAGATCGGCCACGCTCTGTACGCTGCCGCGCAAGCCTTCCGTATTGCGCCAGGAGGGGATGAAACCGACGCCGTACTGCCCCAGTTCAACGAGATCTCCGGCACCGGGTTCTCCTGCGAGAAGATCACGGACCGTGGCTCGTTCCCGCCCCCGGCCGATGCGGAACATGCGGTCGACGCTGAAGTGGTTGTCGAAGCTCAGCAGCGTCACCGGGAGCTCTTCGTCGATGGCCTTGAGGTAGATGGCCAGATTGGTCGCCAGGGTCGTTTTGCCCACGCCGCCTTTTTCGCTGGAAATGGTGACCACGTAAGGGCCGGTCATGCAGCGTCTCCTTGTAGAACGAACTTGAAGATTTCTCCGACGGACTCTTGTTTTTTGCTCATAGCAGGTATTTTGCCGGTTATCTTGGGCCATTCGCCGCCGTGTGTCAACGGCCTGTCGCCCGGATCACCCTGTTTTTCTCCATATTTCACGGACTTTTTCAGGTTTGCCCATGTCTGAATCCCCGCCATTGCTTTCTGTCGCGCGTCTGGTGGCATTGCTGCGCGAGACGGTTGAGGATAATTTCGTCCAGGTGCTGGTCGAGGGCGAAATTTCCAATTACGCCCGCCCCGCTTCGGGCCACGCCTATTTCACCCTGAAAGACGACAAGGCGCAGCTGCGCGCCGTGATGTTTCGTCCCTACAACCGCCTTCTACGCTTCGTGCCCGAAAACGGCATGCAGGTGATCTGCGGCGGGCGCATCAGTCTTTACGAGCCGCGCGGCGAATTGCAGATGGTGGTTGAAACCATGGAGCCCAAGGGGCTGGGCGGACTGCAGGTCGCATTCGCGCAGCTCAAAGAACGATTGGAGGGCGAAGGTCTTTTTGCGCCGCAACGCAAGCGTCCTCTGCCGGGTTTTCCGCGCTGCATCGGGGTGGTGACATCTGCTTCCGGCGCGGCGATTCACGATATCCTCAACGTGCTGCGCCGCCGCCTGACCGGCGTGCGGATTATCCTGCGCCCTGCCCAGGTGCAGGGCAGGGGAGCTGCGGCGGATATCGCCGACGGCATTGCCGAGCTCAATCAGCAGGGCGAGGCCGATGTCCTCATCGTCGGGCGCGGCGGCGGCAGCCTGGAGGACCTGTGGGCCTTCAACGAGGAGGTGGTGGCCCGTGCCATCTACGCCTCGCGCATCCCCGTCATCAGTGCCGTCGGCCACGAGACCGATGTCACCATCGCCGACATGGTGGCCGACCTGCGTGCACCCACTCCCAGCGCCGCGGCTGAAATGGTCGCCAAGAGCCGCCTGGAACTGGAAGGCCACCTCGATCACCTTGGTATGCGCCTGGCCTCCCAGATGCGTTCCCGTTTGAACCTGCTGGAGGAACGGGTTGAAGGGCTGGCCCGACGTCTGCGCTCGCCCATCGAAGATCTGCAACAGCGCCGCCATCGAATCGATGAACTCGAACAGCGTCTGCAGAAGCAGATGGCCAGAGAGGTCGCGGCCCGTCAGGAGAAACTCGGTGCATTGACCGGTCGCCTGGATGCCTTGAGTCCCCTCGGCGTTCTCAACCGCGGCTATGCCATCGTGATGCATGGCGAGAGCGGCGCGGCGGTCCGCTGCGCCGAGGATGTGGCCCCCGGCGATCCCCTGCATATCCGTCTGAAACAGGGGCATCTGCAGGCCCGGGTGACGGAGGTGAAACCCTGAGCGCGTCCCCTGTCCTTCTTCATTGAGGAGTCGTCCGTAAAAATTCTTGACCCGACCCGTTCACGGTGTCAATAATCACTATTTGCCCCGCAAAGTCACGTTCCTCTTTGGGCTTTGCACAAGGAGACGCTCACTATGCAGGACCCCGATTTCGAAAAAGCTCTCAAGCAACTGGAGGATGCCGTCACAAAACTCGAAAGCGGCGAGCTCTCCCTGGAAGAATCGCTGCGCTGCTTCGAAGACGGCGTTCGCGCGGCCCGGCAGTGTCGCACCGCGCTTGATTCCATGCAGACCAGGGTTGAGCAGCTGCTGAAAAAAAGCGACGGAAAGATTGCAACCGCCGCGTTGCACTTCGACGATGAAAATGGACAGGACTGAGGGAGGATTCGTGGATCTCAAGGCTTATCTCAAGCAAAAGGCCGCGCTGGTGGATGAGGCGATCGAGCGCTTTCTGCCTGCGCCCGACACCATGCCCACCAAACTGCACCAGGCCATGCGCTATTCGGTCATGGCCGGCGGCAAGCGGGTGCGGCCGGTGTTGGTGCTCTCAGCCTGTGCGGCGGTGGGCGGCGATGAAAAGAATGCGTTGCCGGCGGCCTGCGCTATGGAAATGATCCATACCTATTCGCTGATCCATGACGACCTGCCCGCCATGGACGATGACGATTTCCGCCGCGGGCGCCCGACCAACCATAAGGTTTATGGTGAGGCGACCGCCATCCTGGCCGGCGATGCATTGCTGACCGAAGCGTTCAATCTGCTCAGCGACTCCAGGATCAATTCCAATGTGCCGTCCGAGGTGCTTTTGCGGGTCTGCAACACCATCGCCCGCTGTGCCGGCTCCATGGGGATGGTGGGCGGACAGGTGGTGGATATGGAATCGGAGGGGAAGCAGATCGACTTCCCGACTCTCGAATATATCCACACTCACAAGACCGGGGCCCTGATCCTTGCCGCCATTCAAAGCGGCGCCATGATCGGCGGCGCCGATGAAAGAACCTTCGACGCCTTGACCCGCTACGGCGGTGCGGTGGGGCTGGCCTTCCAGGTTGCCGACGACATTCTCGACGTGGTCGGCGACAGCCAGGCCCTGGGCAAAAGCGCCGGCAGCGACGAAGCGCGCGGCAAGAACACTTATCCGGCTCTGATCGGGCTTGACGCCAGCCGCTCCCGTGCCCGCGATCTGGTCAATGTCGCGCACAAGGCGATTGAAACTCTGGGCGAGGCCGCTGAACCGCTGCGCGCAATCGCCTCCTACATCATCGAACGCGAGACCTGAGATTTCAGGCATTCAACGATAGTGGATCCCGATATGAACCTGCTCGAACAAATCCATTCACCTGCCGATCTGCGCAAGCTTCCCAAAGAGCAGCTCCCCGCTCTTGCAGAAGAGATCCGGCGGTTTATTATCGAGACGGTCGCCAAAAACGGTGGGCACCTCTCCAGCAATCTCGGCGTTATCGAGCTGACCCTCGCCCTGCACCGGGCCTTTGATACGCCCAGCGACCGCATTGTTTGGGATGTCGGTCACCAGGCCTATACCCATAAGCTGATCACCGGCCGCAAGGCAAGGTTCTGCTCGCTGCGCCAGGCCGACGGCCTCAGCGGTTTTCCCAAACGCGACGAGAGCGAGTACGACTGCTTCGACGTCGGTCACGCCAGCACCTCCATCTCCGCCGCACTCGGCATGGCCTGCGCACGAGATGCTTCCGGCGGCAAAGAGAAGGTCGTGGCCGTCATAGGCGATGGCTCCCTCACCGGTGGACTCGCCTTTGAAGGGCTCAACCAGGCCGGGCACCTCAAGAAGGATTTCATCCTCCTCCTCAATGACAACGAGATGTCGATTTCGCCCAATGTCGGAGCGGTATCCTCCTTCCTGAGCCGCAAGATGACCTCCGACCTGTTTGTCAAGTTCAAGAAGGAGACCGAGAATTTCCTCACTCATCTGCCCGGTTTCGGTCGCGATCTGCTCAGCCTGGCCAAGCGCGCCGAGGACTCCCTCAAGGGTTTTTTCACCCCCGGCATGCTGTTCGAGGCTTTCGGCTTCGATTATATCGGCCCCATCGATGGGCACAACCTCGAGGAACTCGAGGAAACCCTGCGCAACGTCAAAAGGCTCAACGGCCCCGTGTTGGTGCATGTGCTGACCCGCAAGGGGAAGGGTTTTGCCGCCGCAGAGTCCGACCCGGCCACTTTTCACGGTGTCGGCCCCTATGACGCCCAGACCGGAGTCGTGCATAAAAAAGCCGCTGCCGCGCCCAGCTATACGTCCATTTTCGGCAAAACCCTCGTGAAGATGGCGGAAGAGGACAAGCGCCTGGTAGCCATTACCGCCGCCATGCTCGAAGGCACCGGCCTGAAAGCCTTTGCCGAGCGGTTCCCCGAGCGCTTCTTCGATGTGGGCATCGCCGAGCAGCATGCGGTCACCTTCGCCGCAGGGCTGGCCTGCCGCGGCATGCGGCCGGTGGTGGCGATCTATTCCACCTTTCTGCAGCGCGCCTATGACAATGTTTTGCACGACGTCTGCCTGCAGAACCTGCCGGTCACATTCGCCATGGATCGCGGCGGTCTGGTCGGCGCCGACGGTCCCACTCATCACGGGGTGTTCGATTATTCTTATCTGCGCCACATTCCCAACCTGGTTTTTATGGTGCCGCGCGACGAAGTCGCCCTGCAGCGCACCATGGCCACGGCGCTGCACCATGACGGCCCCTTCGCCTACCGCTATCCCCGCGGCGAATCCGTGGGCCTGCCCCAGCCCACCGAGATTACTCCCGCGCCCATCGGCCGCGGCGAAAAGCTGCGTGATGGCAAAGACGGCGTCATCTTTGCCATCGGGACTATGGTCGGCGAAGCGCTCAAAGCTGCCGAAATCCTCGCCGGAGATGGCCTGGAACTGGCGGTAGTGGACGCCGTGTTCCTCAAACCCCTCGACCGCGACCTGCTGCTCGAAGAAGCCCGCCGCACCGGCCGCGTCGTCACCGCCGAAGAAAACGTCCTGCAGGGCGGCTTCGGCTCCGCCGTGCTCGAGCTGTTCCAACAGGAGCAGGTTGATTCCGTCCGCACACTATGCATCGGCCTGCCCGACGAGTTCGTCGAACAGGGCACCCAGCAGCAGCTGCGCCAGCGCCACGGCATCGACGCCGGCAGCATGGCTGAGCGCATCCGCAAGTGGTACGCATAAACCGACCGATTCTTCCAAAATTGCATTCCTGAAAAATCGAAAGGCGAGCCGCTTGGTTTGATATAAGCGGCTCGCCTTTTTTTAATGATCTCTCCAGTCCGAATTATTCGGGCTAGGCTTATCTAAGGTTTTTTCGAAGGGCAAAATCAGGGTTTCCCTGATTGTTTTCTTGTATACGGTGGAGTAGGGTGTATCTATTTCCATTACTCTAATCGGGTAAGGCCATGCCGGAAAAATATGTTGCAGTGGATGTTGAAACAAGCGACTTGAGTCCTGCGCGCGGAGGGCGCGTTATTGAAATTGCAGCCGTTGCGATGGAGGGACCATTGATCGTTGAAGAATATTCGACTTTAATCAATGCTCCCTGTCGTATTCACCCCAGTGCAAAAAAAGTTCACGGCATCAGTCGCCGCATGCTTGCAGATTATCCCACCCCTGCAGAGGTCTGGCCCAAGTTTCTGCAATTCATCGAAGCCTCTCCCCTGGTTGCCCACAACGCGCGTTTCGATATTGGATTTCTACGCCATGAGCTTGCCCTCCTGGGTTTGCCGCTGGTCAACCGCAGCCACTGCACCCTGGCTCTGGCCCGCAAGCATTACGCCTATTTACCCAACCATCGCCTTTCCACGGTAGCGCGGCATCTTTTGGGAGATATCCCGGCCGATTGCCGGTTGCACCGGGCGCTTGGAGATGCACGACTGGCGGCGAGAGTTTGGATGGTGTTGCGGGGTCTGTGACTTATTGTGTCGTGGTTGTAGTGTATAGTTTTCGCATTCATGGAGGAGTCATGCACTTACGAGTTGAATTCAGGCATCCGTAACGGAGGTAAAATGCTCGGTAAACACCTTTCAAAAGAATCGAAAGTTGAAGTAACCCAGGCACTAAAAATGAGCCAATGTCTTGCAAAAACTTACAAAAGTCAGCAAGGCACGGTGTTTCCGGGCCCAAATGTTCTTGAACATTGTCAAATTGTTGGTGAAGTCGCACGCGCGTTGTTGCTGCGATTACCTGCCTGGTTGTGTAATACCCTATTTCCTAAAGGCTCCGAATTGATAGCCGCCGCACATGATATCGGCAAGGTCAGCCCGACGTTTCAGAAAAAAATCTATCGCGACTTGTCACAGCGAGATGAAGCTGTGTGGTTTTTATTGCAGGCGGTCAACCCGGATGTTGAGAAACTGTGGGGCGGCCATGCCGGAGTCAGTCAAGCCGCAGTGGAGGCATACAATGTCGGCGAGCATATCCCGCAAATTTTGGGGCAGCATCATGGTTACTCACCTAATCTATCTATATACCAGGCCAACAGCGAGGTATTTGGTGGTCCGTGTTGGCAGGCCCGCCGTATTGAATTGTTGGCCCACCTCAAGCAAGTTCTGACAACAACAGAGTTTCCCGAGGTTCGGGATGCCCTCCAAGCAAGGGTGCTGGCGGGGTTGACCACGGTAGCGGATTGGATTGGTTCAGGAGCTTTGTTTGAAGATCCGCAGGAGGAGTGGCAGCCCAAAATCGAACTGGCACTCGATCGGGCCGGATTTATCCCGCCCAAGGTCAAGCCGGGTTTGGGTTTTTCCGAGGTCTTTCCTTTCTGTCCCAGGCAAGCTCAGGCCAGTCTAATTGCGGCCGCTACCCAGCCGGGGGTGTATGTCCTTGAAGCACCCATGGGCCTGGGAAAGACCGAGGCGGCGCTTTATGCGGCCTATCAACTGCTGGCGAGAGAAATGGCCACAGGGATCTATTTTGCACTCCCCACCCAGCTGACCAGCAACAAGATTCATCAACGGGTCAATCAATTCCTGGATTGTATCCTGGATGACCAATCACCGAGTAAGGCATTACTGGTTCACGGCAATGCCTGGCTCAGGCGATTCGAAATGGGGGAGGAGGCGAACCCCGGAGGCTCTTGGTTCGCACAGGGCAAGCGCGGCATTCTGGCCCCTTTCGCCGTCGGCACCATCGATCAGGCGCTGATGGCGGTGATGAATGTCAAGCACGGGTTTGTCCGTACCTTTGGTCTGGCCGGCAAGGTGGTGATCCTCGATGAAGTCCATACCTACGACAGCTACACCGGCACAATCCTCGATGCGCTGGTGAAAGCATTGCGACAATTGCACTGTACGGTGATTATCCTCAGCGCCACCCTCACTCGCGACCGCCGATCCAGTTTGCTCGACGCGTTTCCCGAGTCAACCGCTTATCCGCTGATTACCGCACAGCCCAATCAGGGTGAAGTGCAGGAAATCGCGGCGGAAGAAATTGCAGATGTTCCGGTTGCCATCGGCCACCCGCCTAAAGCTGAAGCAACTGAAGAAGCCCTGCGCCGGGCCGAGGAAGGGGAACAGGTATTATGGATCGAAAATACGGTTAAGGAGGCACAGGAGGTCTATCGACAGCTTGCCGCTCGTGCCAGTGAGATTGGCGTTGCTTGCGGATTGCTGCACTCACGGTTTCTCAAGACTGATCGCAGTGTCAACGAGGATGTCTGGGTCAGATATTTCGGTAAAGACGGTGCCGAAAGTCGGACTCAGCAGGGGCGTATTCTGGTCGGCACTCAGGTCTTGGAACAGTCTCTCGACATCGACGCCGATTTTCTTGTCACCCGCATTGCTCCCACTGACATGCTGCTGCAAAGGCTCGGTCGGTTGTGGCGGCATGAAAAGACCTGTCGCCCGCCAGCGGCCCGCCGCGAAGCGTGGATTCTTGCTCCTGAATTAAACGAAGCGATCAGTGCGCCGGAAAAAAACTTCGGTCCCACAGCCAAGGTTTACGCGCCTTACGTGCTCTGCCGCAGCCTTGAAGTCTGGCAAAACATCAGCCAGGTCGACCTGCCAGGCCAGATTCGCGATTTGATCGAAGAGACTTACCAGCCAAGAGCGGATGAAAGTGAAGAACTGCGAAAGCACCTGCACCAGTTGGCGAAAGAGCGCGACAAGTTGCAACGGCTGGCACTGCTCGGCCTGTCGCAGGCAGGGACAACATTGCCGGAAGAAAAGGCGCAAACCCGCTACAGCGACCAGGACACAACCGAGGTGCTGCTGATTTGCGGCTATAAGCTTGACCAGAAAAAACAGGAAACTTCAGTGACCTTGCTTAACGGCGAACAACACTGGGTTCCCTACAATGGCCGCTCCCTGGGCCGCCGCAAATGGCGTGAACTGACAGCCACGCTGATGCGGAACACGGTCAGGGTTGCCGAACACCTTGCTCCCAAGGCCATCAGCAGAACCCACGTTCGGTGGTTGGGCGATTATTTTTATCTGGGCCGTCCTGATAATGACGAAAACGCCCTGCTGCGCGTCGCCCTGGTCGACCAAAGCGGCGATCTGAGATCCCTGGACCAGGGCATTGTCAATGACCAATACCATCTGAGCTACGATACCACGTTTGGCTATCGAGCCACCAAACAATGAACAAGGAGGGCAGACGATGCCGGAAAACCGCTTCAATCTGATTGACGAACCCTGGATCCCGGTCGTGGATGTTGGGCGCGTCAGCCTGCAACAGCTCTTCAGTCAGCCGCATTATCGCGCCCTGGGCGGCAACCCGGTGCAGAAGATCGCTCTCACCAAGCTGTTGCTGGCAATTGCCCAGTCCGCCTGTACGCCGGCCGATGATCGAGAATGGGCTGATTTAAAGCCATCCGGTTTGGCCAAAAAATGTCTTTCGTATCTTGACCAATGGTATGACCGGTTTTTTTTGTTTGGCAATAAACCATTTTTGCAGATGCCCGCCATCAAGGCTGCTGCCATCCAGCCATTTGGCGCGGTTTTGCCCGAGGTGTCGACCGGCAATACCACCGTACTGACCCAGGGACAGATCGAACGGCCCATGACTGATGCCGACAAAGCCCTGCTGGTTGTGCAGTTGATGGGTTTTGGACTGGGGGGGAAAGCAGACAACAGCGTTAACCTTTCTCCAGGTTATCAAGGAAAACTTAATAGCAAGGGGAATGTGTCTGTAAGCTTGCCAGGTGCCTCCCTGGGGAAAATGGGATACCTGCATAATTTCCTGCAAGGTCATTCGTTGCAGGAAACTCTTTGGCTTAATTTATTGACCCAGAAATTGATTTCTGATTTGCGCATGTATCAGCAGGGACTAGGTACCGCGCCATGGGAGCAGATGCCAGTCGGTGAAAATGACTCGTTAGCCGAAGCACTTAAATCCAGCCTCATAGGAAGATTGGTGCCAGTTTCTCATTTTATTAAGTTGTCAGAGAAGGGGTTGCATTACTCTGAAGGCCTTGCACACCCAGGCTACAAAGAGGGGGTTGTTGATCCTAGTGTTTCAGTCGATTTCTCTGGCAAAGATCCGAAAGTAATCTGGGTTGACCCCAATAAGCGACCTTGGCGGCAATTGACCGCATTGCTGAGTTTTTTGTCCCAAACGAGCTCAAATACTTTTGATTGCTATCAGCTTAGATTTTGTATAGGCCGTGCCGTGCAATATATAAATGTCTTTGATATTTGGTCAGGGGGGCTACGGGTAAGTGGCGGGGGCACGAACAAACAATATATTGCGGTCTCAGACGATTTTGTAGAATCAGCAATTCAACTGAATAGTGCCATTGTGGGAGAGCTTTGGTTTGCCAATCTGCAACTGGAGATGGACGAGTTGGAAAAACTGTCAAAGATGGTTTATGGCGCGACCTTCGCCTATTTCAAAAGCCAAAATATGGAAAGCAAGGGGCAGGCGGCCCAAGCTGGCAATTTATTCTGGCAACTCTGTGAACGCCGATTTCAAGAACTGGTGCTTGCCTGCGACAGTTCTGAACAAGCCCATGCCATGCGACCCGGTTTCGCCCGCTTCGTCAACAAAGCCTATGATACCTATTGTCCGAGAGACACTGCCCGGCAACTGGATGCCTGGGCCAGGAATTGTCCCAATCTAGGCAAATATCTTCAACATCTGAACAAGGAGGAGGCCGCATGAGCGTGGAATTAACCGAACCTACGCGCAGCGACAAGCAAAAGGCCAACAAAGCGCAGGCCTTTGTCGACTACGTCATCAATCGCTGCCAATCCGACAAAGGGATAAGAGCTGCGCTGACACGGGCCGACAACCCGGCGACCGAATATCAGAGCTGGGAGGTTTTGGCCGGGTTCCATGTCAATCTGGAATATGAGAACCAGCGCCTCCCCTATGCAACTATCGGGGCGGCTATTGCCCGCGCCAAGGCCGAAAAAAATGGTGCCGTCGCTATCGGGCAGGCAATCGCCCGCTGTTATGAAGAGGGCAACGCCAGTGACCAGGCCAAGGCCAAATTGCGTCGTTTGCTCTCCTGTGAAACCGTGGCCGAAGCCTGCCGGATCGTGCGCCCCCTGCTCAGCCTGATTCAGTCTAAAAGCAACAGCACCGTCGACTATGCCGGCCTGCTTAACGATCTGCTCTGGTTTGGTCACGCCGACAGCCAGAATCGCATCAAGGCCCGCTGGGCACAAAGTTTCTACGGCAAAAAACCGGCAGAGGAGGGGAGGTATGAGTGAAGATATTTTAGCTTACGCCAGTGTGCTGCGCCTGAGCCGCGCGGATCTCAATGCCCTGAAAATCAAAGATGCTTACGGCTTGCACAGGGTCGTCTACGGACTTTTCGAAGAGACCCGCTCCGAGGCTGAGAAACAAGCCAGTATTCCTAGCGGCATCGTCTATGCCGACAAGGGGGGCGATTTTCACTGCCGGCAGGTTCTGATGCTCTCCGACCGCAGACCACATCAAACTCCGCAATTTGGCGCCGTCAAAACCAAGCCGGTCCCTGGAAGTTTTCTGGATCAACCCTGCTACGCCTTCGAGGTCACCCTGAATCCCGGTAAACGCGACAAGCAAACCGGGAAGATTGTCCCCATGCGCAGACGGGAGGAGGTTGTCGATTGGTTTCTGGCACGGGCGGAAAAATCATGGGGTTTTCGAGTGAACCCCGAAAACCTGCAAACGGAGAAGATTGGTGTGCAGGTGTTCGCAAAAGGCGGCCGTACCATTACTCATGGCAGTGCCACACTCAAAGGCGAGTTGCATGTGATCGACCCAGTTCGCTTTCGCCGAAGTTTTCTGCAGGGTATCGGCCGCGGCCGCGCCTTTGGCTTCGGTTTATTACAGATCGTTCCATTTAGCGAAAATTAACCGATTAAAAAAACATTCACCTTCAGGAGGATATACCATGGCCACGACCAACCCGCTCAAAAATCAGCGTATCGAATTTCACATTCTGCAATCCTTCCCTGTCACCTGCCTCAATCGGGACGATGTCGGGGCACCGAAAACCGCTATTGTCGGCGGTGTACAGCGTGCCCGCGTCAGCTCTCAGGCGTGGAAGCGACCCGTGCGCATGGCCATGCATGAGTTTGGTGCCAAGCTGGGTATGCGTACCAAGCATGTAGCGTCCACCCTCGCACAGATCTGTCGTGACCTGGGGGCTACCGAGGAGCAAGCCGAGGCCTGTGGCGAAGTAATCGCGGGTTTTCTGAGCAAAGACACCTTGCTGTTTTTCACCAGGGCCGAGGCCCAGGCGTTTTGTGACTACGCTCAGCAAAAAGAATTTGTCGCAGAAAATCTCAAGGACAAGGATATTCATAAAATTGCCAAAAAGTCGTTGAACCTGGCCATTGAAGGCGTCGACATTGCTCTCTTCGGTCGCATGGTTGCCCAGGCGGGTGAACTGAATATCGAAGCTGCAGCCTCGTTTGCCCATGCCATTTCAACCCATAAAGTCAGCAACGAAGTCGAGTTTTTTACCGCCCTGGATGACTTTGCTACCGAGCCGGGTTCGGCCCACATGGGCAGCCTGGAGTTCAACTCCGCCACCTACTATCGCTATGTCAGCCTTGATCTGGGACAGTTATGGCAGACTCTGGCAGGACAAAACCTACCCGAAGCGGTGGAAAACTTCACCAAAGCCCTGTTTTTAGCCGTGCCAACGGCGCGGCAAACGACCCAGTCGGGCGCCTCACCCTGGGAGTTTGCCAAGGTGCTGGTGCGCAAGGGGCAGCGCTTGCAGGTGCCTTTTGAAACGGCGGTCAAAGCCAAGGATGGCGGCTTTCTTCAGCCGAGTATTGAAACCATGACCAGCTACCTGGCCAAGCAGGAAAAGCTGCACGGCAGCCTGTTCGGCAAGCAGGCCGAATACACCTACGGTGAAGATGAAAATTTCACTGTCGATGATCTTGTTGCCGCTCTGAAACAACACGCCAGCGTTTAGGGGTAATTCGATGAACAATCTTTACCTTCTGTTATGGTTCGAGGCTCCGCTGCAAGCCTGGGGCGCCGATTCCAAATTCGGTCGCCGTGACACCCTGGCATTCCCGACCAAATCGGGGGTGTTGGGGCTGGTCTGCGCCGCCCTGGGGGCGGGAGGCCCGCAACAGGAACTACTGGCTGAGTTTGCCCCGCTGCGGCAAACTGCAATTTCTTATAGCCGTTACCGGGTAAAAGAGGATGGCGAAATTGTCAAGCAGGACCGGGAACCCCTATTGCGTGATTTTCACATGGTCGGCAGCGGTTACGATGATCGGGATCCCTGGGCGAGTTTGCTGATTCCAAAAACCAATGAGGGGAAAAAAGCGGTCGGTGGCGGAACCAAATTGACCTACCGTTACTACCTGCAGGACGCAGCTTTCGCCGTAGCGCTTGAAGTCCCTGCGGCTAGAGCCGGGACTCTCGCTGAGGCCTTGCAAAATCCGACCTGGGACATCTACTTGGGGCGTAAGAACTGTGTGCCGACCGATTTTATCTATCGTGGCACCTTCGATCAGGAAACGGCTGCGCTGGAACAGGCCGAAGTGTTCGCCAGAGAGAAAAAGCGCAGTGAGGATTTTCGGGTGGTGCAGGGAAGCATCGGCAGGGCGGCGGATGAAGTCATGACCCTCAATGACGTGCCGGTTCAGTTTGGTGACGACAAGCGTTATCGCGATCGTCAGGTGAGTTTGATTTATGCCCGCTGAGACGGCACCGACCAAAACTGCATCGCCTCGCCTGCTGATCAAGGTCACCCGCGACACCCTGCCGCAGGTCAAAGACAAGTATCCCTTTATCTACCTTGAGCGGGGTCGCCTGGAGATCGACGATGCCAGCGTCAAGTGGATTGACTGTGAAAACAACGTGGTACGGCTGCCGATAGCAACCCTCAACTGTCTATTGCTCGGCCCTGGGACCAGCATCACCCACGAGGCGGTCAAGGTGACGGCCCAGGCCAATTGCAGCATCTGCTGGGTTGGTGAGGACAGTTTGCTGTTTTATGCCTGCGGCCAGTCGCCCACAGCGGATACGCGCAATTTGCGCGAACAGATGAAACTTGCCGCCGATCCGAAGAAATC
Organism: Thermodesulfobacteriota bacterium; assembly: GCA_034189505.1. GTDB lineage: Bacteria > Desulfobacterota > Desulfuromonadia > Desulfuromonadales > Geoalkalibacteraceae > Geoalkalibacter_A. The sequence continues at coordinate 1,001 of JAXHUR010000024.1, read as the reverse complement.
CCTCGAAGTTGCCCGGCGCATGTATGCCAGACGTTTTCCAGATGCCGAGCTGTCCGATAAAACCTTAAAAGAATTGATGCCCATGGAAGGGCACCGGATTCGCAGCCTTTACGAGCAAAAAGCGCAGGAATATGGGGTCGGCTGGAAGGGACGCAGTTATACGCCCGGCAAGTTTCAACTTGGCGATATTACGAATCAGATTTTAACCGCCTGCAACGCCGCCCTTTATGGCATTCTAAGCTCCTCGGTACACAGCATGGGCTATTCACCACATATCGGTTTTATTCATTCTGGCAGCCCTTTGCCGTTTGTTTATGACCTGGCTGACCTCTACAAAGAACACTTGTGCATTGATCTGGCCTTTTCTCTCACGCTTGATATGGCGGGGAAATACAACAAACACAAAGTCTCGGCGGCATTTCGTCAGCGTGTGATTGAATACGATTTGCTCGGCAAAATAGGGCCGGATATTGGCGAGATGCTGGGAGGCAAAAATGCTCGTCGTCATTGCAAATGATTTACCACCGGCGGTTCGGGGACGGATGAAGCTCTGGTTTGTCGAGCCGCGCCCGAATGTTTTTGTCTCGGGCATAAAAGATGCCGTCGCCAAAAAAGTCGTGGACTACTTGTACGACCACTGTCCCATCGAAAGCGGCCTAATGGTTTTTCGACGCACGCCTGAAGCGCCAGGCTACGAAATACGCGGTGTCGGCGACACAAAACGCAATCTCACCGAAATATCTGGATTGCAACTGGTCATTGAAAAGAGCATAGATGCGTCGTCGGAGTCCTGAATTTTCAGGTCAAATGATGATTGACGAAAATTGTTAGCACAATATATGGTATTCTATCCAAAGAAGGATACATTATATTGGTGTCTTCCCCACGGGCGTGGGGGTGTTTCCCTCGATGCCGCCGGGGTCGTCCGGCTCAAGCGGTCTTCCCCACGGGCGTGGGGGTGTTTCTTCAATTTGCTTATCCTTGACGTCCTCCCCTCCGTC